>JAGZJD010000157.1 GCA_018365895.1 Lachnospiraceae bacterium | reverse complement strand
CAAGGTAACGGAAGGATTCGGGTACAAGCAGCTGTGGATGGCAGGATTTCAGGAAGCAAACGGAACATTTACACTGTCCGACGGAGAACAGGCAGATGCCTCAAAACTTTATGTATTTGCATTCCTGACACAGGACGATTACAGCAAAAACACAGGAGAAAAACTGGACCTGGCGAAGGGAGAGGCGGCTGTTTATGAAAAAAACAAAAACCAGGTTTCAGAAACGCTGACACTGGATCAATTAAGCTGGAACGTCAGAACCACCGTTGACGATCCCGGCATCTGGAACGAGGCACTTTACCTGTCAGACGCAAACTTTATGGCTGTCATTCTGCCTGATCTGAAATCGATGGAAACAGTCCTGAACGCTTACAATGAACGCTATGCAGACACCAGGGCGGGAAGCAGAGAAATTACCTACGAATACTACTATAATATAGAAGGGACAGATGCAGAGAAAGATACCTTTTTCAAAACATTAAGAGAAAATCTCGTTGAAGACGTAGAGCGCCTGATGACAGTCGACAACATTGACCAGGCAAGGGCACACTATTACGAACAATACGGCACCTTTCTGTTCATTGGAATCTTCCTCTCCATCCTCTTCCTGATCGCAGCATCACTTATCATTTACTACAAACAGATTACAGAAGGATTCGACGACAGAGAACGATACCAGATCATGAAAAAAGTCGGCATGACCAACGACGAAATCCGATCCACCATCCGAAGACAAATCCTGCAGGTCTTTTTCCTGCCGCTCTTGATGGCAGCAATGCACACCGCTGCAGCCTTCCCGGCACTCGTCGATATCATGCGCGCATTGAACCTTATCAACCAGACTATCTTCGCACAATGCACCATAGCCGTCACACTCACCTTCGCGGCCATATACTTTATCATTTACACAATCACCTCACGCACGTACTACCGCATTGTACGATAGAACTTATCGTAATTTATCGGGGACATTAATTTATCGGGGACGTGTTCCGACGCATCGGAACACGTCCCCGATAATCGTTGTAATAACAACATTTTAAAATACCAAAAATCCTGGAAACCCTTGAAAATACTGGGGAAAAGTAAAAATAGAAAGGAAAAGTATCAAAACTTATCAAATCAATAAACAGAGCACGTCGTGTACCTGTGAAAAAAATCTGACAATAAGAGAAAAAAATAAAATTATATAGTAGATGATTAGAAGTTACAAAAGTATTAAATGAAGAGTCTAATCCCCCAGCTATGCTGGGGAGAATAGAGTAGTTGGAGACGGTAAGGATATTAATAAAAATCCTCCTATGCTAAAATGAAATTGGTGTCGCAAGCCAAATTCAAGCATAGGAGGAGGTCCAAATGGACAATAGAAGTTTATCACATAGCCGTTGGAAATGCCAGTATCATATAGTATTCATTCCTAAATATCGAAAAAAGATATTATATGGGAAAGTGAGAGAAGATGTTAGAGAAATTATTGATACGTTGTGTAAATATAAAAATGTGGAGATTATTGCAGGAGCAGTCTGTAAAGATCATGTACATCTGAGTGTAGCGATTCCACCTAAAATCAGTATATCAAACTTTATGGGATATTTGAAAGGGAAGAGTACACTAATGATATATGACAGACACCCAGAATTGCAAAGTAAATGGGATAAAGCGTTCTGGGCAAGAGGATATTACGTAGAAACAATTGGTAATATCACAGATGAAGCAGTACAAAAATATATCAAAGAGCAGGCAGAGGAATCGAGAAAAGAAGATTCAAGAAGTACCGCTTTATAAGCGGACCAGTAAAAATGCTTGCGACACCACCCTGTAGGGTGAGCGGTAACAATGCCCCTTTGGAGGGGCAAAAGCAAACCACCACTTGAAGTGGTGGTTAATGACTCGATTTACATCCGGCTTGCATTCACCAACCTGAAGAAAAACAAACGGTCGTATCTTCCGTTTCTGGTAACCAGCATCATCACGATCATGCTGTTTTTCGATATGTCGATCATCATGGACAATTCCGGAATTAAAGAAATGCCGGGGGCAGGCAGCATGAGAAGCATTCTCGGATTTGGTACAGTCATTGTTGCAATCTTCGCGTGTGTATTTCTTTTCTACACAAACAGCTTCCTGATCAAGCAGAGGAGAAAAGAGATCGGCCTTTATAATGTTCTCGGAATGGGAAAGAAAGAGATTGCCATTATGATGTTCTGGGAATCCTTGATGGTCGGAGGCGCCAGTATCCTGGCGGGAATTCTTGGCGGAATTATCCTTGGAAGACTGATGTTTCTTCTGCTCTATAAGATTATCGGATATCAAACATCCCTTCAGTATGAAGTGACGGGCAGCAGTATCAGCACGACCCTGATTCTTTTTGCGGTAATTTTTTTTGTAGCATTTGTATCCAATCTGATTCAGGTGCGTAAAGCAAATCCGATTGAACTTCTCAGAGGCGGAAATGTAGGTGAAAAAGAGCCAAAAACCAAGATTTTGCTTACTGTTTTCGGAGTCGTGACAATCGCGGCAGGTTATATACTGGCCAATATCGTAGAAAATCCGATTGAAGCGATCAGTGTCTTCTTTGTAGCGGTGCTCCTTGTCGTTATCGGAACATACGCGTTGTTTGTTGCAGGAAGTATAGCATTTTTAAAACTTCTGAGAAAAAATAAATCTTTTTATTATAAGGCGAAACATTTTCATTCTGTCTCCGGCATGATTTACCGGATGAAGCAGAATGCAGTAGGACTTGCCAATATCTGTATTTTGAGTACAATGGTACTGGTTACGCTTTCAACGACAGTCGGCCTGAATCTGGGAATGGAAAACATAATGGAAAACCGGTTTCCGAAGGAGCTGATTCTGACCATTGAGCAAAGTAATGAAGAAACGATCCGGACTGTGGATACGGTAGTGGCGGAAGAACTGAACCGGCAAGGGATCCGGCAGGAAAACGGATACCGGTGTCAGTCTGTTTCCATGGTGACGGATAAAGAAAAAGATGGATTTTCCTTCTATGCGTTCGGCAGTCTCTTTTACCCTAACCGGGTGCTGGTACAGCTTGCTCCGGTATCATACTATAATGAGATGATGGGAGAAAATCTGGAGCTTTCGGATCAGGAAGCAGTCATATACACTTCTTCCAAAACGCCTTATGGAAAGGATCATTTCCGGATTGAAGACACGGAGTTTACCATTGTAGAAGAGCCGGATGCAATTCCGATGGAAAAGAAGCA
>JAGZJD010000156.1 GCA_018365895.1 Lachnospiraceae bacterium | reverse complement strand
CAAATCTCTGCAAATTCCTATGCGCGCATTTTCTGAAGCGCTTTCCTGAATTGAATCGTAAACAATACGATCGTGAAAGATACCGCAAGGAAGTCTGCAATTGGTTCCGCCAAATAAACCGCCATCGTTTTGTTGTCTGTAAAAATGCGCGGAAGAATAAAAATTAAAGGCAGCAGTAATACAAATTTTCTTGTGATCGCTACAATAATTGATTCCACTGCTCTTCCAAGCGAATTAAAGGTCATTTGACAAGCCAGCTGAATTCCCATCATAAACAGTGCTGCAAGATAAACACGAAGTGCTGTTTTCGTGAATTCTATAAGCTTCAGATCCGAAGTAAACATTCTTACAAATCCACCCGGAAGAATCATAACCATTGCCCAGAGAAAAAGTGCGTATCCAAGGCTAATCTTCAACAACAATTTAAAGGCATCCTTCACACGCCTTGTGCTTCCGGCACCGTAGTTATAGCTGATGATCGGCTGTGCCCCTTGTCCAAGTCCCTGCAAAGGAAGCATGGCAAACTGCATCACACTTGTCAGGATTGTCATAGCTCCCACGGCAATATCTCCGCCGAATTTTTGAAGCGAAGAATTAAAACAGATAGAAATGACACTCTCACTTGCCTGCATAATAAAAGTTGATGTACCAAGTGCAAGACAAGGAAGAATTACGGCTGCTGACAGACGCATATTTTCTTTCCTGATCTTTAAAATAGTTTTCTTTCCAAACAGAAAAGATACCACCCAGACACAGGATAATGCCTGAGAAATAATTGTTGCAAGTGCCGCGCCTTGCACATCCATATTTAAACCAAAAATAAAGATGGGGTCTAATACAATGTTAGACACTGCACCAATCAGCACCGATAGCATTCCTGTTCTCGCAAATCCCTGAGCTGTGATAAACGCATTCATTCCAAGCGTCAACTGAACAAAAATAGTTCCAATGGAATAAATATTCATATATCTTGTTCCGTAACCAATGGTATTCTCACTTGCCCCAAACGCCATAAGAAGATCGCGGTTCCATACAAGAAGCACTACGGTCAACACCAAAGAAACAAGAATCTGTGTTGTAAAGCAGTTTCCTAAAATCTTTTCTGCCGAATCATTATCTTTTTTCCCCATAGCAATAGACGCTCTGGGCGAACCTCCGAAGCCGACCAGCGCCGCAAATGCCGATACCATCATAATGAGCGGCATACAGACGCCTACACCTGTAAGTGCATCTGCCCCAATCTCCGGAATATGACCGATATAAATGCGGTCAACAATATTGTAAAGCATATTAATAAGCTGGGCCGCAACCGTAGGCAGCGCCAGCTTAAGAAGCAATTTCCCTATGGGCTCTTTCCCAAGGAATCCTTTATCTTGATCCATAACTAACCTCTCCTCGTAAAATCTAATTGCAGAGAATAATTATACTATTCTCACAGAGGTTGTCAATCACTACAAATCGTTTAATATTTTCTTTATATTTTCTATCTCTATCTTCGAATACAATTCTCCGTCTATCATAAGATTGGGAGACGTTCTGCATTGCTTTAGACAATTTCTCGTGCGAAGTTTGAATCTTCCATCTTCAGATACACCCTGCTTGTCTACTTTGAGTGTCTTCTTAAGATACGAAAGAATCTCGCCGCTATTCTTCTTTCCACAGCGTTCTCCGGAACACACAACGATTTCGTGTACTTCTTGGGACTCGTGAAGGCTTGGATACATCCGAAACAAGCATTGAAGAAATGTTTCTTTTACTCCGGTAAGTTCCAACACCTGCTCTTTTAATTGTGGACTAATATATCCCTGCACTTCTTGCAGTTCTCTTAAAAGCGCGACAACCATCTCTTGACTGGAGCGGTCGGGCTGTTCTTTATAGTAATCAAATATTTCCTGTAACTGTTCCTGTTTGTTCATACGATTTACAATTCCTTTTTTGCTTTATTTTATGTAGTAACTATAATACTGTATCCATTCACACACAAAATTATCAGCTTTGAGTCTTATTTAACATTACCTTATTACACTCCAAAACACAGGTAAAAATGCAAGCAACATAGCAATACCAGCGGTTAAAAAAAATATCCCAAATAGAATTCCAATGACAGCGCTCACATTAATCTTACGTGAAAAAATAAATACTGCTGGGTGCTTAGGATCGATATATAAACAGTACACACTTCCCTCTGTCATATTTCTATTTAATTGTTTATAAGATACATTTTGTGCTGTTTGCTCACGATAATGAATACCCTTATATGTATATTCAAATACTGGAGATTGCGTAGAAATGCCGTTCCCACCATAATAAGTATTGTAGCCACAATACACACCGTCTATCTTTTCTTTACATCTAATCAATGAATAGAAGTCATTGAAGCCAACTAAAATAAATATCAGCCCCAATATAATAGATCCCAAAGGATAAATCAATGTTCCTCCGTATGGGACAACCAAAGATAGAATAGAAATTATTCCAAACCCAATGAAAGAAATAAATATAATCAAACTGATCAGTGGCATAACCTTATATCGTTTCTTCTTAATAATAATGAACGATGCTATAGCAAACAGTACCGTTAGTATATGAATAATAATTACCATATCTGTTATTTCCTATAATAATTCAATTCTTCTAAAGTTTTTACATTTTCTTTAACCCATGAATTACCTGCAACTGTTTTATTTATTTTCAATGACACGTTCATTTCATTTGTTACAATATTCATAGTATTTTCAAGCAAAAGACCTTTTTTAACCTCAAATTTTTTAATGTCTTTCCATTCTAATAAAAGGCAATCTAAAATACTATAATTGGCATCAACAGGGAAAATGTAAATTCCCATTTCATCAAATCCAAATAAGTATGAGGTGACTTTTTCAGAAGCGATTATCGTAACCGGAGCTGCTGGCAAAACCCATTTTACTTTATAAGTGCTATGTCCAGGTACAATATTATTTTTATAATTAAATTTCCACTTTTTCAATTCTTCTTTAACGTGTTCATAATTAAGCATAGTTTTTATTTCCTTTCAAATATCTTGTCACAAGACAGTCAGTTTGATAAAATAATACAAGGCACTACTCGAAAACGGTAGGCGGTTAGTCCTTCAACAGAGAGACTGAACCCTCTGATTACATAGAAATCCTCTTTATAGGAAATCTTGGAAAGGAGGGCAAACTTATGAGTGATTTTGAAATGCTCTCCCTCGTACTAATGATACTAAGTATCGTTGTGACGATTTTGTTAGCATA
>JAGZJD010000035.1 GCA_018365895.1 Lachnospiraceae bacterium | reverse complement strand
TACCGTAACGAAGCATACCGCCAAGTTTTGGGAGCATTTCAAATACGGTAGCCTGATGTCCCATCAGCTGAAGATAGTAGGCAGCTGAAAGTCCTCCAGGACCGCCTCCGACAACAGCGACACGTTTTCCGGTAGACGGAGCACATGGCGGCGGCGGAACTTTGCCTGCGAAATCAGCAGCGACCCTCTTAAGACCTCTGATGTTAATTGCATCATCTACCATATTACGGCGACAGCGAGCTTCACAAGGATGTTCGCAAATAAAACCGCAAGTAGTTGGGAATGGGTTGTCTTTGCGGATCAGGCGGATTGCATCATCGTATCTTCCTGCCCCAACAAGGGCAATATATCCAGGAATATCAACATGTGCCGGACAGAGTGCAACACACGGTACCGGCTGATGGTAGGTACATGTACACCGTCCTTCACGAATATGCTGTTCGTAATCATCACGGCATCCGATCAGACTCTTATATACCATATGTGCAGCTTCATAGCCGATGGCACAATCTGCGGAATGCATGATAGAAAGTGCAGTTTCTTCCATTAAATCTAATGTGTCCATAGTAGCATCACCATTCAATACATCTGTGATCAAATGTTTCAGCTGCAAAAGTCCGATGCGGCAAGGTGCACATTTGCCGCATGTCTGTGCGTGGCACAGCTCTAAAAATGCCCGTGTAATATCTACAGGACAAAGCCCAGGCGGGCTGGCTTCGATTCTATGTTCAAGTTCTTTATAAAGTCCTTCAACAACGAGCTGAGATTTACTAGGAGTAGGAATCTCAAGTCTGCTCATACTATCACTCTCCTTTTCGTAAAAGATCTGTTTGATGATCATTTGTAAATATTGTAATATATAACAAACTAAGAAACAAGAAAAGTTTTTTTTTAGTCAAAGGTTAACAAAAATATCACAATATTTTTGAGAAAATCATTGACGAAATGGAGAATTCTTATAATAATGAAAGTATCGAAAAAATATGACAGAACAAAAGGAAAAGAAAACGAGGAGACAGTTGTGGAAAAAAATATAAAATTAAATATAAATGAGCCTGAAAAACTTGCAATTGTCGGAAAAGCACTTTCTTCAGAGATAAGAATTCGAATTTTGGGACTTCTAGAAAATCGTTATTATAATATCAATGAGATTGCAGAGCTGCTTCAAATACCTTCCTCTTCTGCGGCAATGCATATTAAAGTATTGGAAGAAGCTGGACTGATTGAGACAGAGTTTAAGGCAGCAGTGCGCGGTTCCATGAAAATCTGCCGCAGGAGTGTAGGAAGTATTGCGATCCGTCTGGATGAGAAGAACAATGAGAAAGCGGAAACAATCCCAATGCCTATTGGCAATTTTGTCGATTACCATGTGGAACCGACATGCGGTATTGTATCAGGGACCGGACACATTGATGTTGAAGATGAACCGGCAGTTTTTTACAATCCGAGAAGGACAGAGGCAAAATTGATCTGGCTTGGAAATGGATATCTGGAATATCGTTTTCCTAATGCATCCCTGAAGAAAAATGTATTAAAGAGTATCGAAGTGTCAGCAGAAGTCTGTTCGGAAGATCATGAATATAATATGAACTGGGAGTCAGACATTACACTTTGGATTAATGAGATTGAGGTTGGGACATGGAGAAGCTCGGCTGATTTCGGAGACCGAAGAGGAAGGCTCACACCGGCATGGTGGCCTTCTCAGAACAGTCAGTATGGAATGATGAAAGTGTGGAAGATTGATTCACAGGGGAGCTATCTGGATGGAGCGCTGACATCGAATACATCGCTTTCAGCATTTAAATTAGAAGAAAGTGAATATATTTCTGTAAAGATCGGCATCAGTCCGGATGCAGCAAAAAAGGGCGGAATGAACCTTTTTGGAGATGAGTTTGGAGATTATCCACAGGATATAGTTATGCGGCTTATCTATGAATAAGAAAGAGATGCTGCTCCTCATTGACAGGAAGAAGAGCGGATGATATCATTAAACCAAGATAAATGTTTTAAAACAAAAATATTGTTATAAATGAAAGGAGATATGATATGAAAGAACAGTTGATCAAAGCATTTCGGGAGTTGTTCGGAGAGGAAGGAGAACTTCACGTTTACTTTGCACCGGGACGTGTGAATCTGATCGGAGAGCACACAGATTATAATGGAGGACATGTATTTCCGTGTGCGTTGACGATTGGAACTTATGCAGTGGCAAGAAGGCGTGAGGACAGAAAGATTCGTTTTTATTCTCAGAATTTTCCCAAAAGCGGTGTTGTGGAGACAAGTCTTGATGATCTGACTCCATATGAAGCAGCCGGATGGACAAATTATCCAAAGGGAGTGATGTGGGCTTTTGAGGGTCGCGGATATAAGCTGCCGTCAGGGATTGATATGTTGATCTATGGAAATATTCCAAATGGTTCCGGGCTGTCTTCTTCTGCTTCTCTTGAAGTTTTGACAGGAACAGTTCTGCGAGATTTGTTTGGATTTGATGATTTAAGCATGACTGATCTTGCCCTTATCGGACAGTATTCAGAAAATAATTATAATGGGATGAACTGTGGTATCATGGATCAGTTTGCCAGTGCAATGGGCAAAAAAGATCATGCGATCTTCCTTGATACAAGCGATCTGAGTTATGAATATGCAAGTGTCAAATTGGAAGATGCCAAGATTGTGATCACAAATAGTAAAGTGAAACATAGTCTTGTAAGTTCTGCGTACAATGACAGGAGAAAGGAGTGTGAGACTGCGTTAAAAGAACTTCAGAAAGTAATGGATGTTCCATCTCTTGGAGCACTTACAGAAGATGAATTTGAAGCGAAGAAAGATGCTATTCAGTCTGAGGTAAGGCAAAGACGGGCAAAACATGCGGTATATGAAAATCAGAGAACAATCAAAGCGGTAGAAGCTTTGAAGAACAATGATATTGAGCGGTTTGGAGCGCTAATGAATGCATCACATGTATCTTTGAGAGATGATTATGAAGTATCCTGTGAAGAAATTGATGTGCTTGTCGAACTGGCATGGAAGATTGAGGGAGTTGTCGGTTCAAGAATTACCGGAGGCGGATTTGGAGGCTGTACGGTTAGTATTGTGAAAAATGATGCAGTCGATACATTTATAGAACAGGTGGGAAATGGTTATCGTGAGAAGACTGGACATGAAGCAGAATTCTATGTGGTGGAGATCGGTGACGGAGCCCGTGTGCTTTCCTAAAACCGACAAAAGAATAAGGGAGACGAGACATGTTATCAGAACAGATTAGAGATTTAGTGAATTATGGAATTAGAACAGGGCTTACACCGGAGTGTGAGAGAATCTATACAACAAATCTTTTGCTTGATTTAATGAAGGAAGACAGTTATGAAGAAATTTCAGAAGAAAAGGGCAAAGATCCGGAATTGGAGGAGATTCTTTCGGGGCTGTTAAATGAAGCAGTGAAACGTGGGATTATTGAAGACAGTATTACAGAACGGGATTTATTTGATACAAAGTTAATGAATTGTCTCGTACCGCGTCCGTCGCAGGTACAGAAAAAATTTTGGGAACTTTATGAAGAATCGCCGGAAGCAGCAACATCTTACTATTATGAACTGAGTCAGAACACAGATTATATCCGCCGTTATCGTGTAAAAAAAGATATGAAATGGAAAGTAGACAGTGATTATGGGGAGATTGATATTACAATTAATCTGTCTAAACCGGAGAAAGATCCGAAAGCAATTGCAGCAGCGAAAAATGCTAAAGCTTCCAGCTATCCAAAGTGTCTTCTCTGCGTGGAAAATGAAGGATATGCAGGAAGACTAAACCATCCTGCCAGAGAGAACCACCGTATCCTTCCGATTACGATTAATGAGAGCCGCTGGGGATTCCAGTATTCTCCGTATGTATACTATAATGAACATTGTATTGTGTTTAATGGAGAGCATACGCCAATGAAGATTGAGCGGAATACTTTTGTGAAATTATTTGATTTTGTAAAATTGTTTCCGCATTATTTCCTCGGATCAAATGCAGACCTGCCGATTGTAGGGGGATCTATTTTAAGTCATGACCATTTTCAGGGAGGTCACTATACATTTGCTATGGCAAGGGCAGAAATAGAGAAACCGGTAACTGTTCCGGGTTACGAAGATGTGGAAGCGGGAATTGTGAAATGGCCTCTTTCTGTACTCAGAATACGGCATGAAGATGAGAAACGGCTGATTGATCTTGCAGATCATGTGCTTCATGTATGGAGAAGCTATACAGATGAGGCTGCAATGATATTGGCTGAAACAGACGGAGAACCGCATAATACGATTACACCGATTGCCCGTAAATGTGGAAATGTGTTCGAACTTGATCTTGTACTTCGGAACAATCTGACAACAGAAGAACGTCCAATGGGACTGTATCATCCAAGAGATGCATACCACCATATTAAGAAAGAGAATATTGGTTTGATTGAGGTAATGGGACTTGCAGTTCTCCCGGCAAGACTAAAAACAGAGATGGAACTTCTGGCAGATGCCATGGTCAACGGAAAATCAATCCGTGAAAATGAAATACTGGCTAAACACGCTGAGTGGGCAGAAGAAATTCAGACCGCACACAGTGAACTGAATAGCGAAAACGTGATGGAGATTTTGAAAGAAGAGATTGGGAAGGTATTTGTTCATGTACTTGAAGATGCCGGTGTTTATAAGTGTACGGAAGAAGGAAGAGAAGCTTTCCTGAGATTTGTGCATGCACTGTAAACTAAGAGAGGAAAAAATATGTTAAAAAAATCTTTTGGACAAACAAAAACAGGTAAGCAGGCAAGTCTGTATATATTTGAAAATCGGAATGGGATGATCATGAGTGTTACGGATTTTGGGGCAACGCTTGTAAATGTAGTAGTTCCGGATAAAAATGGGCGGCTTACAGATGTCGTGCTTGGATTTGATGACGTTAGCGGTTATGAAGCAAGTGATAAATTTTTTGGAGCGACTGTGGGACGAAATGCTAACAGGATTGGCGGAGCTTCTTTTGAACTAAATGGAACGACTTATCTCCTCGAAAAAAACGATGGAGAGAATAATCTTCATAGCGGTTTGAATTTTTCAAATCAGAGAATATGGACAGTAGAAGAGACAATGGAGAATAGTATACGTTTGGCTTTGGAAAGTCCTCATATGGATCAGGGATTTCCGGGAAATGTAACGCTTTATGTTACATATAAGTTAACAGAAGAAGATGCAGTAGAAATTTCCTATGAAGCGACTCCGGATGCTGACACCATTCTAAATATGACCAATCACAGTTATTTCAATTTGGAGGGACATGATTCTGGAAATGTGCTGCGTCAACATGTACAGATTGATGCAGAGGCTTTCACAAGAGCGGATGCAACATCTGTTCCAACGGGAGAAGTAGTTCCGGTTGAAGGAACACCAATGGATTTTCGCAATCCGACATTGATCGGTGCAGGAATCGATTCAGATTATGAGGCTGTACAGCTTGGTCATGGATATGATCATAACTGGTGTCTAAAGTATGATGGAACATTCAAAAAAGCCGCTGCGATGTACGCAGAAGGAACGGGGATTGGAATGGATGTATACACGGATCTTCCAGGAATCCAGTTTTATACAGGGAATTTTGTGAACAATGTATTTGGAAAAGGCGGAACAATCTACCATGTAAGAAGCGGAGCCTGTTTTGAGACGCAGTATTACCCGGATGCAATTCATAAACCACATTTTCAGCAGCCGATAACAAAGGCCGGAGAAACGTATCAAACAAAAACGGCATATAGATTTTATCTATAAGTTGTTGGAATATATCAAATCAAACAATTTGTGTTTTTAGGGAAAGTATAGTATATTAATCTCAACAAAAGAAATTGCCAATTCCCTTCAAAGGACCTTCGAGGACGCTTGCCTCGGAGGTCCTTTTACTATGTACGGGAATTAGTGTATGAGTATACCAGAAGTATGATCTATAAAATATCTATATTAAAATTCCAGTTATTTAATATCTATAAATTCTTAATAATTTTCCGTGATAAAAATATTTTCACATGAATATTTTGAAAATAGAATAAAATAATACTGCATTAATGTGAAAAAAGAAATTGTTAAAAAAACAACAAGAAGAAAAACGTGAAAATTAAACAAAAAATAAATGTAAAATTGATTCAAAGTGGTGAAAATACATATTTGAAGATTGTTAACAATTGACATCTGGCTAATGTATTGGTATAATAGAGAAAATTAATTAATGGATTATTTTATATATTGTTTAAAAAATAACAACAATTCATTTTAGAAAGAGAATGATTTATGAGAGAGAATGTAATGAAAAAAACGCTGCGAGAGCAAATTGCTGAAATACTGAGAAAGAAAATTTTATCAGGAGAAATTAAACCTGGTGAGAGACTGATTGAGGCAGAAATTTCGGAAGAGTATCAAGTCAGCAGAGGTCCTGTAAGGGAGGCTCTTCGTCAGATTGAAGAGGAAGGACTCATCACTTATTTGTCGCATAAAGGCTGTATTGTGAGGGAACTTACATATGAAGATATGCAGGAATCCTATCTAATTCGCTCAGCGTTGGAAATGCTGGCTGTTGAGATTTATGAGGCGAACTTGCCAAAGGAATACGAAGATGAGATAGAAGAAATTATAAAAGAGATGGAAGGTGCATCAAATCTCAAAGATGTTTATAGTATTGTTGAGTTAGATGAGCGGTTTCATTGTTGCATCGTGGAAGCATCCGGATGCAGTAAGCTTTTAAAAATGTGGAAAATGCTAGAAGGAGATAACGCGGCAACGTATCTTACAATGAGTAATGAAGTATTGATGCCGTTTGCAGTTATTGCGAGAAATCATCGGTGGATTTTAGAAGCACTGCAGTCTCATGATGTCAGCGAAACGCAAAGAAAAATCAGAGAACATTATATGGTTGTTCCGCAGACATTATACGAGAAAAAACATAGTTTGGGAGAAAAATAATTTTAGCAGAACAATAAATGAAATCAAAGGAGGATGAAAAAGATGCTGAAATTTATTGGAAAACGACTTGCTTTTGCCGTGTTAACGCTGTTTTTGATTGCTACGGCAACATTTTTCCTGGTAGCCGGCGCTCCGGGAGATCCTATTGCAGCGAAAGTAGGTCAGATGCCGGAGCAGGCACAAGCCATTATTAATGCAAAATATGGTTTTGACCGTCCGGTAGTTGAAAGATACTTCATGTATATGAAGAATCTAATCACAACAGGCGATTTTGGAGAATCTATTATTTACACGGGGAAATCTGCCAATGACATTATCCGTGATAATACGTTAATTTCCGCCAAGATAGGATTGATCGCTATAACACTTCAGGCAACAATTGGTGTACTGCTTGGACTGATTGCAGCGCTGAATCGAGGAAAGCCGGTAGATCATATTATCAGGGTACTTGTTGTACTTGCGATATGTGTTCCAAGCTTTGTATTTGCGGCGCTTCTGCAGTATTTCCTTGCATTCAAGTGGAAACTTGTTCCGGTATTCGGATGGGGAGGCTTAAAACATTTTATTCTTCCGGTAGCGGCATATGCCATTGGAGGAATTGCTTCCTATTGCAAGTATATGAGAAATAGTACTTTATCTGTTATTAGTGAAGATTATATTGTGACAGCAAAAGCAAAAGGCTGTACGAAAAATAGAGTTGTTCGCAAACACATTTTAAGAAACTCTATGATTCCGATCGTTACGATGATTGGCCCTGCAGTTGCAGGTATTTTCGCAGGTTCCTTTATTATTGAGAAAATGTTCGCAATTCCAGGACTTGGTTCTTATTATGTAAAGGCAGTATCGGATAATGATTATACGATGGTAATCGGCCTAACAATCTTCTTTGCAATTCTCTATGTATTTGCATTGATTATTGTAGATATTTTATATGGTATTGTTGATCCTAGAATCCGCGTAGCAAAAGGCAAAAAGTAAGTGAGGTGTAGAGATGAGCGAGAATACGAAAAACAATATGGAAGATATGTCTCTTACAGATGACTTATTCGAGCGTGTTGGTACGAAAGGATTGTCTGGAGAGGAACTTGGAAAAAAAGCTCTTACATACTGGGCGGATGTATGGAGAAGATTCCGTGAAAATAAACTTGCACTCTTTGGAATGATCCTGCTTGTGACAATTGTTGTGCTTCTGTTTGTTGGACCGATTATTTCCGGAAAAGATTATCAGTATATGGATCCGTCGCAGAAGGATTTACTTCCGAATTCTGAATACTGGTTTGGTACAGATGATATGGGACGTGATTTATTTACCCGTGTCTGTGTTGGAGGACGTATTTCTATTTATATCGGCCTGTGCTGTACAGTAGTAATGTTTGTAATTGGAGCACTTGTTGGAGCGCTTGCAGGTCTGAAAGGCGGACTGATAGATGACATTATCATGAGAATCTGTGAATTTGTCGGAAACCTTCCATACCTGATTATTGTTGTTATTCTTTCAATCGTACTTGGACGAAGCTTGTTTTCTCTCGTCTTTGCGATGTCGCTGACAGCGTGGGTTGGAACAGCCCGTATGGTTCGAGGACAAATTCTTCAGATTAAAGAACAAGATTATGTACAGGCGGCAAAAGCACTTGGAGCAGATACGAAAAGAATCATTATCAAACATTTGCTTCCAAATACGCTTGGAATTATCATGGTAGACATTACAATGTCTGTACCTGGATTTATTTTCAGTGAGGCGTTTTTAAGCTATATTGGGCTTGGAGTCAGACCGCCGGAAACAAGCTGGGGTGCTCTGGCAAGTGCTGGACAGCAGCAGTTAATGTTCTATCCGCACCAGTTATTTTTCCCGTGTTTGCTGATCGTCCTGACGATTCTTTCATTCCATTTGATCGGTGACGGACTTTCAGATGCATTGGACCCGAAACTTAGACAGTAGGAGATCGTAAAAATGAGTGAGAAAATATTAGAAGTGAAAGATTTGCAAGTGAACTTCCGTACTTATGCGGGAATTTCACACGCAGTCAGAGGCGTGGATTTCTACTTGAACCGTGGGGAAACACTTGCGATCGTTGGAGAGTCCGGATGCGGAAAGACAGTTACATCGAAAGCGATTATGGGGTTGCTTCCGGAATCGAATACAGATATTAAAAAAGATGGAGGATCTGCTATCTTATTCAATGGAGAAAATCTTCTTGATTACACAGAAAAGCAGATGACACAGATCAGAGGATGCAAGATTTCTATGATCTTCCAGGATCCGATGACTTCTTTGAATCCAACCATGCGGATTGGAGAACAGATTATGGAGAGTATTTTAATCCATCATGATGTGAAGAAGGCAGAGGCTGAGAAACAGGCATTGGAAATGCTGGAACTAGTTAAAATCCCAAATGCGAAAGCCCGGATGAAACAATATCCATTTGAGTTTTCAGGCGGAATGCGCCAGAGAGCAATGATTGCAGTGGCGCTTGCATGTAAACCGGAAATTTTGATTGCTGATGAGCCTACGACAGCACTTGATGTAACAATTCAGGCGCAGATCATGGATTTGATTGGTGAACTTCAGAAAGAATTAAATATGGCAGTGATTCTTGTAACACATGATCTTGGAGTGGTAGCTAGTGTAGCAGACCGAATCCAGGTAATGTATGCAGGTAAGATTGTAGAGCGAGGAACGGTAGATGAGATTTTCTACAAATCCACTCATCCATATACAAGGGCATTGTTAAGTTCTGTGCCGAAGATTCATACAAATAATAAAGAGACATTATATTCTCTGAAAGGAACTCCTCCGGATCTGATTAATCCACCGGTTGGATGCTCTTTTGCACCGAGATGTGAATACGGTATGAAAGTTTGCCGTGAAAAATATCCGGACGTAACAAAATTCAGCTGCTCACAGGAGTGTTCCTGCTGGCTGCATCATCCGAAGGCTGATACGAAAGGACTGCCGGAAGGTATGGTCAGAAGGGAGGCACAATAATGGCAGAGAAAAAAGAAGTTCTGATTGAAGTAAAAGATCTGAAAAAGTATTTTAAAGTTGGGAAAAATGCTTATTTGAAAGCGGTAGATGGTGTTAACTTTAAAATTTATAAAGGAGAAACACTTGGTCTTGTTGGGGAATCCGGCTGTGGTAAAACAACGTGTGGAAAGACCGTTATGGGACTTTATGATGCAACAGGTGGGCAGGTTATTTTCGATGGAACAGATATTCACAGCTTGAATAAAAAAGAAAAGAAAGAATTTACAAAACGCGCCCAGATTATTTTCCAGGATCCATATTCTTCTTTAAATCCGCGTATGACGGTAGGAGATATTATTGGAGAGGGAATTGATATTCACAGTTTGTATAAAGGAGAAGAGCGCACGATTAAAATTCATGAGCTGTTGGAACTTGTCGGATTAAATAAAGAGCATGCATCGAGATTCCCGCACGAGTTCTCGGGAGGACAGAGACAGCGTATCGGAATTGCAAGAGCTCTTGCAATTGAACCGGAATTTATTGTCTGTGATGAGCCGATTTCGGCGCTGGACGTGTCCATTCAGGCTCAGGTTGTCAATCTGTTGATTGAACTCCAGAAGAAAAAGAATCTGACATATTTATTTATTGCACATGACTTGTCAATGGTAAAACATATTTCAGACCGCGTTGGCGTTATGTATCTTGGAAATATGGTTGAGTTTGCGGCCAGTGATGAATTGTATTCTGAACCGCTTCATCCATATACGAAAGCTCTGATGTCAGCGATTCCGATTCCGGATCCGGAAGAAGAAAAGAATAAGAAACGAATTCCGATTGAAGGAGAGATCCCTAGTCCGATCAATCCAAAACCGGGATGCAGATTCGCAGCAAGATGCCGGTATGCAACAGAAGCATGTATGAAAGATACACCAGAGCTTCAGGAAGTGAAAGAAGGACATTTTGTAGCCTGTCACCGGGTAAAGGAATTAAATGAGAGTTTATAACAGCGGTAGCTGATTATAAAAAATAAAAGGAGGAATGTAACCATGAGAAAGAGAACAAAAATGCTTGCAGGTATTCTCGCAGCTGTATTAGTTGTTGGATCCCTTGCCGGATGCGGCGGTGGCGGAGATGACAAAAAAAGCAGCGGAAGCGACGGCGCTAAGTCATCAGGAGCAGAAAAGGTATTTAACTACAGCACAAACAGTGTTGTTATCGGTCTTAACCCGATTATGAATACAACACAGCCGGATAACGAAGCCCACAACCTCATTTGTGATCCACTTGTTAGAGATGTGGCTGCCAAAGATAACACAAATGAAAGTATTCCTGCAGCAGCAGAGAGTTGGGAAGTAAGTGAAGATGGTCTGACATGGACATTTAAGATCCATGAGAATGCAAAGTGGAGCGATGGAGAGCCGTTAACAGCAAATGACTTCGAGTACACATTAAAGTTAATGGCAGACCCAAATACAGCAGCAGTGAATGCGTGGCTGTTTGACGGTGTAATTGAGAACTTTGGTGAAGCACTTTATAACAATGGAAAAACACCGGATGAAATCGGTGTGAAAGCAGTTGATGATAAGACATTAGAAATTAAACTGGTACATCCGGCTTCTTACTTTATTGAACTGGCAGGAGGAATTTATCCGGTCAGACAGGATAAATACGAAGAATGGGGAGACAAATATGGTTCATCAGCAGATAAAATCATTTGCAGTGGTCCTTTTAAAGTAGAATCCTGGGATCAGAATACAGAACTTGTATGTGTAAAGAATGAGAATTATTGGGATGCTGAAAATGTCAAACTGGATAAAGTTGTTCAGAAAGTTATTCAGGAGACATCCACAGCAGTTCAGGCATTTATCAATGGTGAGATTGATGTTATCGGAACATCTGACTCTAACTGGATTAAAACAGTAGAAGCAGCCGATATGTCTAACACATCTACAGTACCGGATGAGGCACCGGAATTCTTAATGTTTAACGTGAAAAATCAGTACCTGTCCAATGCAAAGATCCGTCAGGCAATTTCTGCTGCTATTGACAGAGAAGCTTTAGTTGAAGCAATCTGGGATGGACGAGGAATTCCTCTTTATTCTGTAATGCCGGATACAATGAAAGTTGGAGAAGAAATATATACAGAGCTTGTAGATGGAAAGAACTATTTTGTAAAAGATCTTCAGGAGCAGGGCCCGAAAGCGCTTCTTGAGGAAGGTATGAAAGAACTTGGTATATCTGATCCTTCAGAAATCACAGTAAACTATGCAAGCCGTGGTACAACAGAACTTTCTAAGAAGATGGCTGAATGGTATAAGCAGACATGGGAAGAAAAACTTGGCATTACAGTACAGATTGATATGATGGAATGGAACATCATGTGGGATAAGATTGATGCTGGTGACTATGACATTGCTAATGGTGGATGGGGACCATATTACAACGAACCAAGTGCAGTCTTAACATTATTTGATCCGGATAATGGCTACTTTAATGCAAAAAAGACAGGCTGGGATAATGAAGACTCCAAGAAATTCAAAGAGCTTTGTGAAAGCGCTAAATTTGTTGTAGATGATAAAGAAAAAGCAGAAATCTACCTCCAGGCAGAAGAGCTTCTTGTAAAGAATGCGCTTATTGCACCAGTCTTTTTGTATGAATCACCGACATTTACAGCAAAATATGTAAAAGATTATTTTGTATCTACAGAGGGATACCGCAACTGGGCTCGTATTGATGTCGAAAAATAATAATGGTTCTATGACCTGAAATTCTATTGAGGAGATCAATCGTCGGAGATTGTTCTCCTCTTTTAGAAGAGGGAAGCGTTTCAATATTACTTATAAGGAAGGAGATCAGATATGTATTTGATTAAGAATGGTAATGTTCATGTAGGAAATGGAACAGTGCTTCCGGAGTGTGACATTCTGACAGAGGGAAAAACAATAAAAGCAGTTGGACATGGACTGAATGAAAGCAATGCACAAGTGATTGATGCAACAGGATGTGAGGTATTTCCGGGATTTATCGACCCGGTATCCAGTATTGGAGCAATGGGGATTCCGGGACGTTATTTTGATAATGATGAGCGGACAAATCCGATCACACCGGAAATGAATCTGCGTTACAGTATTGATCCGGATGAAGTCAACCGTCAGGAATTTTATAAAAGCGGTATTACGGCAATTGGAGCGGCGCCGACGAACAATAACTTGATGGGCGGACAGATTGCTGTCTGCAAGACTGCTCCTCAAAAGATGGGGGAACGTCTTGTAAAAGAACATGCAGGATTAAAATGCAGTGTAACAAGCAATGTGAAAGAGACTTATGGAAGCAATAGTCAGCTGCCAATGACAAAAATGGGGATGTTTCATTTGTTTGAAGAAACGATTCGGGCTGCAAGAGAAGCAGAAGAAGAGAAACACACAGATAAGCAGAAAGTGATAACAGATGTATTTGATAAAGAGAGTATGCCGTTATTTGCTGCCGCTTCTACGAAAAATGAAATCGATGGGCTGCTGCATCTTCTGAAAGATGAGACGGTACAGATTAACCTGGTTGATGCATTTTGTTTTGCAGATTCACTGAAACAGATTAAAGAAAAGAAAGTTGGAATCGTTCTTGGAAATATAAATAATATGTCTCAGATTGCTAAAAATGGAATGGATCTTTCGAAATTAAATGATCTTGTGGAAAATGGGAACAGAATTGCATTTACGAATACATGCGGAGGATGGTCTGAAGGACGCGAAGTATTTATCTGGAGTGCGATAGAGGCATACAGAGCAGGTGTTCCGGCAGAAGATGTCGTTAAGATGATGTGTCTGTATCCGGCGGAAATGCTCGGCATAGACCAGAGACTTGGAACGATTGAAGCGGGAAAAGATGCTGATATTTCTGTATTCTCGGGACATCCGGTAACAACTTATGCGGCGAAAGTTGTACACAGTATTGTAAACGGGGAGGTGCTCTTCTAATGGCAAAAATATTAATTAAGAGTGGAACACTTTACACAATGACTGACGATGAGAAGAATATTTTTCAGGGGGATATTCTTCTGGAAAATGGTAAAATCAAAGCAGTGGCAGAGCGGATTGAAGCTGCTGATGCTGAGATAATTGATGCAGAGGGCTGTTATGTGCTCCCTGGATTAATTGATGCACATTCTCACATCGGATTATTTGATTTTAACCATGATAAAAGTGTTGACGATGCGAATGAGATGACAGATCCGGTATCGGCAGCAGTCGATGCGCGATATGGAATGAATCCAAAGGCAAGAGAACTAAAAGTTGCTTATGAGCATGGAATTACGTCCATTCTATTTACACCGGGAAGCGGCGATGTTTTTTGCGGGCAGCCATTCGTTGGAAAAACATATGGAGATAATATTTTTGAAATGACGGTAAAGGCTCCCGCAGCAGTTAAAATTGCGCTTGGGGGAAATCCCAAAAATACATTTGGAGATATGAAACGTCTTCCGATGACTAGGATGGGAGTAGCACATGTTCTCTGGGATACGTTCCGGAAAGCAAAAGAATATCTGGATAAGAAAGAAAAGGGAGAAGAACAGCCGTATGATGCAAATATGGAAGCAATTATTCCGGCTCTACGAGGAGAGATCCCTTGTAAGATCCACTGTACACAGTACGATATGCTGACAGCGATTGAAGTTGCAAAAGCGTATGGCGTGCGGTTTTCTCTGGAGCATGCATGGGGAGCAACGGATTATCTTGATGAGATTGCGGAAAGCGGATGTGATATTTGTTATGGTCCGATTGCTACATACCGTTCTCCGGGGGAACGTCGCAAAGTAGATGTGGAGGCAGTAAAGATGTTGGATGATCGCGGAGTAAATGTTGCGATTATTACAGATTCTCCGATTCTGAGTGAGGAATCTTTATATCACCATATTGGTGAGGCAGTGCGCGAGGGATTATCACAGGAGCGGGCAGTGCGTATGGTTACGATCAATCCAGCCAGACAGCTTGGACTGGAAGACCGTCTTGGAAGTCTGGAAGTAGGAAAAGATGCGGATGTGATTGTAATGAAAGGCCGTCTTGGACTTGATACAGACGCGAAAGTTTTATACACAATTATGGATGGAAATGTGATCTATCGCAGAGAAGTCTAGGTAATATAAAAGTGTTGCAAAATAAAAACTGCGGCGTATGACCGGGAATGCTTGAGAATTTCTCCCGGCAGAAAGCCGCAGTTTTTTGTTTGTTAAGGCTAAGAAATAGAAGAAAACAGTCCATCTAAATAGGTCCCGATAGAACGTCTCAGATTCGCTTCGATATCCGGTGTTCCTGAGCGCATACTCCATTCAAATACATTTCCAATGACAAGCATGCGGATATCGGTTGTGACTTCTTCCAGATTCAGCGTATTCGGAAGGATATGATTGGCAATAGCTTTTTCCAGATAGGAGCGGACTGTTAAAATCGGATAAGGACGTTCTGTACGGCTCTCGGGATTTAAAGCCTGATTTTTAGGCGTATAGTAACTGGCGAGAAAATCGACCCCGAGTTCACGGCAGTAGGAAGCGTAATTTAAGTATACGCGGATAATCTGTTCTCTGGCTTCTGAAAGAGAATTGGGAGCAGAAGAAAGTTCCGGTGGTAAAGCAGGTTGTTCTTCGATATAGTAGGAAAGCAGATCGTCTTTTGTTTGAAAATGATGATAAAAGCTACCGTTGGATACGCCGGCTTCTTCGCATATATTTTTAATCGAGAGCGCTTCGTAGCCTCTTTTTTGCAAAATAGTCTTGGCAGCCTGGAAAATACGAGCCTTAGTCCGCTGTGATTTCAGTTGCTGTCTGGAAAGTCCGTTTTCATCAATAGATTTATTCATGGCTCTCACCCTCCAATATTATGATATATAACTATAGCATAGCCAGGGGAAAAAGACAAGAAAAGAGAGTTAGCTCTGTTTTGCTGTCTTGCACAGAGAGAAAGTTCGGGATATAATAAACTGAGAATGCGCTCAGAAGAGAAGAATCTGGCAGGCATTGAAAAGTTATGAGGAAAGGCAAGAACATATGGACATTAATCAAAAACTGACAGAAGAATTGCAGGTAAAGCAATGGCAGATAGATGCAGCAGTAAAACTCATTGATGAAGGAAATACGATTCCGTTTATCTCCAGATATCGTAAGGAGGCAACCGGCGCACTGAATGATGAGCAGCTTCGAAATCTCTTTGAGCGGCTTACCTATCTTCGAAATCTGGAAGAGAAAAAGGAACAGGTCATCGGAAGTATAAAGGAGCAGGGAAAACTTACGGATGAACTGAAGAGACAGATTCTTGAAGCGGAGACACTTGTTGTTGTAGAAGATTTATATCGGCCGTATCGTCCAAAGAGGAGAACGAGAGCGACGATTGCAAAAGAAAAAGGGTTGGAACCATTAGCGGCACTGATTATGCTGCAAAATACAAAAGTACCATTGGAAGAGGCGGCGAAATCGTATCTTTCAGAAGAAAAGGAAGTAAAGACTTCGGCAGATGCTATCCATGGAGCAATGGATATTCTTGCAGAATATATTTCTGATGAAGCAAATTATCGTATTTACATTCGTGATCTTACAATGAAACAGGGGAAACTTGTTTCGACGGCTAAAAATCCGGAAGAGACTTCTGTGTATGAAATGTACTATGAATTTGAAGAACCGGTGAGTCGGTTGGCGGGTCATCGTATTCTGGCGCTGAACAGAGGAGAAAAAGAAAAAGTGCTGACTGTTAAAATTGAAGCGCCGGAGGAGAAGATTTTGCAGTATCTAGAGAAAAAAGTAATTTCTTCTTCAAATCCATATACAACACCTGTATTAAAAGAGGTAATCGAAGACAGCTATAAACGGCTGATCGGACCTGCAATCGAAAGGGAAATCCGAAACGAGTTGACAGAAAAGGCAGAAGATGGTGCAATCAGTGTGTTTGGAAAGAATCTTCTGCAACTTTTAATGCAGCCGCCAATTGTTGGACAGGTAGTACTCGGATGGGATCCGGCGTTTCGTACCGGATGTAAGTTGGCTGTTGTAGATGCTACAGGAAAAGTACTGGATACGACAGTTATTTATCCGACCGCGCCAACGACACCTGCAAAGATCGCAGCAGCAAAAGATACATTGAAAAAATTGATTCAAACATATCATGTAACATTAATTTCTGTTGGAAATGGAACGGCGTCCAGGGAGTCAGAACAGATTATTGTGGAACTTCTAAAAGAGATTCCTGAGAAAGTGCAGTATGTTATTGTAAATGAAGCAGGGGCTTCTGTCTATTCTGCAAGTAAACTTGCAACGGAAGAATTTCCGAATTTTGATGTGGGACAAAGAAGTGCAGCATCAATTGCAAGGCGGCTTCAGGATCCGTTGGCAGAACTTGTAAAGATTGATCCGAAGTCTATCGGTGTTGGACAATATCAGCACGACATGAACCAGAAAAAACTAAGTGAAGCGCTCTCTGGTGTTGTGGAAGATTGTGTAAACCGGGTAGGAGTAGATTTAAACACAGCTTCTGCCCCGTTGCTGTCCTATATTTCCGGAATCAGCAGTACGATTGCTAAAAACATTGTTGCATACCGGGAAGAAAATGGAAGCTTTACTGACCGTAAACAGCTTTTAAAGGTGGCAAAACTTGGACCAAAGGCGTTTGAACAGTGTGCTGGGTTTATGCGGATTCAAGGAGGCAAGAATCCACTTGATGGAACAAGTGTACATCCGGAATCTTATGGGGCAGCAGAACAATTGCTTATGAAGCAAGGATTTGCAGCGGAAGATATCGCAGCAGGAAAGCTTGTGGGATTATCCCGCACGATCAAAGATTACAGGAAATTGTCTGAAGAGCTTGGTGTTGGAGAGATTACGCTTAGAGATATTGTAAAAGAACTGGAGAAACCGGCAAGAGATCCGCGAGATGAGATGCCGAAACCGATTCTTCGCACAGATGTGTTAGAAATGAAAGATCTGACACCGGGGATGGTGTTAAAAGGCACTGTCCGAAACGTAATTGACTTTGGCGTATTTGTGGATATTGGGGTACACCAGGATGGACTTGTGCATATTTCACAAATTACTGATAAGAAATTTATAAAACATCCAATGGAAGTTGTGAGCGTAGGAGATATTGTGGAAGTGAAAGTAATGAGCGTAGATCTGGAGAAAAAGCGAATTCAGCTTACGATGAAAGGAATTTAGGTTGGTGGCAGAATGATAATAGAGACGAGAAGTGCCGAAGAAACATTTGAAGTAGGAAGAAAAATAGGAGAAGAGGCAAACGCCGGACAAGTGTTTACGTTGATCGGAGATCTTGGCGTGGGGAAAACCGTATTTACACAGGGACTTGCAAAAGGGCTTGGAATAGAAGAACCAATCAGCAGCCCGACATTTACAATTGTGCAGGTTTATGAGGACGGGCGTCTTCCTTTTTACCACTTTGACGTATATCGAATCGGAGATGTGGAAGAGATGGAAGAAATCGGTTATGAAGACTACTTTTACGGAGAAGGTGTAACGCTGATTGAGTGGTCGAACCTGATTGAAGAAATACTTCCGAAACAGCGCACGGAAATTGTGATTGAAAAAGATCTGTCAAATGGATTTGATTACCGGAAGATTACGGTTGAAGTCATGTGACGAAGGATGACGTTGACGCAGACTTTCTTCCTGGGATATAATATGCGCATAAAATAACAATAAATATGATAGAAAGAAGTGAAACACATGCGTATTTTAGCGTTGGATAGTTCTGGGCTGACGGCAACGATTGCAGTTGTGGAAGAGGCTCAGACTGTTGCGGAATATACAGTGAATTATAAGAAAACTCATTCGCAGACGCTTCTGCCAATGCTTGATGAAGTGGCGAAGATGATTGAACTTGATCTGGATACTATTGATGCAATTGCTGTTTCCGGAGGTCCGGGATCTTTTACCGGACTTAGAATCGGTTCGGCTACGGCGAAAGGGCTTGGGCTTGCCATTGGAAAACCGCTGATTCATATTCCGACAGTGGATGGTTTAGCCTATAATCTTTATGGATGCAAAGGCGTTATCTGCCCTATGATGGATGCAAGAAGAAATCAGGTTTATACGGGGATCTATCGTTTTGAGGAGGAATTTGAGACAGTAGTACCGCAGGAAGCAGTTGCAGTATCCGAACTTGTAGAACAGCTGAATCAGCTCGGAGAGGCGGTAACATTTCTTGGAGATGGAGTACCTGTTTATGAAGAGTTGTTAAGAGAAGGATTGAAGGTACCATATCGTTTTGCGCCGCCGCATTTGAATCGGCAGAGAGCGGCAGCAGTCGGAACGCTGGCAATGAGATATCTGAGAGAGGGAAGAACTGAAACGGCGGCAGAGCATGAGCCGGATTATCTTCGAGTATCTCAGGCTGAACGGGAACGGGCAGAACGAGAAGGGAAAAATCTGTAAGAAGATAAAGAAAGGTCTGTTTTCAGAGAATCGCAGAGAAAGTAAGAGGCGTACAGATAGATGCAAAGATGGTATGTAGCTCCTACAGAGGAGAGCGAGATTGCGGCAATCGCGCGATTGGAAAAAGAGATTTTTTCTGATGCCTGGAGTGAAAGGGCAGTGAAGGAATCATGGATACAGAATCAGACAATACTGCTGACATTGCGCGAAGGTGAAGAGAAACACATAATCGGATATGCAATTCTCTATTATGTGCTTGACGAAGCAGAGATTGCAAGAATTGCTGTCCGAAGTGAGGCGAGAAGATATGGTGCAGGAACGCATCTCTTTTCAGAAATTTTGAGAATATGTAGGGAAAAACAGATTACAAAGATTCTGCTTGATGTAAGACAGAGTAATCAAGCGGCCATTGCGTTTTACCGAAGGCAGGGGTTTGTGGAAGACGGGATTCGTAAATGTTTTTATGAGCATCCGAAAGAAGATGCCGTTTTAATGAGTATGGAAACAGACTGCCAGATTATGCATTAGTTCCCAGTGGGAATTTTGTTTTTATTCTTATATAATGAAGCTGTAACGGAAGAATACAGTTTTTCAGGAGGAATCATATGCGTAATTATACAGTGAAAGAGACAAAAGAACTTACGAAAATTATATGTAACAGATGTAGGAAAGAAATTCCGGTCAGCAATGGGATTCCGGCAGAAGATGTACTTTCAGTGGAGAAGCGTTGGAATTACTTCTCAAACAAAGACAATGAAGAACATGCATTTGATCTGTGTGAGAAGTGCTATGATGAACTGGTTTCGGGATTTCAGATACCGATAGAGAGGAAATAGAAAACATGCTGGATGTTTGTTTATTAGGTACGGGAGGGATGATGCCCCTCCCATACCGCTGGCTGACTGCGCTGATGATGAGATTTAATGGCAGCAGCCTTCTGATTGACTGTGGCGAGGGGACACAGATTGCTATTAAAGAAAAAGGATGGAGTTTTAAACCGATAGATGTAATCTGTTTTACACATTATCATGGAGATCATATCAGTGGGCTTCCGGGCCTTCTCTTGACGATGGGGAATGCAGACAGGAAGGAGCCGCTGACTTTAATTGGTCCAAGAGGGTTGGAACGGGTTGTGAATTCATTGAGAGTGATTGCGCCGGAACTTCCGTTTCCGATTATTTATAAAGAGATTACAGAACCGGAACAGATATTTGAGATGAATGGTTATCGCCTGAAAGCGTTTCGAGTGAATCATAATGTGCTTTGCTATGGATATACATTGGAGATTGATCGTGCCGGAAAGTTCGATGTGGCGCGGGCTGAAGAGAATGCGATTCCAAAGATGTTCTGGAAGCATCTGCAGAAGGGCGAGACAGTAGAAGATGCAGGGAAGGTTTATACACCGGATATGGTTCTGGGACCTGCACGCAAAGGAATTAAGCTTACATATACAACCGATACACGGCCAACGAATTCTATACGTGAGAATGCAGTAGGATCAGATCTTTTTATATGCGAAGGCATGTATGGAGAGAAAGAAAAGGCTCATAAGGCTGTGGAATATAAACATATGACGTTTTATGAAGCAGCTCAGCTTGCAAAAGAGGCACAGGTAAAAGAGATGTGGTTAACGCATTATAGTCCGTCACTGGCATATCCGGAAGATTATATGGAAGAAGTGCGAAAGATTTTTCCGGAGGCAAAAGCGGGAAGAGATCGCATGTCGGCAGAACTTGGATTTGAAGAGAAGTAGGAAGGCGTGGATTATGAACAATACAAAAGATATTTTAATATTGGCAATTGAGAGTTCATGTGATGAAACTGCGGCAGCTGTTGTAAAGAATGGACGTGAAGTACTCTCAAATGTCATTTCATCTCAGATTGAACTTCACAAATTGTATGGTGGAGTTGTACCTGAAATTGCATCAAGAAAGCATATAGAGAAGATTAACCAGGTAATTGAGGAAGCGCTTTCAACTGCCGGAGTGACGTTGGATGATCTGGATGCCATTGGTGTGACGTATGGCCCGGGACTTGTGGGAGCGCTTCTTGTCGGGGTTGCGGAAGCAAAGGCGATTGCCTATGCAAAGAAACTTCCTTTAGTAGGCGTACATCATATAGAAGGACATATTTCGGCTAATTTTATCGAGAATAAAGAATTAGAACCTCCATTTGTTTGTCTTGTAGTGTCTGGAGGACATACGCACCTCGTATGTGTAAAGGATTATGGAGAATATGAGATTCTTGGGCGTACAAGAGACGATGCGGCAGGAGAGGCTTTTGATAAAGTTGCCAGAGCGATTGGACTTGGGTATCCGGGAGGGCCAAAGATTGATAAATTGTCAAAAGAAGGAAATCCTGATGCGATTGCATTTCCGAGAGCACATATTGACGGAGCAGAGTATGACTTTAGTTTTAGCGGAGTGAAATCCGCAGTGCTGAATTATATTAATGGCTGTGCTATGAAAGGACAGGAATATAATCGTGCAGATATCGCAGCTTCTTTTCAGAAGGCAGTTGTGGATGTGCTTGTGGCAAATGCCATGCATGCAGTAGAACAGTACGGTTTAAAGAAATTTGCGATTGCAGGAGGGGTGGCATCCAATAGCACGCTTCGCGCAGCAATGAAAGAAGCATGCGAAAGCAGAGGGATAGAATTTTATTATCCATCTCCGATTCTTTGTACAGATAATGCAGCTATGATTGGAGCAGCAGCATATTATGAATTTGTCAAGGGAACACGCCATGGATGGGATTTGAATGCCGTTCCGAATCTGAAACTTGGAGAAAGATAAACGTATCGACAGTGGAGGAGATTCAGATGGGAAAAAACAGGTGCGCAGCAATTATTCTTGCTGCCGGTCAGGGCAAACGAATGGGAACGAAGATTCAGAAACAATATCTTGAATTGAATGGAAAGCCGGTATTGTATTATTCGTTGGCTGTGTTTGAAAAGTCGACTTTGATTGACGAAATTATCCTTGTGGTTGGCGCTGATCAAGAAGCGTATTGTCGCAGAGAGATTGTGGACAAATATGGATTTCGGAAAATAAAGCAGATTGTAGAAGGTGGAGCAGAACGCTATCATTCTGTCTATCATGGACTTTGCAGCGTGAATAAAGAGATGGACTATGTATTTATTCACGATGGGGCGCGTCCGTTTGTCAATGAAGAAATGCTTGAGAGAGCATATGAGATGGTCTGTGTGGAAGAGGCTTGTGTTGTTGGAATGCCGGTGAAAGATACAATTAAAATTGTAGATGAACAATTATATGCAAGAGAAACTCCGCCGCGTAAAGATGTGTGGCTTGTGCAGACTCCACAGGTATTTTCTTATCGAATCGTTATGGAGGCATATCAAAAGCTTCTGGAACGGGAAGAAGATTTAACAGTGCAGGTAACAGATGATGCTATGGTTGTAGAGGTATTCTTGGAACATTCAGTCAAAATGATAAAAGGTTCTTATGAGAATATCAAGATTACAACACCAGAAGATTTAAAAATAGCAGCAGCATTTATGGAAGAATGACATCATGATAGTTATATTAAAATAAAAAATAAAAAATATAAAAAAGTTATTGACATTATAGTTATACTGTGATAAGATACATCATGTCTTGAGCGGAACAGTTAAGACAGACAACAACATAATGTGGAGAGGTATCGAAGTGGTCATAACGAGGCGGTCTTGAAAACCGTTTGTCCGAGAGGGCGCGTGGGTTCGAATCCCACCCTCTCCGTTGAGAAAAGGAATCCGAATGGATTTCTTTTTTTGCATATACAAATAGTGCTTTTAGAAGGCGTTTGAAAAAATAAAATTTATACGGAAACAATAGATTTTTTCTCGAGAATTCAGTAATATAGAAGAATATGAAGAAATTCAAATGTGAAAACAAAAGTTGTAGTTGATGTATGAAAAATGTGAGATCTTAGGACGGAGTGAGGAAATGAGAATGAATGAAGAGGTAATGTGTCAGGAGATTGTAAAACGTCTTATGGAAGGAAAAGAATTAGTTTGGATCAATCAAGAACTTATGCCGATGGAAAATAAGACGGAGTGGGAAGAAACTCAAAAAGACGAAGTGAAAATGTTAGAGTCAGCAGGGCTTGGAACGGCAGATATTTTGGATGCAGAAAAACGTTTGGAACGGTTTGCGCCATTGATCGAATATTGTTTTCCGGAGACGGCTAAGCGACATGGATTAATTGAATCGGAATTGGTTGAAATCGCAGCAATGCAAAATGCTTGCGAAAGTATGGGGGAGCAAGCGGATCAAACAATTCCTGGAAGATTATTTTTGAAGAAGGACAGTCATTTGCCGATAGCAGGTTCCATTAAAGCCAGAGGAGGCATTTATGAAGTACTAAAACATACAGAGGAACTGGCAGAGAGTCATGGTATGTTGAGCAGAGAAGAGGATTATAGGAAATTAGCTGAGCCGGAATTTCGAAAGTTTTTTGGACAGTATACAATTCAAGTTGGATCAACAGGAAATTTAGGGCTTAGCATAGGGATTATTAGTGCTGCGCTAGGTTATCGTGTTATTGTGCATATGTCTGCAGATGCAAAACAGTGGAAAAAAGATCTGCTTCGTGAGCATGGAGTGGATGTCAGAGAATATGCGGATGATTATAGTGAAGCGGTGAAGAATGGACGTGCGTGTTCGGACGCCGATCCAAAGAGTTATTTTATAGATGATGAGAATTCCAAAACACTATTTCTTGGATATGCAGTAGCTGCCGGCAGACTTGCAAAACAATTATCTGAGCAGAACATTCTTGTGGACAGTACACACCCACTGTTTGTGTATATTCCATGTGGAGTCGGAGGCGCTCCGGGAGGAATTGCATTTGGTTTAAAGGAAATATTTGGGGAAAATATTCATTGCTTTTTTGTTGAACCAACACAGGCTCCGTGTATGCTGCTTGGTATGGCGACCGGGCTGCAGAATAAAATAGCGGTAAAGGATATTGGACTTTCCGGTATGACGCATGCGGATGGGCTGGCTGTAGGAAGACCATCTGGTTTTGTGGGACAGGTAATGCAGTCGCGGCTTAGCGGTATTTTTACTGTACAAGATGCCGTGTTGTATGAATATATGCGTAAAATGTTAGAGACGGAAAAGATATTTTTAGAACCAAGTGCCTGTGCAGGTTTTGAAGGTCCTGTAAAATTATTGCAGTACGGAGAAACAAGAGAGTATTTAGAGACGCACAAGCTTATGAAGCATTTGCAGAACGCGGTGCATATTGTATGGGCTACAGGGGGAAGTTTGGTTCCGGAAGAAACGAGGGAAATTTACCGAAATACATATTTGTAATTGGATAAGCGGTATATTTTGAAGAAGTTAGTATGGAAAGTAAAAAAAGTGCCATAATTCCAGTGTGATGATATGCTGGGTGTGGCACTTTTTTAGTGGAAATAGAGGGTTTTGAAAGTATGAAAATTTTAGGTGGGATTAAAATAAATTAAAGAAAATTAATAAAGAAAAAATGAAAAAGATACTAGACATTAAAGAAGAAGTGTGATATAGTAATATCTGCTGTAACAGAATAAAGAAAATGTTTAGCGTTTGGAGAAATACCCAAGTGGCTGAAGGGGCTCCCCTGGAAAGGGAGTAGGTCGTTAATAGCGTCGCGAGGGTTCAAATCCCTCTTTCTCCGTTTGCTATCATTGTGTAAAATGATGTCGAAATAAGATGAGAAAAGTCTTGACAGAGTGCTTATTATGATGATAGAATGAAATAGTTCACTGAGGAAAACAATTTGTAAAAAGTAAAAAAGTTGTTGACAAAGTGAGAAAGATGTGATAATCTAAATGAGCTGTCGCAAAGACAACAAGGACTTAAAAAATAAAATAAAAAAGTTCTTGACAAAGCGAATTGGTTGTGATAAACTGGATAAGCTGTCAAACGACAGAGAATCTTGATAACTAAACAATAGACAACAACCCTGAAAATTTCTTTAAAGAGATTTCAGAACGAGTTGGACACAAAAGTCTAACGACCTAAAAACAGTAATTA
>JAGZJD010000003.1 GCA_018365895.1 Lachnospiraceae bacterium | reverse complement strand
TTAGGTCGTTAGACTTTTGTGTCCAACTCGTTCTGAAATCTCTTTAAAGAAATTTTCAGGGTTGTTGTCTATTGTTTAGTTATCAAGGTTCTCTGTCGTTTGACAGCTCATCCAGTTTATCATAACTGATTTGCTTTGTCAAGAACTTTTTTATTTTATTTTTTCAAGTCCTTGTTGTCTTTGCGACAGCTTATTTATAATATCATATCACTGTTTGCATGTCAACATCTTTTTTAATATTTTTTAATTCGCTACTCAAACGAAATCTTTATAAATATTGGCAGATTCTGTCACGTCTACAGTAATTCTATTTTAACACAAGCAATATTTTATGTCAATCTGAATTTTACATTTTTTTATACTTCTATTTTACTTTTATTTTGCACGTTCCTTTATCTTTGTCTAAAACAAAATTCTGTCAAAAAGGATTCGCCGAATGCATAACTGCATTTAAGCGAATCCTTTTCTATTATCTGTATTTTCTGGCTCTTTGAAGTCCCAAATTATAATTTTTTTGATTAATGGAATTTTATAATTGCGTTCATAATATAATTATGATCATACAAAAATGTCAGCAGCGGACTTTTATCAATCATACCCATACTTGCTTTTCCAAATCCTGTCCGATATGACAATGTAATAATCATAAAAAACACCCATACGATCACAAGCGCTGTACCCATACCAAGAAATGCACCTGCCACACGGTTCAGTCCATGAAGTACCGGAAGATCTCCAATGATATTTAATGCATACATAATTGTTCTTACAAGTATCGTCACAACTAAAAATGTAATCAGAAATGCAAGAATATCTACAATAACTTTAGCAAGATATGCACCAATGTAATCTACAAAACTCTCCACGCCAAGCTGCTTATATACTTCGCTGTTATTATTTTCAAGAAGTTTTTCCGTTAAATACTCTGGAAATCCCGCCTTCTCAATCGTCTGAATCTGAAGTTCCCGCGGCAGTTCAAGCTTTCCGAGCATTTCCTCTACTTGCTGATCTGAAATTCCATAATTTTCCCAGTTAAAATTCTCCGGTGCAATCCCGACTTCCTGTAAATTAATCCCCGTAAGTTCTGCGACTTTTTGCACTAATCCAGATGATAACCCCTCTTTCGCTTCCTGGATCAGAAAAGATCTGCATTCACTCTGCACCATATCCTTTACCGGAAGCACTTTATACATAACCTCGCTTACATACGGTGTAGCAATCACAACTATGATCAGTGTCACAATGGTTGCCGCCAATGACACAACAATCTTAATAGCCCCCCGGATAAATCCAATGATCATAAAAATCAAAAACAGACATCCGACAAATACTAATAACCAATTATCCATAATCTCTCCTATTTTACAAACTGTATTTCCTCCATACCGTTTGCATTCATCACTAAGTATTTATTGATTCCAAAAACAGGTGTAATCTTTGAGATATTTTCTGCTAACTCTCCTTCAAACCGCTTTGAACCATTAAGCTGGTAAATACAGAGCTGATTATTGTTATAAAGAAGAATTTCCCGTCCTGACATTGTCACATGAGAATATTCTTTTGTTAAATTTTCTGAAAATACCTGTTTTCCATAAATCGTATATACACGGAGTTCATACCCCTCTTTTCCCTCATTTTTTAAAAGCATTCCGATATATTTATCATGGCGGAATACACTTTTAATTTTCTTCTCAATGGTAATTGTCTCTCCCGGCTGAGGCTTATCTTTACCATGAAAAATCATCATAGAACTGCTGCCGACTAAAACAGACGTTTCATTGCCTATGAAATACCCTTCCGGAATGATCTCGTTCGGATATGATTGCGAAAACACTTCATAGTTATTTATGTCTTTTCCTCCAAAATTGTAATAAACTACGTTGGTGCTAATCTGACTGTTCTCAACTTTGAGATATGATACCATTAAGAGTTTACCGTCATCCGAAATCGATACTTCCACTGGATAACCGCTTGTACTGACCGCAATTTTATGCTCTGCAAGAAGATTTCCTTCCGCATCGTAACAGACTACTTTAGGACTGAATTCCTCTTTCAAAATTGCAGCTACAATTCCCTGTTCAGAAACATCTATCTTTTCAATTGGCAAATTTGTCTGAATTTCACCTTTTACTCCTGTTTCCTGAAAAACAATCATATGATTGCCCCCATTGTCTGCAATCACTCCTGTCTTTTCTCTCAGCACAAGTATAGGGGTCGCCATCTGATAAGACTGGTTCCATTTCTCTTGTCCCCTTTGATTCAGTAGAGAAATTCCATCCTTGCTATACTTAATAACAGAATCCGCAAATACCTCATAACCACTGTTATGATACTGTTCTTCCTGATATTTCTGCACGATTCTCGTCTTTGTAAACGTATGATATGTTATATACCAATAACTGAATGAAACCACAAGGACAATAGCCGCCGCAATGACCGTTACACAAATCCTATGATTTCTTCTATGTCGTTTGATTTTTTCCTGCATTTCCTGCATCTCAGCATCTGATTCATGCAGCTCTGTGATTACTTCATTGACAATCTTCCCGGCTGTATCTTCCTCTTGCTGGACGACATGCAGATTATTGTTTTCTTTTTTTTTCATGCGTATTCCTTTTCTGCCAAATACTTTTCTACATGTAATCTTTTTTATTATACCACAGAAAGCACTTTCTACGGTAGTAATATTTTCTGACCGATAAAAATCAGATTACCATCCTGCAATCCGTTCATTCGACAAATTGCATCTACATGCGAAATGTCACCGTACACTTTTTTACTAATACTGTCAAGTGTATCCCCTTTTTGCACAACATAAAAATCATCCTCACAAAGCACAGCACCGGACGAAACTTCCACAGCCTCTTCTTGAAGAATGCTCCCCTCGGGTTCCATTTGCCCGGTATCATTAATATTCTTCTCTTCTATATCATCTTGTCCATCTTCTAACATATCTTTCTGTTCGATTTCAGATGAAGTTTCTGCTGTCACATCCACCGCTTCCGCCTCGGAAAAATTTGGATTTTCTATCACACCTTCTCCAACCGCCTCTATCGCATCTTCTCGCATCTCTCCTTTTGCCAGAAGCTCCAAAGACTTCTGCGCTGTTTTCATGCGATCATAATTATTCAAAAGTGTTACTCCCATCACGAGCGCCACAACAATTATAAGAGTAGTTACTGCTGTCGCCCATCTGCGCGGCTTTGTTCGCGTATTTTCTCCCATTTTTTCTCTTACAATACTACGAAAATTCTTTGCAGCCTGATCTTCAACAGTTTCACTGGGAGTCATTCCTGTCTGTCTTCGTTTTGTAATCATATAATTCTGCATATCTGGATTTTTCTCATAATAAATATAATGCCCGCCGATTTCTAAAAGATCATGATATTTATAAGCAAAAAACATTTCCTCTTTCGCTGCGGTATCCCGTATAATAAATACCGTATTCGTCTTAGGAAATGTTTTCTCGTGTATTTTTATAATATTCTCATTTGTTTCTGCCTTCCGTCCCGGCAGTGCCAGAAACCAGCCAACTAATTCTCCGTCGTGGAAATATTTTTCTTTCTCTTCTCTCATTTTTTTCACATATGTATCATCCACCAGCGGTTCACCATCTTTCAAAGTCAGCTCGTCCATCTGTACTACTCCCGAAATATAGACACACGGCTGATCCTCGATCATTATCTGTGTACCTACAAGAAATGCTCCCACTGCATTTTCTTCGTTGTAATCACATAGCTGATTCAGAAACGTATCTACATAATCTTCCACGTAGATTTTCGGATTATCACTCACGTTGCCGATCTGCCTTACATTTTTCGGAAATTGCTGTTCCATAAAATCCTCACCCCATCTGATATATTTTTTTGCTAATCATACCACTGGAAAAGAGATGATTTTAGCAAATCCTGTCGCAGAAATCAAAAAGTTTTCGACAAAAAAGCTGCGACAGAACTCACTTCCATTCAATCCTGTCACAGCATCTTTCTTTCTATACTACTTTATGGCCTTTCTTTTTATAACGTCTGCTCGTCTCACAAGCTCCGCAGTATTTATCTGTCAGCGTTGTAATCCACCCTTCTTTTGTCTTTGGAATATGCAGCACCGTTACCGGCCACATATGATTTAAAATCACATCTTTCTCAATATGATTCAACTCAAAAAACTTAGAAGCATTTTTCAGCGCAGCTTTCGGATGCGTCAATCCATGAAAATGATCTCCCGTTTCTTTTGTATGCGTATGCCAATCATACAAAAAGAGATCATGAAGCATCCCGGCTCTCGCCGCAGATCTGGCATCCAGATGAAAGAATCTGCACCAGTGATAGTTATAATATGCAACATTCATACAATGCTGATAACAATTTGTAGAACCATGATGCGGATAAAGTTTCATCCTAAGCACGACCGGATGCATTGCAACATCTTTAACACTCTCCCAAAATTCCTCTTTCCACTCACGTCTACAGCTGTGAAGTTTTCTCGCTGCCCTGCGTCTAAACTGTAGCGGATATATATCCCAAATGTCCAGGCCCGTAATCTTAATCTTTTCCATTTATGTTATGCAAGAAATGCTTTTACTTTGCAGTAAATACTTTCTCCGTCCAGTTCAAACTTCTTAATCAATTCAAGCGCCGGACCTGACTCTCCAAAAGTATCGTTTACTCCAATTTTCTTTACCGGTACCGGGTAATTCTCTGCAAGTACATCGCAGACAGCACTTCCAAGTCCTCCAATAACAGAATGTTCTTCCACTGTAATCACTTTGCCACATTCTTTCGCAGAAGAAATGATCAATTCTTCATCTATCGGTTTGATTGTATGAATATTGACTACTTTTACCTGAATACCATCTTCCTCCAAAAGTTTTGCTGCCTGAAGAGCTTCATTTACTTCAAGTCCTGTCGCAAAAATAACTGCATCTTTTCCCTCTCGCAGAACAATTCCCTTACCAAGTTCAAAATGATAATCCGGCTGATCATTAATTACCGGCACTGCCAGTCTTCCAAATCTCATGTACACCGGCCCTACATGTTCGTATGCAGCTTTCACAGCCGCTCTTGCCTCTACATCATCAGACGGGTTAATCACAACCATTCCCGGAATCGTACGCATAAGAGCAATGTCTTCATTACACTGATGTGTTGCACCATCTTCTCCTACAGAGATTCCTGCGTGTGTCGCACCAATCTTCACATTCAAATGAGGATATCCAATAGAGTTTCTGACCTGCTCAAATGCACGTCCTGCTGCAAACATCGCAAAAGAACTGGCAAATGGTACCTTTCCTGCTGCTGCAAGTCCTGCTGCTACCCCCATCATATTTCCTTCTGCAATTCCACAGTCAATATGACGTTCCGGAAATTCCTTCATGAAAATAGATGTTTTTGTTGCTCCCGCAAGGTCCGCATCCAGTACGACAACCTCCGGATGCTCTTTTCCAAGTTCCACAAGCGCATTTCCGTAGCTTTCTCGTGTTGCAATCTTCTTTACTTCTGACATAGTGCGGCACCTTCTTTCTCAAGTTCTTCCATTGCGGCTTCATACTGTTCTGCATTCGGAGCCACACCATGCCAAGATGCTTTATTCTCCATAAAGGAAACACCTTTTCCTTTTACAGTTTTTGCGATAATGGCTGTTGGCTGTCCTTTTGTCATGCGTGCTTCTTTAAATGCCGCATCCAGCGCGTCAAAATCATGTCCATCTACATTGATTACATGGAAATTAAACGCCTCAAATTTCTTATCGATCGGATAAGGTGAATTGACATCTTCAATTTTTCCGTCAATCTGCAATCCGTTGTTATCAACAATTACAACAAGGTTATCCAGATGTCTGTGACCGGCAAGCATAGAAGCTTCCCATACCTGTCCTTCCTGGATTTCTCCATCTCCCAGAAGTGTATATACACGATAATCCTCTCCGGATAATTTGGCAGAGATTGCCATTCCTACTGCTGCTGAAATGCCCTGCCCAAGAGATCCACTTGACATATCTACTCCCGGAATATGCTTCATATCCGGATGACCCTGAAGATAAGAACCCACATGACGAAGTGTTGTCAAATCTTCTACTGGGAAAAATCCGCGGTTTGCAAGCGCTGCATAATATCCCGGAGCTGTATGTCCTTTAGACAATACAAAACGATCTCTGTCTGCTTTCTTTGGATCTTTCGGATCAATATTCATCTCTTCAAAAAACAAATACGCATAAATATCTGCTGCAGATAAAGATCCGCCCGGATGACCTGATTTCGCGTGAAATACACCGGTCACTGCTCCTTTACGAATTTCATTTGCAGCCTTCATTAATTCTGGCTTATTCATATTCTCCTCCTGAATCTACTGCCTTCTACTCACCGAAAACAGCCTTATAATCTGCTTGGAACTTCTCAATCCCCTGTGTTGTCAGCGGATGTTTTGTCATCTGCTCAATTACCTTATATGGAACCGTTGCAATGTCAGCTCCCGCAAGAGCACATTCCGTCACATGCACTGTTGTGCGAATGCTTGCCGCAATAATCTCTGTTTCAATCTCGTGAACATCAAAAATTTCTGCAATCTCCGCAATCAACTCTGCTCCTGCCATATTGATATCATCAAGCCGTCCTACAAACGGTGATACATACGTCGCTCCTGCTCTTGCTGCAAGCAGCGCCTGGTTTGCTGAAAAAATCAATGTCACATTCGTTTTGATTCCTTCTGCCGAAAGTACTTTCACAGCTTTCAGCCCTTCCGGTGTCATTGGAATCTTTACAACCATATTCGGATGAATCTTTGCAATCTCGCGTCCTTCTGCAATCATTCCTTCCGCATCTACTGTCGTAGCTTTTACTTCTCCGCTGATCGGACCATCTACAATAGATGCAATTTCTGCGATCACTTCCTCAAAGATACGCCCTTCTTTCGCAATGAGGGACGGGTTTGTTGTTACACCGCAAATAACTCCCATATCATTTGCTTTTTTAATTTCTTCAACATTTGCCGTATCAATAAAAAATCTCATGACGTTTCCTCCTTATCAATGAGTATTTTGTTTCTATCTTGATTATAGCGATGCCCTCTCCCCAGGTCAATAGTCTTATAACTGAGTCCGCCCCTCTAAAGCCCTAAGAAGCGTTACTTCATCAATATATTCCAAATCTCCTCCAACCGGAACTCCACTGGCAATCCGGCTGACTTTAATACCGGTCGGTTTAATCAGTTTACTAATATACATTGCCGTTGTTTCTCCTTCCAGACTGGAATTCGTTGCAATAATTACTTCATCCACATCTCCCTGAAGCCGTTCCATCAATTCTTTTAGTTTAATATCCCCAGGCCCAATTCCAAGCATTGGAGATATTGCACCATGCAGTACATGATATACTCCATTGTACTTACCTGTTTTCTCATACGCCGCCAGATCTCTTGTCGTTTCCACTACCATAATCGTCTTATGATCTCTTTCACTATTCCTGCAAACCGGGCATTCTTCCTGATCCGTTAATGTATAACATGTCTTGCAATAACGCACATTATGCCTTGCACTAACCATTGTTTCTGCCAACTTATCAACCTGTTCCTCCGGCATATTAATCATATGAAATGCTAAACGCTGAGCCGATTTCGGGCCGATTCCTGGAAGTCTTGACAATTCCTCAATTAGCTTTCCTATCTGGCTTCCATAGTAATCCATCTTTCTTCTCCTTCTTTCGGATTAGAATAATCCCGGCATTCCGCCGCCAAATCCGCCTGTCAGCTTAGACATTGCAGAAGAAGATTCTGCCTCCACCTGTCTGAGCGCTTCATTTGTGGCAGCTACGATCAGATCCTGAAGCATTTCAATATCATCCGGATCTACAATCTCTTCTTCCAGTTTCACACGGAGTACTTCGCGTTTTCCGGAAACCGTTACTTCAACTGCACCGCCGCCTGCTGTCGCAGAAAATTCCTTTGTTTCAAGCTCTTTTGCCTGTTCCTCCATCTGACGCTGCATTTTCTGTGCCTGTTTCATTAAATTCGCCATATTTCCCGGCATTCCGCCTCCCGGAAATCCACCTCTTTTTGCCATAGTTACATCCTCCATTCACAATTCTTTTAAACAATCTGTTTTCTCATTAATCTTCCACAGTAATATCCATGTGGACTACTTTCTCAATATCTACAAAACAATCATCAAACCGACGTCCATCATCCATCTTTCGTACTTCAATCTCGACTGTTTTGCCGGTCTTTGCCTCGATAAGCTGACGCAGCTCTTCTTTATGCTCTTCCGATCCCACAATGCTGGCTGAAATTTCATCCGGCATTACAATCATAAGCTGATCCATACTGCCAACACTAAGTCTTGCCTGCTTCAAATAATTTCGAAGCATCGGCGATGCTTCGCTGCTGATAGAACGGAAGTTTGACGCCACATTACGCACTTCTTCTTTCAATGCTTTCTCCAGTTTAGGCTTTTCCTTCTTCGCCGGAATCCCCTCCAACTGATGATGCTGATATGCAGTTTCCGGGAGCATTGCCGTAAAATCGCCGCACTCAAGTTTCTCTTCCACAGCCCGTATCCGCTCCAGAAGGCTATCATCCCGCACTTCCATCTGCGGCCGGCACATTTTAATAAGCGCCACTTCAAGCATCACTCTTTTCTGTGTCGCATATTTCATTTGACCGCTTAATTCTGAAAAAATACGAATATATCGAAGGAGTGCATCATCTTCGATCATCTCTGCCTCTTCTTTCAACTGTGCAAGATTTTCCGTAGAAACATCCAACACGTCTTCCATATTATCAGAACTTTTTATGAATAGCAAGTTTCTTAAATACCATGTGAAATCTGCCGTCAACTGTCCAAGTTCTCTGCCCTGCATTACCAGCTCTTCTACACTGTGCATTACCGCAGATACATCTCTCTTTAATACATTCCGAAGGAGCATGCTAAATACATCTGTATCCACTGCTCCAAGCACCTCAAGCACATGATCATATGTTAACTTCTGCCCAAGATAAAACGCAATACACTGATCAAGAAGACTAAGTGCATCTCGCATAGAACCATCTGCCGCCTTTGCAATATAGCGGATTGCTTTCTCCTCCACTTCTACCTGCTCCTGCTGCATCAGATCATTCATCCGCGCTGCTATTGTATCAATTGTAATTCTCTTAAAATCATATCTCTGACATCTTGACAAAATTGTGATCGGAATCTTATGCGCCTCTGTCGTTGCCAAAATAAAAATCACATATTCCGGCGGCTCTTCCAATGTTTTTAGAAGTGCATTGAACGCTCCAATGGAAAGCATATGCACTTCATCAATGATATAGACTTTATATCTCCCCTCCGTTGGCCGATAAGCGACTTCCTCCCGAATCTCTCTGATATTATCTACACCATTGTTAGACGCCGCGTCAATTTCAATCACATTCATAGAAGTCCCGGCCGCGATCGCTCTGCACATTTCACATTCGCCACAGGGACTTCCATCTACCGGGTGCTGACAGTTCACAGCCCTTGCAAATATTTTTGCCACTGTTGTCTTTCCGGTACCTCTTGTTCCGCAGAACAGATAGGCATGTCCAATCCGTTCTGCCCTAATCTGGTTTTTCAGCGTTGTCACGATATGATCCTGTCCTTTTACATCTTCGAATTCCGCCGGACGGAACTTTCTGTATAAGGCAGTATATGACATTTCTCAAACCTCCGTCTCTTTTTGTTATTGCTCTTCTCTACTCATCTCCAAAGCTGATGCCGGTCATCTTTGCCTCTTTAATGATTGCCGCATTTGGATCAACAGTCTTAAGCTTGCCCGCAACTTCCTGAAGTGGAACTTTACCGATCTCTCCATTACGGATACCTACCATATAACCAAATTCCTTCTTCAAAATCAGCTGCGCGGCAACTGCACCAAGCCGCGTTGCCAAAACACGATCATAAGCACAAGGGGATCCGCCTCTCTGCGTATGTCCAGGAACCGTCACACGAACTTCATTTTCACATCTTGCCGATATTTCTTCTGCAATTTTGTATGCGACAGATGGGTATTTCTTCTTCGCCTGTTTTTCTTTCAGCTCTTTCTTAGACATCTGAGCTTCTTTCTTGGAAATGGCTCCTTCCGCTACCGCAAGTATCGTAAAACGTTTTCCCGCCTTAGCCCGTTTATTAATAGCCTTAGCGATTACATCCGGATCATACGGTATCTCCGGAAGCAAAATAATATCTGCACCTCCGGCAATTCCTGCATGCAATGTTACCCAACCAACTTTATGTCCCATTACTTCTACAATAAATACACGGCTGTGAGATGTTGCCGTTGTATGGATACAGTCAATTGTATTCGTAGCAATACCTACCGCGCTCTGAAATCCAAATGTCATATCTGTTCCCCAGAGGTCGTTATCAATTGTCTTTGGCAGTGTAATAATATTCAATCCTTCTTCCCGAAGCATATTCGCTGTCTTATGAGTTCCATTCCCCCCAAGAATTACAAGACAATCCAGATTCAGTTTATGATAAGTATGTTTCATCGCTTCTACCTTATCAAGCCCATTCGCATCCGGAACTCTCATCAGTTTAAACGGCTGTCTTGATGTTCCCAGTATTGTTCCTCCAAGTGTCAGGATTCCAGAAAAATCCTTTGAAGTCAACATCTCAAAGTTAGAGTACATCAATCCTTTATATCCTTCTTTAAATCCATAAATTTCTATCTCATCTACAACTGAGCAGAGTGACTTTACAACTCCACGCATCGCTGCATTAAGCGCCTGACAATCTCCACCGCTTGTTAACATTCCTATACGCAACATATCTGCACATCCCTTCCACTAACAATTCACTTGTTTTGATTTTTTTATTATATCCTATTTTACTATTGAATGTAAAGTAGATCGATTTGCCCAACACTATGACTTTGTGGTATAATGTTGTCATATATTCATTTTATAAACAAAAGGAAGAAATAACATGTATTTCGTAAGGAGGCTTCGTATTATTATGGAACGAAACGATTTATGCTGGTGCGGAAGCGGCAAAAAATATAAAAAATGTCACATGGCAATGGAAGAACGGCTTGCCATTTTGGAAGAACAGGGACATATCGTCCCAACACGATCCATCATCAAAACTCCTGCTCAGATTGAAGCAATCCGCAAAAGCGCAGACTTAAATACAGCAGTACTCGATCACGTTGCAGCTCATATCCACGCGGGAATGTCTACAGAAGATATCGATAAACTTGTGTATGATTTTACTACCGCACACGGCGGAATCCCCGCGCCGCTTGGATACGAGGGATTTCCAAAAAGTGTCTGCACTTCTATCAACAATGAGATCTGTCATGGAATTCCTGACGAAAATATCATCCTTCAGGAAGGCGATATCATTAATGTAGACGTTTCCACGATTCTGAATGGTTATTTTTCAGACGCATCTCGAATGTTCTGCATCGGCAGCGTATCTGAACGCGCAAAAAAGATTGTACGTGTAGTAGAAGAATGTGTGGAACTTGGACTTGCACAGGCAAAACCATGGAATCACCTCGGAGATATTGCAGATGCAATCAACACTCATGCACAGGCTAACGGCTATTCTGTCGTAGAAGATATTGGAGGCCACGGAATCGGACTGGAATTCCACGAAGATCCATTTGTCAGCTATGTCACTCCAAAAGGCTCTGAGATGGTTCTCGTCCCTGGAATGATGTTTACAATCGAACCTATGATCAACGAAGGTTCCCCTGACTTCTTTGTAGACGAAGACAATGGATGGACTGTTTATACAGAAGACGATGGACTTTCTGCTCAGATTGAATATATGGTTCTGATCACAGAGGACGGAGCAGAAATCCTCACAAAATAAATTCTCCATTAGGGAGGTAACACTATGAAATATGATATCGAAAAACATCTTCTCCCCCTTACAGGCGCTCACAATACGAGGGAACTTGGCGGTTATCCAACCCGGGATGGACGCTTTACTAAAAAAGGCTGTTTTCTTCGAGGAGACAACACAAATCATCTTACCCAATCAGACATCGATTTCCTGCGCGGATATCCGGTTGTTCTTGCTGTTGACTTAAGAAGCGCCGGCGAACTCCTAAAAGCACCTTCTCTTCTTGAGAAGGTGCCGGATATTCATTATAAAAATGTAACAATGGCTGACGAAATGAATTCCAATGAATTTCTCGGAGTTTTTCCAGATACAATGGGAGATATGTATATTGATCTTCTAGAAACATCTAAGATTCGTTTTGGACGTGTTTTTCAGCTGTTTACTGCCCATATGCATAATGGTACCTGTCTGTTTCACTGTATGGCCGGAAAGGACCGTACCGGACTTGTTTCCATGCTTCTTCTTGAACTTGCCAATGTGGATGATGATATTATTATTGAAGATTATGCCGCTACCCAAGTATTTCAGGAAGATTTAAGGATACAACAGCTCGAATTTCTGGAGCAGCAGGGCATCTCAGTTCCTGAACGAGTGCTTCTGTCGGAACCACAGAATATTGAAGCCGCTCTCTCACATCTTCGTCTTCGATACGGCGGAGCAAGAGGTTATCTAAAAGAATGTGGTATTAAGAATGATGATCTGGATTCTCTTATCTGGCACTTCGTAGAATAAAAATTAAGATTTATTATTTTATAGCAAAAAAGACGCCTTTTCTGGCGTCTTTTTCATTCATGCTTTTGTCTGCTGCTAGACAAAAAAATAGAGCGGGTGATGGGAATCGAACCCACGTATCTAGCTTGGAAGGCTAGTGTTCTACCATTGAACTACACCCGCATGTTTTATATTTATTTGTCTGTCTCTTGCTGACAAAAAGTATTCTATAACATTGTTTACTAAATGTCAACACTTTTTTTCACTTTTTTTATTTTTTTATTTTATAGCAACAAAATCATCAGTAGATTCCCCTGTAAAGATTGCACTGCTTCAGAAAATAGATTATCATGAGACTACGAAAGGACGTAAAAAATATGAAAAACGGTTTTTATTCCTCTGGCGAATTCGCCCGCATGGCTCATGTCACATTGCGTACGATACGGTACTATGATAAACAGAATATTTTAAAACCATCCTTTGTGAGCGAATCTGGCGCACGGTTTTATTCAGATGAAGACTTCGCAAGACTTCAGCAGATACTCCTTTTTAAATTTCTCGGATTTTCCCTGGAAGATATCCGGGAACTGACGATCAATGATTCTGACTACCATTTTCTTCTGGATTCCCTCAATATCCAGTTGAAATTAGTTCGCGACCGGATTGAGCAAATGCAGCTTGTAGAAAAAGCCATTCAGGATACCGCCGATGCGATTCGCTCTGAAAGAGTCATTGACTGGACACAGATGCTGGATCTGATCCATTTGACCGGAATGGAAAAAACGTTAAAAAACCAATATCAGGACGCGTCGAACATTTCCACCCGAATCAACCTGCACAGTCTTTACTCCCGAAACCCTCAAGGCTGGTTTCCATGGATTTTCGAACAGCTTCAGTTGAAAGACGGTCTACGTGTATTGGAGATTGGCTGCGGCGACGGCTCTATGTGGCATCAGAATCTGGAACAGATTCCTGCCGATATCCGGATTACCTTGTCTGATATTTCTGTTGGTATGCTGCGCGATGCCCGCAGAAATATCGGTTCCGACGATCTTCGCTTCTCTTTCCGTTCCTTTGACTGCCAGCAGATTCCTTATGAAGCTGAAACTTTCGATATCGTTATCGCAAACCATGTACTTTTCTACTGCGAAAATGTTTCGAAAACCTGTCAGGAAATCTGGCGTGTCCTAAAACCCGGCGGACGGCTTTTAGCAAGTACCTATGGTGCTGATCATATGAAAGAAGTTAGCGAACTTGCCCGTGGTTTTGATGACAGAATTATTCTGGCCGCCGGAAAACTGGACGAAAAATTCGGAAAAGAAAATGGAATAGCGCTTCTTCAGAAGTCTTTTCATACAGTTGTATGGCTTCCCTATGAAGATGCATTGGAAGTTCCGGATGCCGAACCTCTGATTTCCTATATCTTATCCTGTCATGGCAATCAGAATCAATATCTTTTAGACCGATACAAAGAGTTCTGCACATATGTCCGCAAAAAAACAGCAAAAGGATTCCACATCACCAAAGACGCCGGCATCTTTCTATGTGAAAAATCTTAACCTCCCCCTAGTTCTTCCTAACTTTCTTTGTAGATTTTTCACAAAAATGCAGCAAATCTATAAAACCCCTTGAAAGTACCCTTACGTCACCTTTTAGAATGTAACCATCAAAAAACTAGTAACAATCAGAAGCAACTGAAAGGAGCGATTTCATATGAAAGGAATTATTTTAGCCGGTGGATCCGGAACACGTCTCTACCCGTTGACTATGGTAACATCAAAACAATTACTGCCAATTTATGATAAACCAATGATTTATTATCCAATGTCTGTTCTGATGAACGCAGGCATTCGTGAGATCTTGATCATCTCCACACCTCAGGATACTCCTCGTTTTCAGGAACTGCTCGGAGATGGACATCAGTTTGGTGTGGAACTGACTTATGCCGTGCAGGAAAGCCCTGACGGACTTGCACAGGCATTTATTATCGGAGAAGAATTTATCGGAAATGACACTGTAGCAATGGTGCTTGGTGACAACATCTTCGCCGGACATGGTCTGAAAAAGCGTCTGAAAGCAGCTGTAGAAAATGCTGAAAACGGCAAAGGCGCTACTGTATTTGGCTACTATGTGGACGATCCGGAACGTTTTGGTATCGTAGAATTTGACAAAAACGGTAAGGCAATTTCTATCGAAGAGAAGCCTGCAGTACCGAAGAGCAATTACTGTGTAACTGGTCTTTATTTCTATGATAATAAAGTCGTAGAGTATGCAAAGAATCTAAAACCGAGCGCCCGCGGTGAATTAGAGATTACTGATCTGAACCGCATTTATCTTGAAAACGGAACTCTGAACGTAGAACTTCTCGGTCAGGGCTTCACATGGCTTGATACAGGTACACACGAAAGTCTTGTAGATGCTACTAATTTCGTTAAAACAGTAGAGACACATCAACACAGAAAGATTGCATGTCTGGAAGAAATCGCCTATTTGAATGGTTGGATTTCCAAAGAAGACGTACTAAAAGTTTACGAAGTACTGAAGAAAAATCAATACGGCGAGTATTTGATGGATGTCCTGAACGAAAAATATCTTGACGTACTGCGCTAGTATTGAAAACTATATTTTTATTTTAAAGAAGGAGAATATTATCTATGAATATTATTGTAACCGGCGGAGCCGGATTTATCGGAAGTAACTTTATTTTCCATATGTTAAACAAATACCCGGATTACCGCATTATTTGTCTTGACTGCCTGACTTATGCAGGTAATTTGTCTACACTGGCTCCGGTAATGGATAACCCAAATTTCCGTTTTGTAAAAGAGAGCATTACAGACCGTGAAGCCGTATATAAATTGTTTGAAGAAGAACACCCTGACATGGTTGTAAACTTTGCAGCTGAAAGTCACGTAGACCGTTCCATCGAAAACCCACAGGTATTCCTTGATACAAATATCATCGGAACTTCTGTTCTCATGGATGCATGCCGCAAATATGGTATCCAGAGATATCATCAGGTAAGTACTGATGAAGTTTACGGAGACCTTCCGCTGGATCGCCCAGATCTGTTCTTCACAGAAGAAACACCAATCCACACAAGTTCGCCTTACAGCTCTTCAAAGGCTGCTGCAGATTTACTTGTACTTGCTTACTACAGAACATACGGACTGCCTGTAACAATTTCCCGTTGTTCTAATAACTACGGACCGTATCACTTCCCGGAAAAGCTTATTCCGCTTATGATTGCTAATGCATTGAACGACAAACCGCTTCCGGTTTACGGCGAAGGTCTTAACGTGCGTGACTGGCTCTATGTAGAAGACCATTGTAAAGCAATCGACCTTATCATCCACAAAGGACGTGTTGGCGAAGTCTACAATGTAGGCGGACACAACGAAATGAAAAATATCGATATCGTTAAGATTATCTGCAAAGCCCTCGGAAAACCGGAAAGCCTGATCACATATGTAACAGACCGTAAAGGTCATGATATGCGTTATGCTATCGATCCGACAAAGATCCATAACGAACTCGGATGGCTTCCGGAAACAAAATTCGAAGATGGTATTCAGAAAACAATCCAGTGGTATCTGGACAACAAAGAATGGTGGGAAACAATTATTTCCGGAGAATACCAGAACTATTATGAAGAAATGTACGGAAACAGATAGATTTTATGAAACAGCCTGAAATTCTGTACGAAGATAATCAGATTCTGGTCTGCCACAAGCCGGCCGGGATCCCTACCCAGACAGCCCGCGCTTCCAGCCCGGATCTTGTCAGTATGTTAAAAAATGAAATCTGCCGGACATCCGGTGTGCGAAAACCACCTTATCTGGCAGTAATCCATCGGCTTGATCAGCCGGTAGAAGGACTGCTTGTATTTGCAAAAACGCAAAAGGCTGCTTCCGCGCTGTCAGCCCAGCTTCAAAGAGATGATTTTTCCAAAGATTATCTGGCGCTTCTGTCAGGTCAATTTGCTCCGGACAACTGCTCCGGCGGAACACTTACCAATTATCTGATCAAAGACGGAAAAACCAACACGTCAAGAGTTGTTTCCGCTTCAGAGCCCGGCGCTAAGAAATCTATCCTTCACTACGAGATCCTTGAACAGCGCAAGAATTGTACACTTGTCTCTATTCATCTGGAAACAGGACGGCATCATCAGATTCGTGTGCAGACTTCCGCTACCGGACATCCTATCGTTGGAGACCGCAAATACGGAGTCGGGACAGACATTACTTCCGACAGGGGAACTTCATCCTCTTCCTTTCGTTTCCCGGCTCTCTGTGCATATCATCTTGCTTTTCGGCACCCGGGTACCGGAAAACCTATGGAATTTAAAATCCGCCCCGAATGGCTCTAGCCATCCGGAGCGGATTTCTCTTTTTCTTTTATTTCTTTTATAATTTGTGTTCTTTCAGCCATCCACTTGCATGTCCTGCAATTTCACGAATACAGCCGTCTTCCACCGGTGATGCAAGTCCTGCTCCCTCTACTAATCCGAGGAAAGTATCTGTTCCGCCGCGTTTTACAAACATTTTGTATTTTTCCCATGCCTGTTTCCAGTCTTTCTCGATTTCAAGCCAGAACTGAAGTGCAACCGTCTGAGCCAGGCAGTAATCAATGTAGTAAAACGGTGTTGCATAAATATGATTCTGTCTCTGCCATCCGGCTCCTCTTCCGTAGAACGGCATATTCTCCAGATCCAGATACGGACGGTACATTTTCTCCAATTTTAACCATGCTTCATTTCTCTCCTGCGGTGTCATTTCCGGATGCTCATATACTACTTCCTGGAAATGATCTACAAGACAGCCATACGGAATAAAGTCTAACGTACCTTCCAGATGAGATAATTCATACTTCTTTGTCTGATGTTTGAAGAAAAGTTCATACCACGGTGTTGCAAAGAATTCCATTGACATGGAATGTGTTTCAGCTGCTTCCATAGACGGAAGATGAAGATCCAGAAGCTTAATATTCTTTTCTGCCATATATGCCGCAAATGCATGTCCCGCCTCATGGGTCAGAACATCCACATCACCGGCTGTTCCATTGAAGTTTGAGAAGATAAACGGACATCCGTAGCCCGGAATATCACAGCAGTATCCACCGGTTGCCTTGCCCGGTTTTGCCACAACATCAAACAGCTCTTTGTCGAACATCATCTTAATAAAATCTGCTGTTTCCGGTGACATTTCCGTATACATTCTGCGTCCGGCTTCCATGATCTCATCGTATGTTCCCTGCGGTGTCGCATTGCCATCCGGGAACCGGAAAGAATCATCATAGATTTTTAAATCTTCCACGCCGATTCGCTCTGCCTGATTCTTCTTAATCTCACATACGATCGGAACAAGATCTCTTACTACCTGCTCACGGAAAGAAGCGATTGCTTCCGGTGCGTAGCAGTTTCTCTGACGGCGCACATAGCCGAGCTCTACAAAGTTCTTCATACCAAGACGGTGCGCCTGCTCTGTACGGTTCTTTACAAGTTTATCAAAGATTTCATCTAACTCTTCCTGATGTTCATCAAAAAAGCTTCCGGATGCCTCATATGCAGCCTTACGAACTTCTCTGTCCTGACTCTGCATGAATGGTCCCAACTGTGACAAATTGTATGTTCCTCCCCGGAATTCAATCTGTGCACCTGCAAGAAGTGACTGATACTGTGTCTGTAATGTACTCTCTTCCTGAAGTAATTCTGTAATTTCCGGTGAGAAACCTTTCATCGCAAGTTCCAGATTCAGGAACATAACTTTTCCAAGCTTTTCTTCCAGCTCGCTGCGGAACGGAGATTCCAGAAGCGCCTGATTATACTTTTGAAATTCCTCTTCCAGCATCGGGGAAATATGATCATTATATTCACGTTCTTTTGCATAGAACTCATCTTTTGTATTGATTGTATAACGGATATACACAAGAGAATCTGCTGTGGAAATTTCTTTCATCACATCATTCATTCTGTAGATTTCTTCAATCTGTGCGTCTGCACTGGATGCATTTTTCACAGCTTCTGTAATCTCTCCAATTTTTTTCTTTGTCTCTTCCAGATCAATTCTTTTGTATTCAAACTCACTGAATTTCATATCCTATACCCTCCATTAGCGGAAAAAGAAGAGTGCAACAACGAAAATCACACCGGCTACAATTGCAAGCACCGGCCAGAGCGCCCAGAATGCTCCCAATACCATTGCCAGATAATCATTCTTCTCCAGCGGGACATCCTGGATTTCTTCTTTGAAGCGGTTAAACTTCTCATCCGCATCTTCTAACATTCTTGCTCTCTTACTGTTCTTTCCAAAAAATAACATTGTACTCTTCCTTTCCTGAATTTATTCCTGTTCTTTCTTTTCCAGCGGGAAATGACATGCAACAAAATGATTCGGTTCCAGTTCCCTGAGTTCCGGTGTCACATGTTTGCAGATTTCCTGGCAATATTTACATCTTGTATGGAACTTACAGCCCTCCGGCGGATGCACCGGGCTAGGGATATCTCCCTCAAGCGGCACAATTTCTTTCTTATGGTCCGGATCTGTTGTCGGGATCGCTGACAGAAGCGCCTCTGTGTACGGATGCATTGGATGGTCAAACATTCCCTGTGAAGATGCAAGCTCTACAATATTTCCAAGATACATAACGCCAATTCTGTCGCTGATATATTTGACAACGCTCAGTCCGTGAGAAATAAAGAGATAGGCTAGATTATCTTTCTCGCCAAGATCTTTTAACAGATTGACAATCTGTGACTGAATCGATACGTCAAGCGCAGATACTGCCTCATCACAGACAACAAAGCGTGGTTTCAGCGCAAGGGCGCGGGCAATACCGATACGCTGTCTCTGCCCTCCTGAGAACTGATGCGGATATCTGTGAATCATGTACGGCGCCAAACCACATTCTTCCATAATATTCATGACATAATCCTGCATCTTCTCATCATTTTTTGTAAAAAATCCATGTGCCAGAAGACCTTCTCCGATGATCTGTCCGACTGTCATTCTCGGATTCAGAGAGGAATACGGATCCTGGAAAATCATCTGCATATCTTTTCTCAGAATACGCATTTCTTTTGTTTTCAGTCTTGCAAGATCAACGCCCTCATCCCGGAAGTCTTCGTATTCCTGAAATGCCTTCTCAGAACTGTGCTTACTTCTGAGCGCGTTTAGCTTCTCCTCTGCGTCGCTTAGTTCCTTTTCTTTGACTTTGATTTCTTTACTTTTATCTTTTCCCTCTGTTTTATCTTCTTCTCTCAGATCTCTGAGTTCTTTTGCAATCTTGAATTTGTTCAGAATCAGCGGTTCTGCTTCCTGCATCGTATCCAGCGCGTAGAATCCTCCAATGATCTGCACTACATTCAGAAATTCTCTATTGCATTCTTTTCGGATATTTTCACACGCTTCCTGTTTGCGGAATTTCTCAGCCCCATCCGGCATCTTCTCATATTCTGCCTGAAGTGTCTCTACCTTCTGTTCCAGCTCATTGATCTTTTTCTTCCTTGCTCCGATATTTTTTACCGTTTCGCTTACATAATCCGGAGCCATTTCTGTCAGGGAACGCCCGTAGTACATCGTCTTTCCTTCTGTCTGCGGATAGATCTGAAGTAATGTTCTTCCAAATGTAGATTTGCCGCAGCCGGACTCTCCTACAAGACCAACGGTTTCCCCTTCATAAATATCAAGGGTAATTCCGTCATTGGCACGAACATAGAGCTGTTCCTTCTGGAATAATTTCGTCTTCTTGATCGGGAACCACTGTTTCAGGTCTGTGATCTTCAGAAGCACTTTTTTGTCCTGACTATTGTTTTGCATGACGCGCCTCCTTCTCTGGATAGAAGCAGCGTACGACGTGATCGCCTTCCACCTGCTCCAGCTTTGGTTCTTCTTCTAAGCATTTCTGAGTTGCATATTTGCACCGCGGCGCAAATTTACAGCCTTTCGGAAGATCAAGCGGATGCGGAACTGCTCCCGGAATTGCATCCAGTCTTGTTCCAACCGGTGTATCCAGACGCGGGATAGATGTCATCAGCCCTTCCGTATACGGATGGGAGTATGCATTGTCTCTCGCAAAAATTGCATGTGCCGGACACATCTCTACTACCTGTCCGCAGTACATAACAGCCACATCATCTGCCATCTCATTAATAACGCCAAGATCATGCGTGATAAAGAGGATGGAAGTTCCTTTCTCACGCTTCAGCTCATTCATCAGATGAAGGATCTGAGCCTGGATTGTCACATCCAGAGCCGTTGTCGGCTCGTCTGCAATCAGAAGACTTGGCTCACACGCAAGCGCCATAGCAATCATGACACGCTGGCGCATTCCTCCGGAGAGCTGATGCGGATACTGTTTCATGATAGATTCTGCATTTGGAATTTTAACAGATTTCAGCATCTCAAGCGATTTTTTGCTTGCCTCCTGCTTAGAAATCTTCTGATGTGTCAGGTAAACTTCATTTAACTGTTTCTCAATCGTATAAACCGGATTCAAACTCGTCATCGGCTCCTGAAAAATAACAGAGATCTCATTTCCACGAATCTGATACATATCATTCATGGTACACTCTGCAAGGTCACGTCCCTTAAAAGTAATCTTACCGCTGTCAATATAACCGTTACCGTCCAAAAGCTTCAGAATACTCATAGCCGACACACTCTTGCCGCTTCCGGATTCTCCTACAATTCCCAGTGTCTTACCGGCCTCTACCGCATAGGACACACCATTTACTGCTTTTACAATTCCTTTTTTCGTCTTAAAAAATGTATGTAAATCATCAACTTCTAATAAATATCCCATGACTTACCCTACCTTTCGCTGGATTTTGGATCGATCGCTTTGCGCAGACCGTCTCCGAAAAGGTTGATACTGATCGTACAAAGTCCAAGTGCAATCGACGGGAATACCCATCTCCACCAGAACTGAGAAATAACTTCTGAAGAACGACAGTTATTCAGCATATTGCCCCATGACGGAATCGGTTCTCCTACACCGAATCCAAGGAATGACAAACTGGACTCTGTAAGCATACACGTTGCAAATGAAAGTGTTGCACTTACAATAATAATTGTCATAACATTTGGCACGATATGACGGAAAATAATATTTCTCTCGCGTACTCCAAGCGCCTTTGCCGCCGTAACAAACTCTTTCTGGCGCTCTGCAAGTACCTGCGCACGAACCATATTAGCAACGCCAGGCCAGCTTAAAATACCAAGAATTACCATGATCATAATGATTCGTCCAATCTCGGATACTTTATTTCCAATCAATGCCGATAAGATTAATGCCAATGGAATAAACGGAAGCGATCCAACCACCTCTGCGATACGCATCAGGATGATATCCACTTTTCCTGCGTAGTATCCTGCGATACCACCAACAATAATTCCGATTACAAGAGAAATTATAACAGATACGAACCCGACTGTCATCGTCATCTGTCCACCTTTTAACATACGCAGGGCAACACTTCTTCCCAGATTATCTGTTCCAAACAGATATCCTTTCAGTCCCCATGTTGTAACATTTCCATCCTCATCAATTGCATAGTTCTGATAATATCTGCTGGAAATGCTCGCAACATTTTTCAAATCAGAAGGGACCTTGTTCTGTTTATTATTATTTCCGCCCCAGGCAACTGCTGTTCCGTCATCTAACAATGCAACAACATGATTACGTCCCGCTGAAATCTCAACTGCATGTCCTTCTACACTTTCCGGAATTGATTTGATATTGTGATCATTTCCTCCCCAGCATTCGATTGTTCCATCTTCCAACAGTGCAAATGCTGTCTTGTCTGTAAGAACAAAGTCTTTGACTTTTCCCTGGATTTCATCCGGTATTGCATCAAAAGCAGTTTCCCTTTTTGCAAGCGGGATGATCTTCCCATCCTCTGTCAGCGCAAGTCCTGTCTGAATATTGGTCTTCACTTCTTTTACATTTTCATCCTTAGCTTTTGAAGCAACGATATCGACTGCATTTTCGTTTCCCCATGCTGTAATGCTTCCGTCTTCCAGTACTACGATAGACACCTGGAAACCGGCTGCGATAGATTTTACTTTTTTGTTCTGTACTTCCGGCGGGATGCGGTTCAGGTTCATACGGTTAAATCCCCAGGTAAAGAGTTTCCCTTCTTCATTGAGTGCCAGAACATGATCCTGTCCTACTGCAATATCAACAATCTTGCCCATATCTGCCGGAAGTGCCTTCAGACGATCTGTCAGAGTTCCCCACTCATACACAACGCCGTCATTATCAATTCCTACGCCAAATGTAGGTCCCGCTTCAATTTTCTTTGCATTTCCATTCAGCTCTTTCGGCACATCAAGAAATGAAAATCCCGGTGCAATATTTTTCTGTGTCGGATCCTGAAAATTCATATCCTGCTTCAGCCAGATTGGCAGGATGAAGCACATTAAAAATATTGTAATAAACACAAGGGCTGATCCCATTGCAATTTTATTTTCACAAAGATTTTTGATGATGGTCCGGAAAGGACTTTGCATCTGCTCTTCTTCTAAAACAGATTTCTGCTTTTCTTCTTTTTTGCCTCTCTTTAACATGCTCGTTCCTCCATTATTCTAACTTGATTCTCGGATCTACTACACAGTAGCAAAGGTCTGTAATCAGGTTTGATATCAATGCCAGAAGAATATAGAACATCTGCATTGTCAGCGCTACAGTAAAGTCCTGCTGATTCAGAGAATCAATCAAAAGCTTACCTACACCTTTCCATGAGAACAGTGTCTCGATAATAATAGAACCGCCAAAAATAGCTACAATAGATCCTACCACATATCCTGTAATCGGAATTAAGGCATTACGGAACGCATGTTTATAAATAACTGTCTTCTCTCTCAGACCTTTTGCTCTTGCCGTACGCACATAATCCATAGAGAGTGCATCTAACAGAGCTCCTCTGACATACCTCGTCAGCCCTCCAAGTCCGGCAAAAACCATAACAATAACCGGCAGACAGAGATGATATGCGTAATCTGCAAACGCCCGGAAACCGGTATAACCGGCACCCGTTGTTACCATACCGCTGATCGGGAAGATCGGAATTGTGATAGCAAACAGGAAAATGAACAGCAGCGCCGTAATAAAAGACGGAATACTGATGCCGACAATCGTCGTTACCTGTACTGTCGTATCAAATGGAGAATTCTGTTTTACCGCTGCCTTGATGCCAAGCGGAATTGTAATCAGGAATAAAAGTATATAATATACCACATTCAGACAGATCGTATTCTTCATCGGAGGACCGACAAGTTCAACGACCGGGATACGGTATACGGATGAATATCCGAAATCACCTCTCAGCATATTTCCAAACCAGCTGAAGTACTGCACGATCAATGGTTTGTCCAGACCAAGTCTTGCCCTTGCTTCCTGATAAAGCATCTCGTATTTCTCAGGAGAAACACTCATTTTCTGTCCCTCTACCATCATACGAGCAGGATCACCAGGAACCATTTTAAACAGGCCGAAAAGTAAAATGGACAAAACAAAGAAAACGACTACCATATAGGATAGTCTCTTTAATATGTATTTAACCATACTTAAAACCCCACTTTATTTTTTTTACAAAAAGGGAGACGGGCAGCACGCCGTCTCCCTTTTTATTTTTGTCCTGTAAAAAGTCTTATTCTTCGATGTATGCATCAAGAATGAAGTACCACCAGTTATCATATGAACGTGGAACAAAGTTCTTTAATTTTGGATTATAGAACCAGTACTGTGTTCCTGTTGTCATAATAACACCTGGCATTTTTTTGTTGATTTCTTCTTCGAATTTCACAAATAATTCGCGGTATGTTTCAACATCACCAGGTTCTACTTTCTGCATCTGAGATGTAATGCTCTTCAGTTCCGGATCGCTTACACGATAGTAGTTCCAAAGTCCCATTCTTTCCGGAGCATCATCAAAGAAGTACCACCATGAACTTAATTCCGGAAGTGTTACTCCACAAGAAAATACATGGTAAGTAGGATCCACACCTTCTCTGTTCAAATGATTGATCATCTGTGCAAAATCCATCTTTGTTCCGACAAATTTCATACCAATCTTTTCAGCTTCCGGAGGAAGTACTGTATTTACAAGGTTGTTCAGATCTCCCTCTGTGTAAGACCACTGAAGTTCCAGAGGCATCAGCTCTCCGTTCACATCTTTGTAACGAACTTTATCTGTACCTTCTACAAATTCTCCGCCTTTTTCATTCAGTGTCCAGCCGCCATCAACTAATTCCTGTTTTGCTTTATCAATGTCATATGCGAAATGTTCCAGATTGCCTTCCAGCTCGCCTTTTGTTGCCTGATAATCTTCCATTGCTTCTGTTGCAAGACAGTCAACAACTGTTGCATAGCCGCCGGAAATCTGTTTGTTGATCTCATCACGGTCAAGCAGATATGCTACTGCGCGGCGTACTTCCGGGAACTGTGCAGGTCCGAAGTCACATGCAAAACGTAACTCTGTTACACTGTCTAACGGCACAAGACCATAGTTTGCTTTCAGTTCTCCTGATTCTACTTTTGTCAATGTAGAGTCAATTGTTTCTCCTTTTGAAGTATTGAAGAAGTCAACATTTCCTTTTTCAAACTCGTCTCTCCATGTTTCATTTGCAACCGGTTTTGTAATGATAGATTCCACATGCGGTTTTGTTCCATCATATCTTCCGAGGTATTCTTTGTTGATCTCAAGTTCAACCGTCTCTGTGCTAAGATCAACATTCTTTAACTGGTAAGGTCCGCAGACAACCGGTCTCTTATAACGGAAACCTGTCTTAGGATCAAGAAGTGTCTCTCTTAATACTTCTGTAGTATATTTATCGTTGAAATAACATCCATTGCCATCGTCAAGAATGTCTGTTCCAGGCGCGATTGCTGCCATCGGCTCCGGTGTGTATCCAATATCTGCAAGTTCATAATAGTTCGGCAGATTCTCTGCATCGATCGTCATAGCGAATTCATAATCTCCAAGAAGGCGAAGTCCTGCAAATTCTTTCTTTTCGCCATTGCGGAATTCATTGTAACCAACTAAAACGCTTCCGCCTGTTGCATCTCCTTCACATTCGGCAAACTGTTGTGAAGAGCGCCACATAATACCAAATACATAATCTTTAGCTGTGATCTGACTTCCGTCGTTCCACTTCAGATTATCATTAATCTCAATTGTATATGTCTTAGAACCATCTTCATTCTCAACTGCTTCATGATTCTTAACAACAACCGGATCCCAATCCTGAACACGTTCTCTTGTGATGTCTGTAAGGCCGTATCCATTCATCAAACGGATGAATCCTGTATTTGTCGCATTGGCAGACCATCCGTCCATCATATCTGGTGATAAAGATCCCGGCTGGATTTGTACGACAAACTGTCCTCCGACTGGTGCATCCTCCGGCGGCGCCTGAGGTGTGGCTGTCTGTTCTACACCAACTTCGCTGTCAGCTTCACTTTTCTTACTGTCATCATTTCCCTTAGAAGATGATGAATTGCTGCTGACGCCACCGCCGCCACAAGCTGCGAGTGACACTGTCATAAGTCCTGCAAGCAGACATGCAATAACTCTTTTTTTCATTTCCCTTTCCTCCTTCTTTCGTCTTAAAAAATATTCAAAAGACTATGGCACTGACCTTAACACAGTTATTATATTTTTACAATAGCAACAAGTATTTTACCTATATCGAGGATTATTTTTGTAAATATTCACTAATCTGTCTGCTAAAACATCTTTTTTTCACCCAAAATAAACTTCATTTTTAAGACTTTTGTCCCCATGAATTTAGCAGTTAAATTTATCTAATTATAGCGTTTAATATATTTTATTTCTGTCACACACATCTGTTTTTTCTCCGCTGACATTTTTTACCTCTTTTTACCTTAAAATCACTCATATACTATAGTAAAATTGCACAAAAAAAAGAAGGAATTTCCTTTTTTCAAAATAGAAGTCCCTTCTTTTCCTATTTATATATAACTCTCTCTTTAGTACAGCAATGTATTAATGTGTTGTTCCCATTGCCTCACTAATATCAGTTTCATTCTGAACTGTAGCTTCAATCGCATACTCCAGGCTCTTAGCAATCATTTCCAATGACATAAATGCCATTCCATTTGCCTTGTCTACTGCCTGCTCCGCTGCAAATGGTACATGGATAAATCCAGCGCGGATATTCGGATATTTCTTTGCTGCCATATAAAGAACATTATACATAACACAGTTGCATACATATGTTCCAGCAGTATAAGATACATGACAAGGAATTCCATGATCCCGCACATTTTGAACAATTGCTTTTACCGGAATTGTCGCAAAATATGCGTTTTCTCCGTCTTCCTGAAGCACTTCATCCACCGGCTGCTCTCCTGCATTGTCAGGAATTCTTGCATCCGCAAGATTAATCGCAACTTTCTCTATTGTCACACAGGAACGTCCTCCTGCCTGACCAACATTGATAACAATATCCGGCTGGTGCTCCTGAATCCCCGCCTCCACTGCCGGACCGCTCTTTGAGAAAACAGTCGGAATCTCAAGTTTAATAATCTGAGCGCCTGCAATCGTATCCGGCAACAATTTCACTGCTTCGTATGCAGGATTTACACTTTCTCCTCCAAATGGATCAAATCCGGTAATTAATACTTTCATGTTCGTTCCTCCTAATACTGATAATCACTCTAATACTAATATTTAATATGGAACCGGCTCCGGCACAATGATTTTCCCTTTCTGCATAATCTGTCGGTTATCTGTATAAATATCCGGTTCCATGCAGACAAGGTCAAAATGCCCTTTCGCATCCTGAAGCCCTCCAAGTGCAATGTTGCGCCCAAGTCCAATGTGAAATGTTCCATATGCCGATTCATCTTCAATATAACAATTACCAAGACAACGGGAAATAGAATTCAACCCTATTCCCAGTTCTCCTGCTGTCAAAATTCTGGAATCCTGATATTCTCTAATATAAGCTTTCAACCGTTTCCCAGTTTCTGTCTCTTCAATCTCGGTAATTTTCCCTTCTCGGAAAAAAATTTTAGTAGGCTCTTCTGCCCTTCCGATATATCCAAGAGATCCGTCCAGAACCATAACGCCTTCTGTCTTTGTCTCTTCAATCGGAACGTATACTTCAATGCTTGCAGAAGAATATCCCTTCCCGTCTTTCAGAACTCCATTGAAAAATCCGGGTTTTCTTCCGGATTTTCCAATGGAAAGATCAGTGCCTGCAGGCGTTGTAATATGAACTTTGGAAGACTGCCGCAAATATTTCATCACAATTTTTGCCATTAATCGGCTCTTTTTTGTGTCCATCGCCAAAAACTCATAAGTTAACATCGACTTCCCATCATTGGTCGACAGTGGAAGTGATAAGAACTTCTTTTTCTTCTGGATAGCACGTTTTGCCGCTCGCGTTGTCACAAGCGAATATTCTGTCGCTGCAATGATTGCTGTATAAGGATCAAATATCGTCTCATTCTGGTCAAAAAAAATCCCTACGTGCTTCCCTTTGTTCTCCACTACAAGAGAATCGACCGATCTGGCTCTTCGAAACGCTTCTTTTCTCAGGCACCTTGCTTCTTTTAAATATTCTTTTGTCGTCACAATCAATAAACGATCCCACGGTTTGATCTGCACCCAGTCCCGGATAATGATTCTGGCACCACATTCCATGCTCTGCATCTGCATTTGTCTTCCTTTAATTTTTATTTGAATACAATCATGTAACAGATCTGTACTGTCAGCATAATTACTGCTACAAGCACCTGGTTCTTAATTACGCCCCAGCGATCTTTCATATTCAGAATTGCGACAGGAACGATGTTGAAATTCGCCGCCATCGGTGTACATAGTGTACCACAGTAACCGCATGTTAATGCAAGCATTCCAATTGTAACCGGATCTGCTCCATAGCTCAGAACAAACGGTCCGCCGATTCCGACTGTCATAACAGTAATCGCTGCAAAAGCATTTCCCATAATCATTGTAAATAATGCCATACCGATAGCAAATACGATAATTCCTACATTCACATTTCCTTTCGGAACAACATTCTCAACAATATTAGCGATAACTTCGCCAACACCGGCCTGTGTAAAGATTCCTCCAAGACATCCCAGTAACTGCGGAAGCATACAGAGAGGTCCCATCAGAGAAAGGAAACGCTCAGAATCCTGCATAAACACCTGTGGCTTATTCTCTTTCGGTGAATATGCCATCAAAATAATTACTGCTACAAATGTACCGATCGTAATTCCGATCATAGAGCTGATATTTGTAAATAAGGCAAATACCAGTGAAAATACTGCTACAGTCAGAGCCGGAACGAAAATTTTCATACCGATTTTCTTATACTGTTTTTCTGTATGTGATTTTTCCGGTGCATTAACTTTTCCGACTTTCACACGTTTAAAGATTGGCGGCATACACATAACAATGACAAGAATACCGGATACTTTTGCCGGAAGCCAGTCACCAAATGCACATACAATACCAAATGAACACCAGAATACTGCTGTTCCGATTCTGGATGGATTTTCTTTATCAAGCAGATTTTTAATACCTGCATAAATTGCGATCAATCCTACAATAATCCATACAACACTAAGTCCTACTGTATTAAATTCAGCCGGGACCTGAAGAAATTTTAAATTAGCCATTCAGATTTCCCCCTTTATTTCTCAGACTTTTTTGATGCTTTGCCTTTTCCGGCTGCACCATAATATTTATTTGTCAGTTTCTTATCCTTAAAGTAGAATACGATACATGCCACAACCAAAGCAATAATCGCAATCGGAATCTCTGCTACCGCAAGATCAATCAGTTCTACTTCGTAGCCAAGTGTCTTTAATGTCTGCTGTACAAGGATTCCTCCTGAACCTCCGACAAAAAGTACTTGGAAGAAGAACCATGTGATGTTCTCCATACCTGATGCCATTCCTTTAATCTCTTCCATATGTTCTTCTTTTGGCTCATGCCCCTGATTCTTTACAGCACCTTCTGCCATCGGAAGAAGTACCGGACGGATAAATCCTGCAACACCGCCAAATCCAACATTAAAAGCACCAAAAATTCCCCTCATAATACCATAAACACATACGAGCTTACCTGCCGTTACCCCTTTTACTTTACGAATCAGGGCTGCTGCTGCTTCTCGAAGTCCGTTGCGCTCCAATGTTCCTGTAATCAGCAGGATCATAATGAAGATTGCCATACTTCTGTTTGCAACAAAATTTGTTCCCAATGCTTCCAAAAGACCGTCAATACCAAGTCCTCCTACCAGTGCGGTTGACACTGCTGCCAGAAAGATAATCAGAATTGAATCCAGCTTCAGCGCAAACCCGACAATAACGATCAGGACACCGATTAATTTAATAAGTTCCATAGATATTCCTCCTTTTAAAGAAATTTAATTTATCTTTTCCCCGGATACAATCGGACGCTGCCGCTCATATCTGGCAAAAATTCCCTTCTCGCAGCACTCGCACCAGCAATCATACACGATTCCCGCCTCCATCAGCATTTGGATCGTTGCTTCGTCATGTGCCACATGTGCTCTTGCACACAAATACAAGTAATCTCCCTGAGCTGTCTCATCTGCAACTTCACTCGTATATGCCACTGTTGTAATCCACGGAAAGCGGATCGACGGATACCGATGGTTTGGATCTGCCGCAAATGGAATCCAGTAATTAATCATATTTTTATAGTAATCTGCCGGAAACAATTTTGGCAGCCATGCATGTGCGTATTTTTCAAACTGAGCGCTCCACTGCCTGTTCCAACATGTCATCTCTTCATCTTCTGCTATTTTATCTGCAATGACATCTTCCATCTTCTTATTTAATGCATAATTATACATATATTCAGGATTGGTCACATACCAGAAATATCCATACAACAGCGATCTCGGAAGCCAGAAGCCTTTGTAAGATGGAGAAGTATATCCGGAAAATTGCTGCTCCCATTCATGACTTGGAACGCCATGATTATCTACGATCATATCCGGCACATATCTTGCAAAAAGCCTCGTCAGCCCCATTGCCTCTGTATGAATTGTATCCTGTCGGAAATGTTCATGATAGAACTCTTTACCCAATGCATTAAATCTTGCAACATGAAGCTTCCAATATGGATGCTCTTTCTGAAGTTCATAATGAAGTGCTGCGCCGTCAACATTTTCCATTGGAACAAGTATCAGATTTAATTTCTCCGGTAACTCTCTATAACGCTCTTCTAAAAGCAATGTGCGAAGTAAAAGGAACGAAGCATTCGTGCTTGAAACCTCATTAGCGTGATGCCTTGCATTGATAATCTCACTCGGATGACAGGTCAGACGCTTCGTCATAGAAAGATACCCTTCGTATTTTGGCTTTAGCCAGATTCCATACAGTTCTCTTCCAGTATAAGACACTGCTGTCCGGAAAATTTCAAGTTCCGGTATCTTTTTTAGTTCTCTCATCAAATCAAGATACATTTCATAGCTGATTACTTCTTTTTCATGAAGATCCAACAAAGAAATATCTATCGCTTTTTCACCAAAGTTTTCATTTCTGTTCTGTTGCAGATCAGCTCTCCAACAGCTTCCTCCAGAAGTCTTCAGCATAACGCTTCCAAAGTTTCTGAAATCTTCTGTCCGTTCCAGTCTTCCTGCTTCCAAAAGCTCTGCATATGCAGCAAGCACACGCTCCTCTGCCCCTTCCACCAAGACCTCAAGTTCTATTTCTTTTTTCGCTTCGTGTGCTTCTTTGCGCCAGACTACTCGCTCAATCTTTGCAGTAACCATATTCCGTTCCCGCTCTTCATACAGCACTTCGTCTTTCCTGCAAATGCATGGTTTCTCTCTTAGCTGCTCCGAAAGCACAACCCGAAAGACCGGCTTTCCGGTTCCCTGGTGAATCTTTGGTAGAATCAGTCCCGGTGCATCCAGCATTACATCTGCTGTCTGCACTCCATAATTTTTAAAATAATCACTTCCGGCAAAATACATGTCTTCATGCAGTGCATCCAGCGAAGAAATCATATCTTCCCGGCTCCCTGTCCGCTCATCCGGCTCACTGACAGTCACATCAAGAAGCAATTCATGGAAAAACGGCTGTGCCTCCTGGCTAATCTTTCCTCCTGTCTTCTTCTCAATATAAGAAAGACAATCCGGAAGTACTTCTGACTGGTACAAATCCCAAATTGCTTCCACATCTGTCTGTATCCGTTCGCAAAGAATTTCTCTTTGATTCTTCCAGACACGCAAATACCCGGTTGCCGGATGTACTTTCCCCATCTGCGGATAAGCATCTAAATATGGACGTTCAGAGCACCATGCCTGGTATGTCTCTTCCAAACAGACTTCTCCGTCTCTGTAAGCACGGCATAAATAAGTCAGCTTCTCATCTCCCATCTCATCTGTATATGGGCAAAATTCTATCTGACTGCGTTCAATTCCCCATTCCTTCACAATTCGATCTTCAATTGGATACAGTTCCTGAAGGTAACGGATTGGAAGATCGTACCACTTCTTAGGATCATCTGCTTTCAAATTATGATAGGATGGTGTTGCCCCGTTTTCATCAATCCATTCCGTCTCACCTTCTGGTAAAAATGGCTTAAAATATATCTCCACACGGTCTGGTTTCTTTTCTTTTCCCACGGGAAGAATGACTTCATCCACCCAGGAATAACCTTGCTTATATGCACAGAGCAATGAAATATTTTCCACTTCTGCTCCGTATGCCTGTACTTGTTTTTGAATCTTCTCTGCTGTCTCCAGACGAATATGTCTGTTCTCGCTCAGTGCTCCTTCAATCCGGATCTGATCCCCTTCTTGTAGCTGTGGATAAATCTTCTCCTCAAGAATCTTCTCCAACACTTCCACTTCCCACGGAAGTTCGTATCGTTTCTCATAAACCTTTCGTCCTGATTTATAATTCAAATAAGTAACTTCCGGGAAAGCTTCCATCTGCTGTGCCGTAACTCTCGGAGATCCATACAACGTCAATGCTTCTGCACGGCTGTTTCCCTTCGTCTTTCGTTCCTGATCACAGCAGGCTTTTAAATATGCTATCTGCCCATCTGCTCCACGGAAAATCATATCATCTGTCAGATCCAGCATAACATCCCTTAAGCTTCGGAAAGAATCTACCCTCGGGAAACTATTGCAGAGTTCTGCAGTAAAAGCTTCCAGATTTGCTCCGCTTCCCTGTATGTGCAGCAGAACAGCGTCTTCTTTTCTCTCAAGATACATTGCTGCAGACAGTTCTTCCTCCTGACATTCCCCATCAAACACAATCAGATTACCACCAGCGCCTTTCTCAGCAATGATCGGTCCATTGATTCCTGTCGTCTCCATTCCAAGCCGAAAGGCAAGGTTACATGCCGCTGTCACTACAGAAATATCAGCCAGATCCGGAAGTACAATCTTCACATCCAACCGATCCGGAAGAAAATCATGATTCTCATCTTTAAGAAAAATTCCCGACTCAAAAATCCCTTCCAGTCCACATTCTTTCCGAAAATCCAGATGAAAAATCTCTCCCGGATGAGCGCTTGCTGCCTCATATGTTTCTACTGTGATCTCTCTTGGTTTTTCCGGATCCCATAGCTCCATGCACTGTTCCAAACTGTCCGGTACTGTTATTTCTCCATCTAATCCCGCAATCGGGAACAATGCAGATTCTGACTGAAATCCAAGTAAGAGCGCTGCTTCCACTGCACGTTTCTGCTCATCCCGACTCATACTCTGCATTAATTTCAGCTTTCTCATACACACTCTCCTCTCTACACATCATATAGAACGACTCTAATATTTATCTATTCTGTACAAATTATGTCACTTTATGTCTTTATCATTTTAACAAAGTACATTGCCGTAGTCAATTATTATCATTTAACTTCCTGTCTAATCCTGTAAAATTTTCCCTTTTTTCCGCTTTCTTTTTTATAAAAAGCACCGGTGAATCTTCAGTTTTCTTTTCTGATATCCATCGGTGCTTACGCTACTTTATTACTTTTTCTTTATTATTTTTTCTTTCTTCGCTTTTAGATTTCTTCTTCCACAGGCTCTTCCTGAAGTGCTTCTTCGTATTTCTGTAAAATCATGCTCTGAATTCGTTCTCTCGTATCAGAATTGATCGGATGCGCGATATCGCGATACTCCCCATCCAATGTCTTTTTACTCGGCATTGCAATGAACAAGCCCTTCTCTCCTTCAATCACTTTAATATCATGTACAACAAATTCATCATCCATTGTAATTGATACAACCGCTTTTAACTTACCTTCTTTTGCCACTTTTCGCACGCGTACATCTGTAATCTGCATAATTCCAGCCCCTTTCCTCTATGCGTATGTAACTGTGTTAGAGAATATATCTCTCATTCTTCTCAACAACTATCTTAACGCCATCCTCTCCAACGTGACGTGTATTCGCACGAATTGTATCACGGCTTTCGACGATACAATTCTCAATATATGTATTGTCCCCCAGATAAACTTCGTTCAAAATAATTGAATTCTTAATTACACAGTTATTGCCGACAAATGTCTTCTTAAATAAAATAGAATTCTCGACAGTACCGTTAATAATACTTCCACTTGCTATAAGACTGTTCTTTACAACTGATCCCGCATTATACTTTGCAGGCGGCAGATCGCTTACTTTTGAGTAAACGCTTGGATAAGTCTTGAAGAAATAATCCCGCACTTCCGGTTTCAAGAAATCCATATTTGTCTTATAGTATGCATCCACTGTCGAAATATTACTCCAATAATCTTTGATCTTATATCCATAAATCTTCTTCAGATTCTTATAACGGATTAAAATATCATTTACAAAGTCATTTCTTCCTTCTTCTGCACATAACTCAATCAGTTCAATAAGCTGTCGTCTTCGTATTATATATATCCCTGTTGAAATAGTATTAGATCTTGCAACCATTGGTTTTTCTTCAAAATCAACAATACGCATGTCCTCATTCATTGTGACAGTGCCAAATCTTGTCGCATCTTCACTTGAATCTAAATCTTTACACACAACAGTGATATCAGCTTTCTTTGCAATGTGATACTCTAATACCTTATTATAATCCATCTTGTAAACAGCATCTGCTGATGCCAACACAACATAAGGTTCATGACTTTTCTTCAAAAAATCAAGATTCTGATAAATTGCATCCGCAGTTCCTCTGTACCAGTCTCCGCTTTTTGCTGTAATCGTTGGCGTAAATACAAACAGTCCGCCATGCTTTCTTCCGAAATCCCACCATTTTGAAGAATTCAGGTGTTCATGCAGAGATCTGGAGTTGTACTGTGTGAGCACCGCTACTTTCTGTATATGAGAGTTCGACATATTACTCAGCGCAAAATCAATGCTTCTGTAGCTTCCCGCAACCGGCATTGCAGCAACAGCACGCTTATGTGTTAATTCCCGCATCTTTCTGCTGTTTCCGCCTGCTAAAATAATTCCTACCGCTCTCATAATCTCTCACCCACCTTAATCAATGTCTCACCGCTTTCAAGCACACCGTTCGGATAGTCCCGACTCTCTGTCACTCCGCTGATTGCTGTATTCTTTCCAATCTGAACTCCATCCGGAATTACAGAATTCTCTCCGATCGTTACAAGTCCAAATGAATAAATATTTGGTTTTACCTTGTTCGGCACATCTGGACCAATGCCAAGAACGACGTTCTTTCCAATTATTGCTTTTTCTGCAACAATTGATTTGTCAATGACACATCCTTCTTTGACATGCGCCTGCTTCATAATGATCGAATCTCTGACAACAGTTCCCTTCTCAATCGTAACGCCGGAACCAATAACCGAATTATGTACTTCTCCGTAAATCTCTGTTCCATTTCCAATGATACTCTTTTCGACAACTGCGTCTGCGGCAATATACTGTGGCTGAATGATATCACTCTTTGTATAGATCCTCCAGAATTCTTCATATAAATTAAATTCCGGAATAATATCGATCAGTTCCATGTTAGCTTCCCAATAAGAGCCAAGTGTTCCAACATCTTTCCAGTAACCATTAAACTCATAAGCAAATAGTCTCTTACCACTCTCATGACAATATGGAATGATATGTTTTCCAAAGTCGCAGCCCGGTTGTTCGGATAGCTTGATCAATGCTTCTTTTAATACCGGCCAGCTAAAAATATAAATTCCCATCGATGCCAGATTACTGCTTGGATTCTTCGGCTTTTCTTCAAATTTCTGAATCCTGTCTTCTTCATCTGCCACAACAATACCGAAACGGCTTGCTTCCTCCATCGGTACCGGCATAGATGCAATTGTAACGTCTGCGTTATGCTCTTTGTGGAATTCGAGCATCACTTCATAGTCCATCTTATAAATATGATCTCCCGACAAGATCAAAACATAATCCGGATTATACGTTTCCATATAATTTAAATTCTGGTAAATCGCATTGGCTGTTCCAGTATACCATTCACTATTCGCACTCTTTTCATATGGAGGAAGAATTGTAACTCCTCCAATATTTCGATCGAGATCCCATGGAATACCAATACCAATATGCGAGTTAAGCCTTAATGGTTCATATTGTGTCAATACACCTACTGTGTCAATGCCAGAATTAATGCAGTTGCTAAGAGGAAAATCGATAATACGGTACTTTCCTCCAAATGCTACTGCTGGTTTAGCCACTTTTGCTGTTAACACGCCTAATCTGCTGCCCTGTCCACCTGCTAGCAACATAGCAATCATTTCTTTCTTAATCATGTCTTCACCCCTTCACAGTCGTGTTCCTTTCTAGCATTTATAATTATATCATACTTGTAAACAATAGTGAACATTTTTTACAAAAAAAGACAAAATTTTTCATTGTTTTTATGAATATATAACAAAAATTACTTCTTTTCTTTTTCTCTCAGACGGTTTATAATGATAGTATATGAGCAAAAGCCCATTTTAACAACTAATTAAGAACAGGACGTGTATTTTTATGTATAAAATTGACTTTAATAAACCACTACATATTCACTTTATTGGCATCGGCGGAATCAGCATGAGCGGTCTTGCGGAAATTCTTCTTGATGAAGGATTTACTGTCAGCGGCTCTGACGCAAAGGAATCTCCTTTGACAGTTATGCTGGCGCAAAGAGGTGCTTCCGTATTCTACGGTCAGAATGCTGATAATATTCCTCCCACAACAGAAGTCGTTGTATATACCGCCGCTGTACACGAGGATAATCCAGAATACCAGGAAGCTGTCAGACGAAATCTTCCAATGCTGTCTCGAGCTGAACTTCTCGGGCAGCTTATGACTAATTATGAGATGCCGATCTGTATTTCCGGAACTCACGGCAAAACTACCAGCACATCCATGCTGACACACATTCTACTTGCTGCAGATGCAGATCCTACTATTTCCGTGGGGGGTATCTTAAAAGCCATCGGAGGCAATATCCGTGTTGGTCACTCTGAAATTTTTGTAACTGAGGCATGTGAATACACAAACAGCTTTCTTCATTTTTTCCCGAAGATTGGAATTATTTTAAATATAGAAGAAGATCATATGGACTTCTTTAAAGACCTTGCAGATATCCGCAATTCGTTCCACCGATTTGCACGTCTGCTTCCGAAAGACGGAAGCCTGATCATCAACGGCGACATTGAACATTATGAAGAGATTGCAGAAGGAATTTCCTGTCCGGTCATTACCTTCGGTATGAAACCAGAATTTGACTACTGTGCATCGGATATCCGCCATTCGGAAGATGGAAATATTTCCTTTACACTGATGATTCACCAAAAAGAAGTGGGACGAATTCAAATGTCTGTGCCTGGAATCCATAATATCAGCAATGCCCTTTCCACAATTGCAGCTGCTGATCTGCTTGGCATTTCATTTGAAGCAATCCAGAAAGGACTTTTATCCTTCCACGGAACCGCGCGACGCTTTGAATACAAAGGAACGAGAAATGGAGTAACCATCGTAGATGATTATGCCCATCATCCAACAGAGATTCTCGCCACACTCACAGCCGCCGAGAACTATCCTCACAAAGAATTATGGTGCGTATTCCAACCTCATACTTATACAAGAACAAAAGCATTCTTCCATGAATTTGCAGAAGCGCTCTCTTCTGCCGATCATGTTATTCTTGCAGATATCTATGCTGCCAGAGAGTATGACGATCTCGGAATTTCTTCTGCACAGCTTGCCGAAGAGATTAAGAAAACCGGATGCGATGTACATTACCTCCCATCCTTTGAAGCCATAGAAGCATTTCTGACAGAACATTGCCAAGACGGTGACCTGTTGATAACTATGGGAGCCGGAGATGTTGTAAATATCGGAGAAAATCTACTAAAATAATAGTTATCCACACTATCCACATATGGTTATCCACAAAAAAGCCCTTTTTTACCGGAAAAAGGGCTTTTTTTATCCCCAGCGGAAATGATATAATCAATCGTAGATATCTATATTAGTAATTATGATTTTGGATTTTACACAAGATCAGACAGATTTTAACAGACAGAGGGGCAGATACATATGAAAACATTAACATTAACAAGTCGTTTTCAGGATAATACAACGTCCGTTGAAAACGAATTCATAGATCATTATATGGCGAAAGCGAACGGAGAATATGTAAAAGTATATCTTCTTTTGCTCCGCCATTTGAATCAGCCTTCTATCCCCCTTTCTGTTTCTATGCTGGCTGATATTTTAGATAATACAGAAAAAGACATTGTCCGTGCCTTAAACTACTGGGCTAAGATCGGACTGATTACCATTACCTGTGATGCCAATAACTGCATTTGCGGAATTGCTCTTGAACATGTAGCAGCCTTGACAGAAGCTTCCACTGCTACAGATACTCCTTCTGTCTTAGAACCTTCTACTTTGGAGCCTTCTGCTTTGAATCCTTCTTCCGCAAAGTCCGCATCCCGCAGAGCACCATCTCAAAGCGCCAAGCAGTCCCAGGAAGAGTTAAAACAGATTCTCTTCATCACAGAACAATACCTTGGAAAGACTTTAACACGCACCGAAGTAGATACGATCATCTATTTTTATGAATCACTTGGATTTTCTACAGATCTGATTGAATTTCTGATTGAACACTGCATCGACAATGGGCATAAGAGCATTCACTATATCCAGAAAGTTGCTCTTGCATGGTATGAAGCCAATATTACAACTGTGGACGAGGCAAAAGAGCGGACAAGTGTCCGAAACAAGACATGCTATTCGATTCTTGCTGCTTTCGGAATTACCGGACGCAGTCCGGCTGCAGTGGAACAGGATTACATCCGCCGTTGGAGCGAAGAATACGGCTTCACTCTTGAGATGATCCTGGAAGCATGCAATCGCACAATTTCAGCGATCCACCAGCCAAGCTTTGAATATGCGGACACTATTCTAAAAAGCTGGAAAGAAAAGAATGTGAGGCATCCTGCCGATATCGAACAAGCTGATCTTTTGTTCCGTCAGGAAAAAGAGCAGAAAAAAGCACGCCCTGTTCCTGCAAAACCAATGACTAACAACCGCTTCAATAATTTTCAAGGGCGTTCTTACGATCTGGATTCACTGGAGCAGCAACTTTTGAACAGCAATTAACAGACAAGATAACTTTTTATTATTAGAATTATAAAACTACAAACAGCAAAGGAGATTTTCCGTGGGACTTACAAATAGTCAGTACGATGCGATTATGCGCATCTACGAACAGCGGCAATTGCATAATAAAGATATTCTTTTCGCAAGATACGAAGAGGTATACCGCAAGATTCCGGAATTAAAGAAGACAGATGATGCCATCTCCTCTCTCGGAGTAGCGCAGGCAAGAAAGCTCCTCTCAGGAGATGAGCACGCTGTGGAGGAATTCCGGGAACAACAAAAGAAGCTGACTTTGCAAAAAAAAGCTCTTCTAACTTCTAATCGATATCCTGAAGATTATCTGGAACCAATCTACCAATGTTCTGACTGCCACGATACCGGTTATATTGGCAACCAGAAGTGCCACTGCTTCCAGAAAGCCATAATCCAACTTCTCTATACACAGTCGAATCTTCAGGAGATTCTTGAGAAAGAGAATTTCGATACTTTCTCTCTCTCCTACTATTCAAACCACTATATTGACAAGAAGACAGGACGCTCTTCATTGGCGTTGATGCAGGATGCTCTGGCAGCCTGTCATACGTTTGTCAATACATTTTCTACGGATTTCCGTAATTTATTCCTGTACGGCAGTACCGGGGTCGGGAAAACTTTCCTGTCCCACTGCATTGCCCGGGAATTAATTAATAAATCTTATTCAGTGATATACTTTACCGCATTTGAACTATTTGATATAATTGCTAAGTATAAGTTTGAAAAAGATGAGACAGCAGGCGTTATGTATGAACACATTTTCAGCTGTGATCTTCTCATTATTGACGATCTTGGAACAGAACTTACGAATTCCTTTACTTCATCACAATTGTTCCTATGTCTGAATGAACGTCTGCTGAACCGAAAGTCTACCATTATCTCAACGAATCTGACACTGGATTCTCTGGTAGAACTTTACTCTGAGAGAACTTTCTCTCGAATCACCAGCAACTACACGATGCTGAGATTAACTGGCGATGATATTCGCATACAGAAGAAATTAATGAACAGGGAGGAACACTAATGTTACACCGCGAAGAGAGAAATCTGGACAATATACCGGTTGGCTCACTGGGAATCATTCCGGTAGACGGATGCCAGGAAATGGGGGACAAGGTTAATGACTACCTTGTAAAATGGCGTAAAGAGAGCCTTAATCATCACAAAGAGGATCTCTTATTCCACGAATATGTAAAAGACAACTATATTATTGATGCACAGGTACCGCGTTTTGGTTCTGGAGAAGCAAAAGGTGTTATTAAAGAATCTATCCGTGGTATGGATCTTTATCTGATGCTGGATGTGTGTAATTATAGCCTTACATATTCTTTAAACGGTCAAGTAAATCACATGTCACCAGACGATCATTTCCAGAATTTAAAGAGAATTATTGCCGCAGTAGGCGGTAAGGCAAGACGTATTAATGTCATTATGCCATTCCTTTATGAAAGCCGTCAGCATAAGCGCAGCAGCCGCGAATCACTTGACTGTGCTCTTGCACTTCAGGAAATCGTTGCTATGGGCGTAGATAATATCATCACATTTGATGCACACGATCCTCGTGTACAGAATGCAATTCCGCTCAGTGGTTTCGAAACCGTTCCACCGACATATCAGTTTGTCAAAGGGCTTCTGGAAAGATACGATGATATTCAGATTGACAGCGATCATTTAATGGCAATCAGCCCGGACGAGGGAGCTACAAGCCGTGCTATCTACCTTGCTAACGTACTTGGCATCGATATGGGTATGTTCTACAAACGCCGTGATTATACAAGAATCGTTGACGGACGCAACCCAATTGTTGCCCATGAGTTCCTCGGGACTTCTGTAGAAGGCAAAGACGTTATCATCATCGATGATATGATCTCCTCCGGCGAGAGTATCCTTGATGTTGCAAAACAGCTGAAAGCAAGAAAAGCAAAACGTATTTTTGCTGCTGCAACATTTGGACTTTTCACAAGCGGAATGGAACGTTTTGACCGCGCATATGAAGAAGGTCTGATCGATGCGATCCTGACAACAAACAGTATCTACCAGTCTCCGGAACTGCTGAAGAGACCTTACTACATCAGCTGTGATCTGAGCAAATACATCGCTCTCATCATTGATACTCTGAACCATGACGGTTCTATCAGTGATATTCTTGATCCGAACGAGCGTATCCAGCATCTCGTAAATGCATATAAAGAAAAACAAAATCAGAAATAAACAGACGACACAAAAGAGGATAGCATGGATGATTTCCAGACTATCCTCTCTTTTATATTCCAAAGTCTTTCAGTGCATACTGTACGCTGGATGTAATCCCGATTTTAGGATCTGTCAGCGTTCCGTCCAGATCAAATAAATAATATTGGTACATGTTTTCCTCCTCTGTCTACTGTCATTATTCTGACAGATTTACATAGTGATATTCAATTCCCTGATCTTCTAATAACTCTGCTTCTCGTTTCTGACAGGTAAATAAAATGATCTGGCAGCCTTGCCCGGAAAGCCATTCCAGTATTCTTGCCAAACGTATATCATCGTAATATGCAAACGCATCATCCAGAATGATTGGAAACTTCTCTTCATATAGTATTTCTGACGAAGCCATACGAAGCGCGAAATAAATCTGTTCTGCAGTTCCTTTGCTGACCTGATCCAGTGTGATTTTTCGCCCATCTTTCAGAAGAAACAGCTTCATCTCATCATCTGCCAAAAGTTTCTCATAACGTCCGCCCGTCAGTTCTTGAATAATTTCTGAAATTCTCTTATTGAGTCGATATCCAATCTCTTTTTGCATCTGATCTGACAAAACCCTGAGGCGCTTCTCCGCTATTTGGAGCGCTTCTCTCTTCTTGCGCAGCGTTTCACACCCGGTTTCAAATTCATTCAGCTCCTCTAACTGCTCTTTCAGATTCTCATAGCGGATTTCCTTATCCCGGTATTCTTCCCGAATCCGGTCCGCCTCCCAGCGAAGTCTCTCCTCCGTCCGATCAAAATATTCCTCTTCTGTCTCTTCTTCATTCCCGTTTTCTTCAGCCGGCTCCGATTGTATACGCCGCCCATCTTTCATCTTGTTCCAGACATACAGGCTGGATGCAAGAAATATTACAATTGCCCAAAGATAATTCCACGGAGGCTCCAGCATAACAATCGCAAAGATAAGAAGCAGCAGCATCGCAATCAACGCCGCCGGATGCACTCGCCATTTCTTCGGACGTGCCTTTTCCTGTCTTTCTTCCTCCTGAATACGCTTCTGGAAAAATTCCCGCTGCTTTTGATTTCTTTTTCGTTCCTCTGCCGCTCTGTCAAGTTTATCTTCTGCCTCATCCAATTCCTGCTGCAGCTTGTGAAGATCTCTCCATACATAAGACGCTTCGTTTTCTACTGCATCTCTCTTCTCTTGCCTTGCCAGTTCCTGCTCACGCTCTTCTTGGTCAAGCTCTCTTTTCTTCTCCTTCAAATACCGGAATGCGCCATCAAGCTGCAATTCCTCATCTCCTGTTGCATAAAAATTAGTCGCATGATTTCTAAGCTCAATGGCAAGCGCCTCTTTTGTCTTTGTTTCAGACTGTCCAATGGAAACTGTGCTTTCATAGAGAGATTTCTGCATCCCGTCTAACAGCGCCGCAAGATCACCGTCTTCCAGGGACAGTTCCTCACCGTCATCTTCACAGATCAGCGACGCGCTTTTCCCATATTTATCAAAATTTCTTTGCAGATAGAACGTCCGGTCTCCGCACACAAATCTGACTGCGCCGGCATAATAGTTTGGATTCTCCCACGGTTCATAGCGGCTGAATGTATCTGTAGCCGCCGCCCTTCCACGCCCCCGTTCCATTCCGTACAGCATGCTTCCGATAAAAGTATGAAGTGTTGTCTTTCCCGATTCATTTTCTCCATAGATCAAATTCACACCGTCTCTGAGGGAAATGGTCTTATCTGAAAATTTCCCAAAATTCTTTATGATTAGTTCCTGAATCCTCATTGTTCCTAACCCCTCTTCGTCTCCAACAGAGCTCTCACACCTTCGCACAGCGCCTCATATTCTATGCTCTCCTGCTTTGGATTTTGAAATGACGCAATGTATTTGCCAAGCAGATTGCTTTTATTCTGCTCCATCAGCTTCTCAAACTGATACGACGGCTCTGTCTCATCTGTACATTCCAGAATATTCCCAAACACATCTGCTTTTTCTCCTGTCTGCGCAAAAGAGATATCCGGATCGCGAAGGCCTTTCAACGTAATTTTATAAATATTTTCAATTCCCCGATTCTCTATTTCTTTCCGAAGAAAATCCTGCAGTTCCCCGCTCGTCATTTCCGGAGTTATCTGCACCGTCATCGGAATATAACTTCTGCCTGCAAAAGGCACAAATTTCGTACGAACTCCTTTTTCTCCGATCTCACCATAAACATATCCGTGAACACCCAGATCATTTCGATCGGTCGGTTCCAGCGATCCCGCATATCTGGCATAATGATCCAGAACCTCCTGCGGACGATGAATATGGCCAAGCGCCACATACTCATATCCAAGCGTCATCAATTGTTCTCGTCGGATTGGAATATGCTTTTCGTCTCCACCATGCGCCAGAAGAATTTCGTACCGCTCAAGCCTCGGCGCCTTCGCATTGTCATAGCGCGGCTCTGTAATTTCCCGTTCGTAATAGCTGAATCCATAAACCGCTGTCTTCCACTCCGGAAATCGCACACCTTTCATTTTCCTCTGAAACAGTGGATACACATTTTCACTCCACTGAAATGTCCGATAATGGGAATCCTTTTTCATGTAGTCATGGTTTCCTGCAATCAGAACCACTTTTGTTCTCGTCAGTTTTGAGAACAGATAATTTACTTCTTTTAGTTCCCGCAACAACGGCTGTCGGTGAAACAAATCTCCCGCAATCAAAAGCAGATCGATCTTATCTTTTTGGCAAACGTCCAGTAATGCCCGGAATGTGTCCCAGATCTCGCTGCTTCTTTTCGCGCTGTACACCTTTCCCGCGTCCGGGCTTACGCCCAGATGTACATCCGCGATGTGTATAAATCTCATTTTCTCCCCCTTGTTCCTGCTTTCTGCCAGCTGGCAGCATTACAATAAATCTTGTTTTTTCCTCTGCACTTTCTGCCCGAATAGAACCGCGATGAAGCTCTACAATTCTTTTTGCAATCGCCAGTCCAAGCCCGGCTCCTCCTGTCTTACTGGAACGCGATTCATCTGCCCGGTAAAATTTCTCGAAGATTCTTCCCAGTTCTTCCTCAGGAATCGTCTTCCCTGCATTTTCAAAAACAATTTGAATCCTGTTTTCTTTAAGCTCTGCGTGAATTTCAATCGTGGAATTCGGATAACAGTATGTCATTGCATTTCGCAAAATATTGTCAAATACTCTTCCAAGCTTATCCGGATCTCCCTGAATCATCAGATCTTCTTCTGCGATCACTTCACATCTTAGCTGCTTCGCCCTAAGAACTCCATACGCTTCATCTGCCAGCTGCTCCAACATCATGGACAAATCAAGCGTCGTCATCTCCAGTTCGATATTCTGAAGATTAAACTTCGTAATATCAAAAAACTCATTGATCAAATCTCCCAGACGGATTGCTTTTTCTAACGAAATATGTGTGTACTTGGCTCTTTCTTCTATTGGCATATCCGGATGCGTATCCAACATACTTAAATAAGCAACAACAGAAGTCAACGGCGTCTTCAGATCATGCGCCAGAAAAACTACCAGGTCATTTTTCTTCTTTTCCCCTTCCTGACTTTCCTTTGCCTGTCTCTGAAGCGTAGTTTTGATTTCATTCATCCGCATTTCCAACGGTTTCAGCTCTGTGATCAAACGAATCGGTTTATCGGAATCTGAAATAATATTTTCAATACCATCCTCTACCTGATCCAGATATTTCGTCATCTTAGATAGCGCAATATAAAAAAACAGCGCAAAAAGTACAAGGAATCCTACAATCGTAAAAAACGGTTTATTGTGACCGATCAAGTGCCAGTACCAATAATTCGCCGTCTCCCGGTCTACTTGAAACCACATGAGTAACTTTACAAAAATATTACCAAACTGCTCATTTACAATCCCGTCAATCACATAGTCCATCAGGAAATTCCCGACAAGCACAACGAGCGCCATAACAAGAACTGTCTGCAGCAGAATGCTTAATTTTAGTTTACGATAATTATTCTTCAACTTTGTATCCTACTCCCCAGACCGTCTTAATAAAATCAGATTTTCCTGTAGGCACACTCATTTTCTCCCGCAGATGCCGGATATGCACCATAACTGTATTGTTACTGTTCTTATAATACTGTTCATGCCATACCTGCTTAAACAATTCTTCTGAACTGATGACTTTTCCACGATTCTCACACAAAAGCCACAAAATATCGAATTCGATCGGCGTTAATGTCAGCGGCTGCTCATAATAAATACATTCATGTGAAGACCGATTCAGAAACAGACCGGCGAAATCAATAATATCTTCGTCTGCCTTCACAGGCCCTTCATTATATTGAGTATATCTGCGAAGCTGTGCCTTCACCCTTGCCACAAGTTCCAGCGGATTAAACGGCTTTGGAATATAGTCATCTGCCCCCAGCGTCAATCCTGTAATCTTATCCATATATTCTGTCTTTGCCGTCAGCATCATTACCGGAAATGTGTACTTTTCACGAATCTTTTTCAATATTTCAAATCCGTCGATATCCGGCAGCATGACATCAAGAATCGCCAGATCAATCTTCGTTGTCCGGATACATTCCAATGCATCTTCTCCTGTATAAAATTTAAAAATCCTGTACTGGTCACTTTGCAGATAGAGCTCAATTACATCTGCAATTTCCCGCTCATCATCCACTACTAAAATATTATTCATAGCTTCCTCTCCTTTCACCGCCGTACTTCGCACATGTTTCATCTTTATATAAAAATTCCCAACATATTTATCTTAAAAAACTACGGAAGGCGGAAGATATTGTTCCTCCGCCCTGCCGTTGCCTGCTTATTTATTTGTTATTACAGCTCGCAGTTATTCACTGTTCTCGGGAACGGAATGACATCACGAATGTTAGACATACCTGTCAGATACATAACACATCTCTCAAATCCAAGCCCGAAGCCTGCATGTCTTGTAGAACCATATTTGCGAAGATCCAGATAGAAATCATACTCTTCCGGATTCAGATCCAACTCTTTCATACGAGTAAGAAGCTTATCATAATCATCTTCTCTCTGGCTTCCTCCGATGATCTCCCCGATTCCCGGCACAAGACAGTCTACTGCCGCAACCGTCTTATTGTCATTGTTCATCTTCATATAGAATGCCTTAATATCCTTCGGATAATCTGTCACAAATACCGGACGTTTGTAAATCTGCTCTGTCAGATAACGCTCATGTTCTGTCTGCAGATCGCATCCCCAAGATACTTTATAATCAAACTTATCATTATTCTTCTCAAGCAACTCAACTGCCTCTGTATATGTCACTCTCGCAAAATCAGAGTTCACAACGTTATTCAGTCTTTCCAAAAGACCTTTGTCTACAAATGAGTTGAAGAAATTCATCTCTTCCGGAGCCTGCTCCATTACAAACCGGATAATGTATTTCAGCATGCTCTCTGCAAGGTTCATGTTATCTTCCAGATCTGCAAATGAAATCTCCGGCTCTACCATCCAGAACTCCGCTGCATGACGTGTCGTGTTCGAATTCTCAGCACGGAATGTCGGTCCAAATGTATAAATATTTCTAAATGCCTGAGCGTATGTCTCTCCATTGAGCTGACCGGATACGGTAAGACTTGTCTTCTTATTAAAGAAATCCTCACCGTAATCTACTGCTCCTTCTGCTGTCTTTGGAAGATGTTCAAGATCCAGTGTTGTTACCTGAAACATCTCGCCGGCGCCTTCACAGTCACTTCCTGTAATCAGCGGTGTATGCACATAAACAAAATCTCTTTCCTGGAAGAACTTATGGATTGCATATGCACAAAGTGAACGCACACGGAACACTGCCTGGAATGTATTCGTTCTCGGACGCAGATGCGAGATCGTTCTCAAATATTCAAAGCTGTGACGCTTCTTCTGGAGCGGATACTCCGGTGAAGATGCACCTTCTACAACAACTTCTGTTGCCTGGATCTCAAATGGCTGTTTCGCCTGCGGTGTCGCTGTCAGAACACCCTTCACAATGATCGCTGCTCCTACGTTCAGCTTAGAAATCTCTGCAAAATTCTCCATCGTGTCATGGTAAACAATCTGCAGTGTCTCAAAAAATGATCCGTCATTCACAACAATAAATCCGAATGCTTTCGAATCACGAATACTTCTTACCCAGCCCCCGACAGTAACTTCTTTATCTAAATATGCTTCTCTGTTCTTATACAATTCGCGTACAGTTACTAATTCCATTTCAAAACCTCCTGATTGATACATTATTCTGATTATAGCATACATCCCAAAAAAGATAAATAAAAAAGCAATAGAAAAAGGCAGCGGACTGCATCTTCTGCTCATTCCGCTGCCATCTTCTGCATTTCATATCTATCTCAAGGATGCTGCATGCTTTTCTGGATACGACGAAATAAGCCCGGACAAATGATTATTATTTCCGAACTGATTATTATTATTGCTATTATTCATTGCTTCCATCGCCATCATCCAAACTCTCATGTCTTCAACTTCCTTTCTAATAATTTCCCTTTATTTTATTCTTAAATTCATGAATTATAAAAATAAATTGAAGTGAGTTTATCATACAATACCTTAGATGTCAAGCCCGGCAGAAATATCTTTTTCCCTTTTGCGTACCCTCACAATATTTGTATGCTGTGGATTTCCTTTTGCCAAAGGCGTTGGTTTCAATGATGTAAGTACATTGATGCTTCCCCGCTGATCCGTACCTTCTGAATCCGGATCATACCACGCTCCCTGACTGAGCGCCAATACCCTTGTCGCTATCCGGCTTGTGATCTTCACCGGTACTTTCATCCGTCCCCTTACATTTTCCAGAATAATCGTCTCGCCCTCTGTAATCCCAAGCTTTTTCGCATCTTCCGGATGCATCCAGACTGCTTCCGGCTCTTTCTTCTGAAGAATCCGATTATTGTCATGACAGGAATGTGTACGCACTTTCGTATGCCAGCCGATCAGCTGAAATTCATTCTCATCTTCTGAAAGCTCTTCTATTCCTTCTCCGCAAGGAACATATTTCGGAATCGCTGCAATCTCTTCTTCCCCGTACAGGTGATAAATATATGGAATGAAAAAGTCAATCTTGCCGGAATAAGTTGGAAATGGATGATGATCCGGATCTTTTCTCTGCTGCTCAAAAGCAATGACCGGAGGACGCTCTGAATATCTGGCAATTCCATTCTCTCGCAGTTTTTCATATGAGATAAGAGCAGAATCTGTTATTTGCATATCTCGATAAAGAGATTTCAACCATTCTTCCATTGTCTCTTTCCCATCATCGAAATCTTCCCCTTCCCCGCTCATCCATGCCAATCGCCGAATCCACTCATATTCAAATCTTGACTCAAACAGCGGCTCTGTCATTTTCCGATTGTAGAGGAGGAAATCTCCTTCCTGCCATGCCGGCGTAATATTATCTATTTCATAGCACGATGCCGCCGGAAGGATAATATCCGCATACATCGCGCTTGGCGTCATAAATACATCAGAACAGACGATACATTCACAGAGCGATTCATTTTCCAGAATCTTTCTGGTCTCATTAATATCACCATGTTGGTTAATGAGTGTATTGCCTCCAAGACACCAAAGCATCTTTACATTACTGTCCAGTTTTGTGACACCGAGAAGTCCGTCTTTTACCGGCTTCATACAAGTTCCCTCTCTAACTGCTTTTGTCCACAAATAACACGGAATCTTTCCCGGATAGCGTTCTTCTCCATTTGGGAAATATGCCTTTACCGGTTTTTCTGTATCATCTTCCGCACCGCATCTGCCTCCGGAAATACCAACATTCCCACACAGGCAGGAAAGCGCTGTAATCATCCGCACCGTCTGCTCACCGTTCGCATGACGCTGCGGTCCACATCCCTGCAGTATCGCAGCCGGTTTACTTTCGGCGTACAAACGCGCCAGTTCTATAATCTTTTCTTTTGGAATTCCTGTAATCTTTTCTGCCCATTCCGGCGTCTTTGGAATTTGATCTCGTATTCCGAGTATATATTCTTCATAGCTTTCTTCCTTCTGATACTGTTTTGGCATCGTCTCATGATCATAGCCGCTGCAGTATGTATGAAGAAATTTTTTGTCATGGAGATTTTCAGTGATAATCACATATGCCATCCCAGCCGCCAGCGCTCCATCGGTTGCCGGGCGGATCGGAATCCATTCATCCCCATAGGCTGCCGTATCGGAGCATCGTGGATCAATCGTAATGATACGAATCCCTTTCTTTTTCGCCCGGCAGAGCATTTTGCGAAGCGCCGGTCCAAATCCCGTCTCCAACGGATTATGTCCCCAGACAAGAATCAGACTGCTGTTCAATAAATCTTCTGCACTGTTTCCGGTCTTACCTGTTCCATACATAAGAGATGTTGCCCACTGTGTACAAGCTGCGCTGTAATCATTATAAAAACCAAGAAATCCCCCATCCAGATTCAGGAAACGCCGCAGTACCTCATCCGGACGCACAAGTGATACTACCCCCGTCGAATAAGTAATATAGCGGGACGCAGCACCATATGTATCACGAATGCGCACATTCTCCGCTGCAATTCTCTGCAGCGCTTCTTCCCAACTAATTCTCCTGAAGCTGCCGCTGCCCCGTTTTCCGGTTCGAAGAAGGGGATATCTGAGACGCTCTGCCGTCAAATATGTCTCCGCGGATGCCAGTCCCCGGATACAGGTTGTCAGTCGATTTTCCTGAAGTTCCTCTGTACGCGCTGAACGGAGACGAAGTACACAACCATCACACACTTCCACTTCTTTCAGGCAGGAACTTCCGCAATTATTCCAACAGCCTGCGCTGCGTATCCAGACACGCTCCTCTTTCTGATTCGGACTGCAGAAAGCAAATGATGCCGGAATCGGTCTGCTCTGATGCTCTGATTCCCATTCTGAAATCCAGACCGGAATCTGATCATCAAGCTTTTTATCCTGTACTTCCCGCTTCTCCTGCCCGCATCTGTCATACTGTGTCACTCTATCCTTCAGCTTCTTTGCTGTTCTTTGCAGTTCTTTCACAAGCTTTGTAAATTTCGGATAATTCCCGTGCAGTTCCAACTCTTTTTTCAAATTTTCCGAAAACAAAAGCATATGTTCCTCAAGAAACCGCAGCAGTATCTTTCCTGCCATCGCTCCAACATCAGTAAAATTTTCGGAACCTGTTTCTTTCTCCAGAACAAAACTCCAAAAGGATAAAAACAGACATTCATAGCCGATGTAATCCGCCGGTTCATTTGCCTGATCCGACCGCACAATCTTCACACCACTTTTTTTATAAGCCCGCTGCACAGCCAGCGTATACTTATCCAAAAGTCTCCCCGTTCCATTCCGATAGCAGGATTCCCAAAGGGCAGGAACTCTTTGTCCTGCCCTTTCAATCAATCGTTGATATTCACTTTCTTCTGCAATACTTCCAACAGCATTTTGATCTGCCAAAAAAATATATGCATATTCATAAAATTGTTCTGATATTTTCATATATGCTAATCCTTTACATATCCAATAAATGTATTTCCGCTTCCTGCTGACATGGCTGCAACTTCTTCTGTCGAAACAGTATGCACACTTCCATCTGCCGGATTCATGTATGTTACCGTATCAGATGTATACCCTGTCAGAATCACTGCGTTCATATGATCTGTCAATGCGATTACCGGCGTTCCTTTGCCAATAATATAAAGTACCTGTTCCACTGTACATCCTGTCAGATCCATTCCTCTTCCCTTTGTATAATTTGTCAGGATCTGAATGGCAGATCTTCCGTTAGCCATTTCTTTCATAACATCGATTGGATTTCCCTCATATTCTGTAATAGCCCGTACACTTGCTGCAAGTGTGCTCTCGCCCTCCTGCACAACTGTCGGCTGGAATCCTTCAATTTCATAGCTCAGATCTCTGTTTCCCTTCTCCCATACGCACACCTGACTGGAATCCACAACTACTCCGGAAATCGCATTTGCTTTCACAACTGCATACCCTGCCCGGTCATATACCCCGAGAAGCTGGCCGAGACCATACACATAATAGTTTCCTTCTGTTACTCCTGCATCCAATGTTACTGTTACCGGATTCTCAAAAAGTACCTGCTTCGGCTTTAGGATCTTTGGCGAAATGTCCTCAATCTTGCTGTCAAATGAAAACATCATCTTCCGCTGCTCCGTCTCTGACTGATAAGCCTCCAGCTGAATATTGCTGACTTCCGGTTCCTCGTTCCCGGTAATATAATCAGATGCCACCGCCGTATAAATCTCTCCATTTCGCGCAACCCGGTTCATCGTCAGCAGATTGTCTTCAATAAACACGTCCAGAATATATACGCCCTCGTTCTCGTATGTCTTTAATACCTGATTGTCTGTACTGCGGATCTCCAGACGATACATCGGTACAACTGAAGTTCCCGACACGGTTTTCCCTGCATCTTCTGCCCGGGATACACCGTAAACAAAATCATCATAGATAAATCCAAGCGGTTTTACCGTCGCTCCTCCAGCTTCTACTGTATATTCTTTTTCTGTCTGCAGATTCATCACTTTCATCTCTGACGCCTGCTCATATTCACCACCAGTCTGAAATGCAATTAAATGACCGTCCGATGATGCGGCATACTGATTCTCCGAAAGCCCGCCAACAATGACTTCCTTCCCCTCATCTTTGAGATAAATGCGGTAAAAAGAACCATCCAGCATCACATACAGATGTTCTTTTTCATGGTTATAGTAGATCAGCTTTCCAAGTTCATCTTCTGCAATTGCAAATGACTGTCTGCTCGGAATAAATGCCTTTTCTTCTACAAAATTCTTTTTCAAATTATAATAATAAATCGCCGCCCCGACTTTTCCTTCGTGCTGTCCCCGGTTCATATATCCGTATACTGCAAAAGTCGTACTTCCATCTTCATCTACCGAAATAATCTTAATCTGATGCTGATCAAATTCATTTCGAATGTCATCATTCTCATCACTGAGGAAACTAAAGACACGGGAGAGTTTCCCCTCATCCTGATCATAATTCCAAAGTTCCCGCGCCTGCACAAATGAAATCACCGTTCCGTCTTTATTCGTTACATAAGAAATATCTTCCGGCACAATCCCAAGATCAATACCGTCCGGAGAAAACATCTTACTGTTCTCATCTAACAGCTGTTCCATTGTTCTGTCATAATCAAGAAGATAGAACTTCTCCCGATAGTAACGTACTCTAAAATATTCTTTTACATAATAAAGCGCTTCCGCTCCATCCGCAGCTGTTGTACGGACTTTATATTTCAGCTGAACAGACGTGTAAGTAGTCGTACCTTCTTTAATATTCCATTGTACATCACCAACTACTTCCGGTTTCAATTCTCCCCAGAGCACCTGATTATAATCACAATGTAGCGTTACATGCTGAAGCGTGCCATTGTCTGCCGCCGCATTTGGCTCAAGTAATGATGCAATAGAGTTATTCGGATTCTTTGTAATCGCATCCGTGTGAAACTGTTCGATAAAATCCAGGCATTCCCGAATATGATACTCCTTTGCCAGTGTGATCCGCGTATAATAACGGCTCTCCTGCCCATCCTCCGGCTGAAGCTCAATCTTCAATACAGCTTCTTTCTCCTCTCCCATTGCAGCGCCAAGCGAAAGAATCGCAGCCCCGTCTTTGATAACTGCCTTCCCTTCTGCCAGCGTCTTTTGTACATTCAGAGAATATACCGTATAGGAGAAATCTTTTATTTTCTTTTGATTCTTTTTAATACGAACAGTCAGATTCCCATCTTTGTCCAGCGGTGTCAGCGTATCGCGCATAGCCGTCAGATCCATCTCCGATGTATAGCCCGCCAATGGATTCAATTCATATCCTTCGGTTTCAAATATAATCTGCGGCAAAGATGCATTCCCCATATCTACCGTCATATCTGCATTCTGCCTGCTCGTCAAAATACTGAAAATAACTACTGCCGCGACAAAAATCGCTCCCAGTATTCCAGCTCTTGCCAAAATCTTTTTCATGAATCAGCTACCCCTTCTAATCATTTCATTCTCCCCTTGCATCCATCCGGCTATCCAAGCAGTTTCCCCAGCATCGGTGTTACATGAAGAAAATCTTCCAGCTGCTTTATTTCCTCGCCATTTTCGTGTGCTCTCCCCGTTCTGACCGCACGAATTAAAATATTCTTCGGCGTATGCTCCATATCGATGAATTCAAGAATCTGAGTATCATATCCTTCCCTCTCAAGATACTCTGCGCGCAGCGCATCTGTAAAAAGCGCTGCCATCCGTTCTTTAATCAAACCATATTTCAGCGCCGGATGCAAAATTTCATTCTGAATCTGTTCATTCATTTCATGCTGGCAGCACGGCACTGAAAGAATCACTTTGGCTTTCCAGCCAACTGCTTTCGCCAACGCAAAATCTGTTGCCGTGTCACATGCATGAAGTGTCACTACCATATCAACTTCATCTACCCCTGTATAATCTGCAATATTTCCTTCCAGAAAACGAAGCTTCTCATATCCATACTTTTCACTTAACTCATTGCACTTGCGAATCACATCCGTCTTTAAATCAAGCCCGATAATCCTCACATCATATTTTTTCAATTCATGAAGATAATAATACATGGCAAACGTCAAATAAGACTTTCCACATCCAAAGTCCAGTATTGTCACTTCTCTGTCACTTGGAAGCTTCGGAAGAATATCTTCAATAAATTCTAAAAAACGATTGATCTGACGAAACTTATCGAACCTTGTCCGCACGATCTTTCCATCTGCCGTCATAACACCAAGATCCTGAAGAAACATCACCGGTGTTCCCTCCTGCAGAATATACTTCTTGCTCCGGTTATGTGACAGATCTACCTCTTTCACCTTGCCGGAAACTGCCTTTTTCTTAATCGTTATCTTTCCCTTCTTGCTAATAAGAACTGTACAGGAAAACTTTTTCGTTTCGATCTGCATCTGCTTAAATAACTGCATCAGCTCCTCTATCTTAACCACAGCCTCTTCTGCCCGGACATTCTCATGAAATGCCTGTTTCCCGCGGAATTCTTCCAACTGAAAATACAGCTCCCCGCCTTTCAAAAGCGGACGGATCTTTACTTTCTGTAGTTCCTCTTTCTCTCTCGGATTGCTAAGTACTGCACTAATAAAATCTATTGTGAAACTTTCTCTTAAAACCTGATCTAATTCCTTTGTCACTCGTCTTTTACTCCTTCGTGTCAACTATTTTTCATTGAGTTTTTCTGACATATTAGTATTGTAATGCTTCTCAAATACAGATGCAAGAACGATTCAAAAAAATAACAAAATTAATATTTTCGTTAGAATTTAGCAAGATTTTCCTAAAAAAGGACCGCCGTTTCCGGCAGCCCTTCACTCCAATATTGTCACTGATTATGCATTTTCTCCTGTCTGTTTTTCCGTGTATTCTTCCTTTTTTTCTTTTTTTACTTTTGGGAATACAAGTGTTACTTTAAAGAGATCTCCGTCCAGATAGATCCGGAAATCTCCGCCCATTTTCTGGGTAAGATTTTTGGCGATAGAAAGCCCCAGTCCGCTTCCTTCTGTACTCCTTGAAATATCTCCCCGGATAAAACGCTCTGTCAATTCATCAGCAGAAATGTTCAATGCCTGTTCAGAAATATTTTTTAAGGAAAATGCAACTTCATTTTCATTCTCTTCCAAATCTGCGTAAATTCTTGTATGTTCCATCGCATATTTTGCAGCATTGTTATAAATATTCGCAAGCACACGCCACATACGTCTTCCATCTGCATGAATGATAACCGGATGCTCTGGAAGATTAGATATCAGCTTCAGATCCCTTGCTTCAAATTTCTCTGAAAATTCTCCTGCTGTCTGCAGAATAATTTCCACAAAATTCAAATCCATCATCTCAAGTTTAATATTTCCTGAACTGATCTTCGATGCTTCAACAACATCCTCTGTCAAAATCTTCAAACGCTGTGCTTTTGCTTCCAATACTTCAATGTAGCCTCTAATCTTCGGATCTTCGATATTTTCTCGTTTTAAAAGATCTACGTAATTAATAATCGATGTAAGCGGTGTCTTAATATCATGGGAAACATTTGTAATCAAATCTGTTTTCAGTCGTTCACTCTTCAGATTTTCCTCAACTGCATTTTGAAGACCTTCTCCAATGGCATTAATACTCTCTGCCATCGCTTTGTTATCACCTTTTAATCCCTCTGTCGGAATCTTATATTCTACATGCCCTGCCGTGATCTCCTTAATTCCATCCATAACTTTCTGTTTGTCAATCGCATACTTCACTAAAACGATAAACAAAATTGCATCTACCACAACGGAACAGAATGCAAAGAATGCTGAAATTCCTCCAAAAAGATGAAGCAGTGTCAGACCGATAAAGATCAGAATCACCTTCGTCATCAAATTCTTATGTCTCCAAAATTCCCGAAATCCTTTTACAATAATCCGGAATAACTTTATAGTAACTCTTATGCACCATCTTCCAATCTTCCAAATACCAAGTCCATTAAAAAATGTACCGGCTTTCAGCTTTCTGACAGAACTTAGATAACCATAGAAAAAGCAGACTGCTCCGCCAAGCGTCATCAACACGATCAGACTCACTTCCGCAGCGCCTATCGATGGAGATGGAACAAATTCCTGTGCAGTAAAACTAGTATTATCTATGATCCATCTGCCATAATTGTTGTACCATTCTCCGTAAGAGACAGAAACTCCTCCTACCATCATAAAAATTCCACCAAGAAGTACTCCTACCGGAATCTCAGTAAAAAGCCGGTCCACAATATTTGTTTTCACACCGTCCTGTGCATTGCTTCTTCCAGATACTGCCGTCAGCCAGATTATGCTGATTAAAAATACGACCACACCGCCCCAGGCAAGCAAAATCAGGTTGTGAAGATGCGGCTGAACCTTATCATAAGTTCCATCAATAAACTGAAAACGGTCTGTAACCGGATAATCCAAATCCATTGCTGCAACAATACGAATTTTTTCTGTTCCAAACGTTCCTTCAATATGTTCACACAGCGACTGCCACTCCGAAGCTTTCCAACCGGCAATCTGCTGCACTTCCACTTCACCTTCTGCAGGTCTCATATTAATATATGCATTTTCCCGTCCGGTACTGTTCTTCATCAACTCTTTATAATTCTTACTGGCTGTCTCATAATTTTCATATTTAGAATCGTTTGTATAAACTTTTTTATTTTCTTCATCAAGAAGGATAAATGTCAGATTTGTCTTGCCCTCAGACCAAAGTTCCTGATATTCCTTATATCGATCAATTCTGTCCCGAAGACTGGATCTTGCATGCTCAAACATGTTCTCCATTTCCTGGAGACGCCCATTCCAGTAAGCATTTTCATTTACTAAATCCAGAACGTCCTTACCTTCTGCTGTTTTCGTTGCGAGCATCATATTAATTGTTGAGGAGACTGGCATTCTCCAGCAATCCGTATAAATCAGTGTTCCTTCTTTATTGCAGATTCCGAAATACTCATTATACTCATAACCATTATAGCGGTCTTCCAACATATACAGGAAATCATCCAGATCATACCCTGATTCTGTCTCAGAACCTTCCTGATCCGCTAATTCAGCAAATACAAGTTCCCCTGAAAGCAGTTTCCCCTGAATACTTCCCCATTCTTCATAAGTATAACTTCCATCGGTCTTTTGGCAAACAACAATTTCTCTGTCCTCTTCCCTGTCTTCTGCATTAATAAGATCGGAAAGTTTATATACAAACCCATTTCCTTCCTCTTCTTTCGCAGAAACTTCGCCGCTGTTGTAGTATTTTTCAAGATCGATCAGCATTTCTTCATTTAGTTTGCCGTCTTTTTCTATACCGTTCAAACTAAAAAGATTCCATGTCATTTCATACAAAGCATTGTTCATGTTCTTGCCAAACTGTCTCGTCTGTGCATAGTCTTCCGGTATTTTGGCAATCGGATTAACATAGTTCACTCCGGCACAGAGAATCACCCAGGTAAATCCCATTAGAGACGCCACAACTGCTATATGTGCCAATACGACAAGCACACCTTTTATAAATGGTGCGCGATACCATTTTTTCTCCATAAAAGCTCCCTTCTAAAGCTTTTCTATCTTATATCCAACTCCCCATACCACTTTCAAATATCTTGGTTCCTTTGGATTAATTTCAATCTTTTCACGGATATGACGGATGTGTACTGCCACCGTATTATCTGCGCCAATTGCATCTTCATTCCATATCTGCTCATAGATTTGATTGATAGAAAAAACTTTCCCCTGATTTTTTACCAATAATAACAAAATATTATATTCGATCGGAGTCAGTTTCACTTGTTCTCCATCCACTGTCACTTCTTTCAGATCATCATTGATACGAAGTCCACCCACTTCATACACTGCCTGCGATTCATTCTGTACAGTACTTCCAAGCTGTGTATATCTCCTGAGCTGTGATTTTACGCGCGCTACAAGCTCAAGCGGATTAAACGGCTTCGTCACATAATCATCGGCCCCAATATTCAGACCAAGAATCTTGTCTGCATCTTCTGATTTTGCTGAAAGAATAATAATAGGGAGGCTATGATCTTCCCGGATCTTGAGCGTAGCCCGGATTCCGTCAAGCCGCGGCATCATAACGTCTATGATCAGCAGATCCACCTGATTATCCCGAATCATGCGAAGTGCCTGTTCGCCGTCATAGGCTTTCAGAATATGATATCCCTCCTGTGTCAAATATATTTCGATTGCTTCAACGATTTCTTTATCATCATCACATACTAAAATATTAAACATAAATAATCACCTCCCTTACAGTATACAAGATTACCAAAGAATTTTTAAGGGGAAGTTACAGAAATTATTAAGATTGATTTAAGATTCAATAGAATGTGTTTTTACTTAATTTTTGTAGGACAGTTGTCTTTATCTTTGTATTTCTTAAGTCTTTGTTAATAAATTTTCGTTTTCTTTTAGAAACTCAACATACTTTAGACATATTTTTAACGTATACTAAGAGTCAGATAGATGAGGAACACTCAACTATCTCCCCCCTCATAAAGTAATCACTTGGTGGAATAAACCATAACAAGTGACACTTTACTCTCATTCCTTTAGATAACTATAAAACCAACGAAACCCGTTAGCCGGAAGGTTAACGGGTTTTCGCTGTTTATATCTTTTTATATTCTTTTTACAAGTTTTTATTATAATAGCTTTCTGATAACGCCTGACATATATACAGAAAAAAACACTTCCTGTTATTAGAAGAAGTGCTTTTTTCCACATTTAATTATTTAGTTTATCTAAGGTAGTGTTCTACAATAGATACAAATGCTGCTGAACCCATATATAGAACGTCTTCATCTACATTAAAGAGTGGATTATGATGTGGTACATCTGTATGTTTTTCTGGATTTGAAGAACTCAAGAAGAAAAATGAACCTGGTACTTCCTGTAAATAATATGCAAAATCTTCTCCACCCATGTTTGGAGCCGGAATCTCTGTAATTACATTTTCTTCTCCAACAACCTCTTTAATCGCTTCTGCTGCAAGTGCTGCCATTTCAGCATCATTAATTACCGGCGGAGCACCCCAATCCATAAAGTATTCCACTTCACCTCCGAAAGTAGCTGCGACGCTCTTTGAAATCTCTTCTATTCTCTTGCCAAGCTGTTGTCTTACCGGTTCTTCCAATGCGCGTATTGTACCTTCAATCTCAACAAAATCCGGAATCGCATTGTATGATTTTCCACCATGAATTAATCCAATCGTGAGAACTGCCGGTTTTGTCGCTGCAATCTCTCTTGCAATTACTGTCTGAAGAGCAATAACAATATGAGAAGCAATGTTAATTGGATCAATACCCTTTTCTGGTGAAGAGCCATGACAACCTACACCTTTTACTTTAAGAACAAATCGATCATAAGATGCCATACAACAGCCTGGCGTTACAATGATTTTACCTGAAGTTAATTTCTTATCCATAATAGTTCCAATATGTTGCCCAAATACGGCATCTACACCTTCCATGGCACCATCAGCAACCATGATCTGAGCACCTTTTGAAAGTTCTTCTGCTGTCTGGAATAAGAGTCGAACTTTACCTTTTAACTCTGCTCTATGAGCATTTAATACTCTTGCTGCCCCTAAAAGCATTGCTGTGTGAGTATCATGCCCACATGCATGCATACAGCCTTCATGTTTAGAAATATAGTCCACATCATTTTCTTCTGTAATATGGAGCGCATCCATATCTGCACGAAGTGCAATTGTTTTACCTGGCTGACCGCCTTCGATTTCTGCAATAATACTACTGTCAACTTCTGAACATTTATAAGAAATGCCAAGTCTGTCTAATTCATCCAGTACATATTTCTGAGTCTTTGGTAAAATTTTCCCTACTTCCGGAATCTGATGTAATTCTCTTCTCATTCTCACAATTTCATTCTGCAATTCTTTACATTCTTCCCACATTTTCATACAAGCACCTCCATAAAATAACTTGTAAATATAAACTTTTAAATTAAATATTAATTACTATTTCGCTTTATTTTCTTTTACATATAAAAGTCTTGCGAATCCAAGACTTCCGAATACAGATACGATAATAAGTACCCATGTAGGCGGAGCGATTGTAAATTTTAACAGCAACGGAAGTCCAAGACCAAATATTGCAACTTTAGGATATTTCACTGCCCAAGTACCAAATGTTCCACCAAAAATAGCTGCTGCCGCATATTTCGTTAACGCTGAACTAATAATTGCCGGAAGAACCGATACTACTGCAGATCCAATTAAAACCGCACTTGTTGTAGCAATTAAATTTGTTACGATAGATCCACAAATAGCCATTGTAGATGCAACTTCAGCCTGAAGTGTTCCTGGTTCACTTTCTGTAGATTCCAGTGCAACTGTAGCGCATGGAACTCGCATATTGCCGATATTACCAGAAAGGAAACTTAAATATGTACCTGTAAGACCTAATGAAGCATAATAGGATACCGGTTCTACAATGTAGAATGCGCCAAACGATAATGCAACCATTCCCCACGCAGACAATACAAGTTTAGGATCTGGCCAACAATCATATTTTACACACAGCCAAATAACAGGGATAAAGGCTGTAACAGCAGCAAGAAGGTTGGTCGGACAACCAATCCGGATACTGTTCTTTTTCCATTCTTTTAAGAGTTGATTATTATCCATAGTTATTCCTCCTTCTATGCTATGATTAAATCACATACAATCGCACAAGCCATACCAATAATCATTGCGATACCTAATGTGTATTCACGTAATTTAGGAAACTTAGGTACTACAAATTTAGCAAGGAACATCATGCTAAAGATACCACCTAACACTGCTGCAGTTCCACCAGCACCTTTAGAAATCTCATTAACATTCAGATAACCAAAGATACCAAGTGAACATGCTCCACTAAGAACTACAAGCCATTTTCCATCTCCACCACTAATCTTATCTCTAACTTTTTCAAGTGCTGGTGTAATTACACCTGTAGACACGAGCCATCCAGCACCATTTAATGTCATTGTAAACCAGCTGACAGCCATAACTGTTAGTGTAAAACCTGCCCCACCTAACTCAACTCCACATGCCTGCGCACCTAATGTTGCTGCTGTAAGTTCTGTTGGTGCTGCACCAATGATAGAAAGTCTCAGCCATGCTAAAGGACCACCAATAGAAGACATCAACCCTACCATAACAATAAATACACCAAGTGCAGGGCCAATTGCTGAAATTAATCCAACTCGAAATGCTTTTTTAGGTATACTATCTGGTATGTTAGCTCTTACTGCTGTTTTCTTTGCCATTCGCATATAAAGAATGGCCTGTAATAAAGAAATAAAAACAGTAATACCACACAGTAACCAGAGGATACTAGAATTTGAAATTTTTACATAATCCATACATTTCACTCCTTTAAATATCACGTTTTCTTTTAATAGTGTCAACACCCTTGATATATCGAAGTATATCATTTTCACTAGTTAAAACATATGTATTCATAGTACAAAAACATTCTTGAAATAATCAAAAATCAAATAATCTTTGTATTTTATGTACATATATTGTACAATAGACTTGTATTCAAGAAACATTATACTATTATTTTTGCACAATATAGATTTGTTTAAAGGAGTAATTATGACTATCTATGACTTATTACAATTGCCCTCTCTAAAAGATAAACTCAGAATTGCTGCGGGATTTTCTGGATTAGGACGAAAAATTTCTTCCGTTACTGTAATTGATACACCTGACGGTTTCAATTGGTTGAAAGGCGGTGAAGTTATCATCACTACCGCATATGCCATGAATAATAGTGAAGATGCATTTGTCAAATTTGTCAAAGACTCTATCAAAAAAAACGGAAGTGCATTGATTATTAAACTTGATCGTTATTGGAACACAATTCCAGACAAGGTTCTTCAATTAGCTGAACAAGAAAAATTCCCTATTCTTTCTTCTCCGGGTTCATTGGCCTTTCTGGACATTATAACCCCCGTGCTTTCGAATATTGTTTCTGTACAGGCTCTTGCATTACAAGAATCAAATAATATTCATAAACGCTTTACCGAATTAGCTATCAATGAAAATACTATTCCTGAAATCCTTCACACATTAGGTAGTTTAATCAAAGCACCTGTAGCTTTTGTTGACGAAGTTTTCGGGAAAATATATTTTTCTTCAGAATACAATTATAATCATATTCAAGATAGTTCTTATTATATAAATAACTATGAAACTTTTTTGGTTGCGAGTAAAAAACAGCAATATGGATATATTGTAGATTTGACTGAACATTCAAAAAAACAAGAAAAAGATATTTGGGAACTGAATATTTACCAAACTGCAATCGAATATGCCAGTATTGTAATTATCGTTCGAATGCAAATGCTTCTTAGCAATAAACTTATAGAAGATAAATATAAAACTTCTTTTATTGAAGATTTATTTTTAAATAATGTTAAAACACTTACCGAAATTCAATCCAAAGCGCAGCTATATGGATGGAATTTTATAGATGGTGGTCTAGCTGTCATCATAGACATTAATAATATTAAAAAGAAATATATTACTAATTTGGATAAAGAAACAAACTCAAAGCTTCAAAATTATATTGACTGTATTTTCCGTACATCTATTCAATATATGAAACAGTATTTTCCTAATACCAAGTATTACTCGCAAAGTGACGTGATCTCTTTTCTTATTTTTGATGAATATAAAACTGAAACCAAAGAAAAATTAAAACATGTATTTGAGGATATCCAGTCATATTTAGCACCCCTTGTCCCTTTTACAGTTACTATGGCTGTTGGCAGTTATGTGGACCAACTTATTAACATACATCAAAGTTATGAACAAGCAAAAAAAGTTATTCAAATAAGTTACCAAATGGAGAAATTCAACTGTATTATCTTTTTTGACGAAATTGGAGTCTATCGCCTACTATTTTCAATTGCAGACCAAAAAGAATCCTTTGACTTTTGCCTTAAATACATTAAACCTTTAAAAGATTACGATCAAAGATACCATACAGACTTACTTGAAACACTTTATATGATTGTGGAATGTGGATGGAATATCAAAGATGCTTCGCAGAAATTATTTATTCATTATAATTCTGCAAAATATCGTTTTAGAAAAATATGTGAGATTTTGAATATTGATCTGAAAGAAACCGTTTTACATACAGAAGTGGAATTAGCTGTTAAACTTTATCAGCTTCATCAAACATCCATGTTTTAAATATCTACAGCGAAAACCCGTTAACCTTCCGGCTAACGGGTTTCGTTGGTTTTATAGTTATCTAAAGGAATGAGAGTAAAGTGTCACTTGTTATGGTTGGTTCCACCAAGTGATTACTTTATGAGGGGGGTGATAAATGAGTGTTTCTCATCTATCTGACTCTTAGTATACGTGAAAAATGTGTCCAAAGTATGTTAATATTCTAAAAGAAAACGAAAATTTATTAACAAAGACTTAAAAAACTTAAGGAGTAGCGAATCTCCTACAAAAAAAGAAGCCGATTCCGGCTTCTTTTTAGAGGAAAGTTATGAAAAAGAAAGTTTATTTAATAATACGCCTGTCTGTTCAGGCTTTCGTAAAGATCTTTATCTTTTGTTCTTTACAAATAATACTATAATGAAAAAATGTGATATAACTGTGTTCACAAAGTAAAAAGATTATGAACAGATTTTTAACAGCCATTCCCCTATATCTTCATAGACCTGCTGCCGATCCGTCTCATTCAAAATCTCATGCCGGTCACCGGGATATAGCTTGAGCGAAACATCTTTTATCCCCACACGCTTGTACTGTCGATATACTTTATCCACACCTTTCCCCAAGTTACCAACAGGATCATCTGCACCTGCCACAAAAAGAATCGGAAGCGTTTTCGGTATCTTTTCTACATTCTGCTTTTTTGTAAGCTGCAGCATTCCGGTAAACATATGGTAATAGGCATTCACGGTAAATAAAAAGGTACACCATGGATCTTTCTGATATCGGTCTACAATTTCTGTATCTTTCGTAAGCCAGTCTACTTCTGTTCTTGCCGGACGGAATTTTCTGTTATATCCTCCAAAAGCAAGATTATTCACAAGGCGGCTTCTGTAGCGATCTCCTTTTACCGCTGCAATCGCGCGGCAGAGCAGCCGTCCCATCTGAAGTTCGAAAGCTCCATGATACCCTGTTCCCATAATAATCACACCGGACAATCCGCTTCCGTGCATTTGAATGTACTGTCTTGTCAGGAACGATCCCATACTATGTCCAAGCAAAAAATACGGAATATCCGGGTAAATCTCCTTCGTCCTCTGGCGCAGTTTATGAATATCTCCAACTACATACTCATTTCCCTTTTCTTTATGAAAATATCCGTGTCCTCCTTCTCCTGACACAGACCTTCCATGTCCCAGATGATCCTGACCGACAACATAAAATTCTCTCTCACACAAATACTCTGCAAATTCATCATATCGTCCAATATATTCTACCATCCCATGACTGATCTGAAGCACCGCCTTTGGCTTTTGCTTAGGAATCCACTCAATGGCATGGATTGAAGTCACTCCATCACTGGATGTATAAAAAAATTCTGATCTCATATTACTATCTGTCTTCCATTCTTATATATTCTCGATGTGGTGCAAGTGATTTGTAAGCCGGACGAATAATCTTATCTACATTCTTCAGTTCTTCTAACCGGTGAGCGCTCCACCCAACAATACGGGCCGCCGCAAAAATCGGTGTATACAATTCTTTCGGAAGGTTCAGCATACGATATACAAGCCCGCTGTAAAAGTCAATATTGGCATTTACACCTTTATAAATCTTTCGTTTCTCTCCGATAATCTTCGGTGCAAGATGCTCTACTCTCTGGTAAAGGGCATATTCCTTTTCGTATCCTTTTTCTTTTGCAAGCTGTCCAACAAAGGATTTGAAAATATCTGCTCTTGGATCGGAAATGGAATAAACTGCATGCCCCATTCCATAAATCAATCCCTTCCGGTCGAAAGCTTTTTTATCAAGTAAAGCTTCCAGATAAGCACAAATCTGTTCTTCATCTTCCCAATCTGTCAAATGTTCCTTCATATCTTCAAACATCGACGTAACCTTAATATTCGCACCTCCATGCTTCGGTCCTTTTAGAGATGCCATCGCTGCCGCAAAAGTCGAGTAGGTATCTGTACCTGACGAAGTTACTACATGCGTAGTAAAAGTTGAGTTATTACCACCGCCATGATCCATATGAAGCACAAGCGCCATGTCGAGAATCTCTGCTTCTAATGTCGTATATTTCTTATCCTCTCTAAGCATCATCAAAATATTCTCCGCCATAGACAGCTTCTTTGATGGAGCGTAAATAAACAGATCATTGCCCTGCCGGTAATTATATGCATGATAACTGTACACCATCAGCATCGGAAACTGACTGATCAGATTCAGACACTGACGCAGTACATTCTCTGTATCGGTTTCATCTGCCTTCGGATCATAGGAATAAAGGTTCAAAATCGATCTGGAAATACTTACCATCATGTCTTTGCTTGGAGCCTTCATAATAATATCCCGCACAAAGTTAGATGGAAGCGTTCTTCTGTCAACGAGAGTCTGCTGAAATTCTTTCAATTGTTCTCTGTTCGGCAGTTCGCCAAACAACAGTAAATATGCAATCTCTTCAAAGCCGGGGTGATTTTCTTCTCGAAATCCTGCCACGAGATCACGAATACTATAACCACGATAATAGAGATTTCCTTCACACGGAACTTCTTCTCCATCTACAATCTTCTTTGCCCGAACATCTGATACATTCGTAAGTCCTGCAAGAACACCTTTACCATTCAGGTCACGCAGTCCTCGCTTGACGTCGTACTTTGTGTAAAGTTCCCGTTCAATTGCATTGCTCGTATTGCACAATTCTGCATATTTCTGAATCTCTGGTGTTATATCAAATAAAATATCCTGTGTTTCTGGCATATGCTTCTCCCCTTTCTTCTAATCAAGTAAATCATTAAAATCAGAAAATTCTGACTTCTCTGCTGCTAAGTTACTTTATTATACTAAATTGAAGTTCATAATACAAGAAAACACAGGATTAAATATTTGTTACAAATCTAAAAATTTTATTATTTTATACTATCTATGCGGTTTGTCTGTGACTCTGAGAACGCCTTCCAATTTCATTTTTTCTCCCGGAATCGGTTTAAAACTGTCTGTTTTATGAATTCGGTTTCCGTACATGCAGATTTCTTCAATGTTCTGAGCTGAAACAAGACGATCATCAAAACAATAGAAATCATTGTTGCGGATCTCAAGATATTTATGATATCTCACACCATCCTCATATTTTTTAGCGCTTGGAGACACCTGGATCGGCGCCTCGCCCCAGTCAGGTACATAGGCGCAATCAATAAAGCGGTTTTTCTCAAGAAGAATTGATTTCGTTGCACCGGATTCAAACCAGTAATTTGAATCCCCCTCGATTAAAATCGCTGCCCCTGCCGAGCGGAACGTATTATCCCGCACAATTACTTCTCCTGCACTTGTAAGCAGCAATCCTCTTGCCCGGTTATTCTGAAATGTACATCCTTCCACAAGAACATCCGGAGCATAATCTTTGTTCTCCACAACAAAACCTTCCTGCAAACCTTTTACCGGTTTTGCAAATCTCATGTACTGATAATCACGGTTCAGCATTTTATGTTCTGCAAGCACTTCCGCTGACACATCCAGCATTGTTTCATTGTTAATCACACCAAAAGTCTCACCGGATTTTCCAAGCGGTACTCCTTTTTGCATTCCTTCCACAAGTTCTACAAGAATTTCACTATCGCTAAGAACTTTATGGATACGTCCGTAAATACCGTGAATATTTACCGGATCATCCAACTGGTTTTCAAGGAAGCAGTCTTTGAGCAAAATCTGTCCCTTGCAGTAAATACAGTGGAATCCATCTGCTGTTACAGTGAAAACACGTTTTTTTACCGGATGAATCCTGATATCGAACCGTTCCATCGTAAGATTTTCATCAAATTGTGCAATCACAGCCATTCCGGTACAATGATAAAGCATAATATCTCTTAACACCGTATTTTTACTATATGTCACATAAAATGCCGGATGTGTCCGGGCGTGATGCCGCAGGATCAAATGATTTCCAACTTTTGAAGTTTTCAGAAATTCTCTGTCGCCCATCAGCGTAACTTCCACAAGTCCTTCTGAAAGTTCTTTAAAGACCGCGCCGTAAGACCATGAATACGGACGATTAAAGCTAATGTCATGTCCCATGTACACCGGAGCCATGCGCTCTGCATCCATTTCCAGACATCCGTGAGTCATCTCACAGAAAAAATTCTCTCCCCGGAAAAATAACCTTCCGTGAAGAATCTCGTACGGATATTCTTCTTTATTGATTTCCATTACCATACGCTTTGGTTCTAATTCCCGAATGACTGCCTCCGAATATCCTGTCCGCTGAAAATCAATCGTAATTCCTTCAACAGTAACATTTTCACAGGAATGAATGTAGAACGGAAGAATGTCTGTATGGAATCTAAATTCCGTCTTATTTCCACGCAATATCAAATTGCGGCAGCCTGTCAAATCAAAGGCAATCTTCTTAATCGTATCTTCATCGTGATTTGAAATATATAATAGCTTCTCTTCTGCATAATCCGGATAAAAGTGATATACACCTTCCTCAAAGAGAATTTCTGTCTCTTCTTCGCAGGCGCGGCATTCATCCAGAAGCTTTCTTAACTTCAATGTATTCTCCCGGAAATCTCCCGGGAGAATCTGAAATTCCTTTACCTGAATCTGTCTCATTTTAAATAATACTCCTGTCCGGAACTTCCACTAACCTTTTACACTTCCAAGTACAAGTCCCTTTGTAAAATATTTCTGCAGGAACGGATAGATCAGCATAACCGGAATCGCTCCGAGGAATAACTGCGCTGCACGTCCTGTTCTGGCATTCATCTGCACAAGAAGACGCTGAATATCTCCTGAACCTTCCTGCTGAAGAATCTGCTCAAAATTCTGAAGTAACGTCTGCAGATATGTCTGTAATGGATAGTTATCCGGGTTATTCATATAGATCATTCCACTAAACCAGTCATTCCAATGTGAAACAATACAGAATAATCCGACTGTTGCCAGCGCCGGTTTTAATACCGGCAGAATCACTTTGATAAGAATCTGGAACGGCGTTGCACCGTCAATCGCTGCTGCCTCTTCCATTTCTTCCGGAATTCCTCTCATAAAGTTCATAAGGATAATCATATTGTAAACCGGAAGTGCACCTGGCAGAATCAATGACCAGATTGTATCCTTTAATCCCAGTCTTGTAACAACTAAGTAAGTCGGAATCATACCACCGCTGATTAACATTGTCAACACAAAAAATGCCATATAAATATTTCTTCCGGATACTTTTTTACTTGTTTTTGACAGTGGGTATGCTGTAATTACCATTAATACAAGGTTTAATCCGACACCAAGCACAACTCTTTCCAGAGAAATCAGCAATGCTCTTAAAAATTTCCCGCCTTTTAATGCATATGCATAAGCTGACACAGTGAAATCAACCGGCAGTAACCCAACCTTGCCTGCATTTACCGCAGCGCTTCCACTGAATGAAACTGCCAATAAATGAACAAATGGAAGCACACATGTCAGTGAAACGAGAATTAAGAAAGTAACATTGATTACATTAAAAATTGTATTTGCTTTTGTTTTATACTCGTGCATGTTCTTCCCCTTTCTAGAAAATCCGATATCCTGCAAGTTTATCTGCAAGAACATATGATGTTACGACCATGACACAGGATACTGCTGATTTAAACAATCCAATTGCCGCACCTACAGAATATTGTGCCTGCTGAATACCAAGACGGTATACATATGTATCAATAATATCACCTGTCTCATATACGATTGGGGAATACATATTGAAAATCTGGTCAAATCCTGCATTCAGAACACTTCCGAGCGCAAGCACTGTCATCAGGATAATCGTTGGAAGCAGAAGCGGAATTGTGATGTAACGGATTCTCTGCCATCTTGTAGCTCCATCGAGAATTGCAGATTCATACAATCCCGGATCAATACTTGTCAATGCTGCAAGATATACAACTGTTCCAAATCCAAATCCCTTCCAAATATCACTGATGATCATCGTCCACGGGAATGCCTTAATGCTTCCGAGGAAATTAATCGTCGGCAGCCCTACTGCCGAGAGAATCTGATTAAAGGCTCCGTCTTTTGCCAGCAAGTCCATCAAAACACCTGCCATAATAACCCATGACAAGAAGTTTGGAATATAAATTAATGTCTGGAAAGTACGTTTTAGTTTATTTGAAATAACTTCATTTAATAATAATGCGAAAAATACCGGAACAACAATTCCGCCTACCAGCTTAAAGAACGCAATATAAAAGGTATTCCAGATTGTACGCAAAAATACCGGTTGGCTAAATAAATACTTAAAGTTATCAAATCCTACCCATGGAGAGGAAAATCCCATACCAGGATTATATTTCTGGAAAGCAATGATCAAACCATACAGTGGGATATAGCTGAAAATAAATACAAGAATAACTCCAGGAACCAGCATGAGATGATACTGCCATTGTTTTTTTAATTTTGAACGCATATGATAGTCTCCTTCTTAACAAGAAAGGATATCCCTCGCTAAGCTGCTCCTTAGTATTTAGGGACATCCTTTCTTTCCATGTTATTTACATAATTCGTTTACTTCTTCTGTAGCTTTTTCTCCACCTGCAGATTTCCAGTTTTCTACGAGTGTATCAAAGTATTCAATCGGTTCTTCACCTACGATAATCTTTGTAAATCCTTCTTTTAAGATATCGTCCAATGTACTTCCTGAGTTCAGAAGTGTCTCTACCTGCTGTCCCCAGTAAGCATCTTTAATGTACTGCTCATTGTCGATCACTTCTTTTGAAATACGATATGCTGATTTTGGACTTCCCTGCTGTAACCAGTCTCCTACTGCTTCCGGAGCCTGTTCTTGCAGCCACTGTACACAGTGTTCATATTTAACAGCATCTTTTCCAAGCTCTGCTGCGTCTACTTCTTCTCCATTCTGGTATTTTTCCAGATAAGATGTTACTTTTTCAAACTGATTGTAGTCTGTCATCGGATTGATTACACGAAGTGCATATGGAATATTTGTATACGCATTGTTAAATAAACTGTCGATAAATTTTGTATCTTCCTTGCCCTGTGCTTCATCCATCATATATGAATAGAAGTTTAACAGTTTTACTGCTGCTTCTGGATTCTGGCATTTTTTGCTTACTACAATATATCCCAGGTTAGAATATTTAATGCTTGATTTCACTTCTTCACCATTCGCTGACGGAATTGCATAAGCATCCATAACAGCTTCTGCTCCGAGGTTTGAAATCACGTCCGGTCCCGGATTATATCCAACCCACTGTGCATACGGCATGATTCCTACTTCGCCATTGATGAAGCCCTGGAACATTTTATCCATATCTGTTGTTGTGAATTCTGTATTCAGAAGTCCATCTTTATACCACTGTGCATATGTTGTCAGAACGTCCTTCATCTGCGGCTGAACAGATCCATATTCAAGATCCCCGCTTTCACCTTCTACCCAGATACCTGGATGGGCTCCCCATGCCGGCGCCATTGCAAACATACAATCAAGACTCTGATCTTCTGTAAAAGCATATTTGCTTCCCTGTGCTATGAATTTCTTTCCGAGTTCTTCCATATCTTTTACTGTTTTGATGTCTTTTAATCCTGCCTGATTTGCCCAGTCCTGACGAACCCACACCTGATATGGCTGATCAATGATTCCATATGTCAACTGTGGAATACCGTATAATTTTCCGTCTTTTTTACCTGTCTCATATGTATCACTCTCTGATTCCATATAACCTTTTAATGTATCAGAAGCATATTTGTTAAAAGACTCTGTCATATCCCAGATCAGATCTGCTTCGATCAGCTGCTGAAGCTGCTGTCCATTTACACAGAATACATCCGGAAGATTTCCATCTGCGATTGTCAAGTTCAATTTTGTTGAATAATCATTTGATACCCAGTCATTTTCTACTTCAATATTCAGTCTTTCTTTGTAAGCACGATACCACGGGTTGTCATCGTAGCTGTCGCCTTCCTGCCACTGGATACCTGCATTTTCCGGAAGTACAGTAGAGATTTTCACTGTCTCACTGTATTTATCAAGCGGTCCTTCCGGAGCCTCTACCTTTTTCTGTGTTTCGCCTTTTTTGTTTGCGCTCTTATCTTCTCCTTTTGTCATACAGCCAGTCATACCGAATGCCATACAGCCAGCCAGAAGAAATGCCAGCACCTGTTTTCTCTTTTTCATACACTTTACTCCTTTCCCACGAGTCGTCTTTCTTTTTCTAATGCCTATTCTAAAAAAGTTTTTAGCAAATATATAGCAAATATTTTTACATTTTTTCAATTTTTTATCTTCTTTTTACAATCATGTCAATTTTTTATAAGTATCACAAGATATTATAACTAAAGAACTTTGCGTTACATTTTCCGGCATGATATACTTTTTTCGTAGATTATACAAAACTCAGGAGACAGACATGAAAAATCCAAATTCCTTATTAAAAAAAGTTATCATATTATTTATTATTGTCTTGATTCCTCTCACTTCTTTTAGTGTATGGTATCTTCATTCTCAGAATGTAAAGCAAAAAGAACATCAGTTAAACGGAATTAAAACAACAAATGACACTTATATTGGGCACCTTGACACAGATCTGAAACAAATTTACATTGCCAACCTGAATATTTTGGAACAGGATGTTCTCCGCGATCTATCCGTAATGTATAATTCATTTTCTCCATACGAAAAATCTATGTGGATCAATCTGCTCCGGGATCAGCTCTCCAACATTGCTTCTACAAATCCACTATTGAAGTCAACACACGCCTATTTATTTGATCATAATCTTGTACTAAATTCTTCTGGCTATAAACTTGGAAGTTATCAGACTCTTCCAGAAAAAGAAAATAATTTTTATCACAGTATGACTTCTAACCAAGGGCTGATCCAATACTATATTAACCCTGAAACCGGGAAATATGAGCTGTCTGTATTTCTGGCACCTCCAACCTCTTCCCGCCCCTATGCAGTTAGTATGGTTATTTCTCAGCAGGAATTAAAAAAATATATGGATGATAACATCTCCTTTCCGGGAGAGCTATATTTTTTCCGATTGGAAAATGGATTTTCCCTTTCCAATATTCCGAATACAAATACATTGAAAACACGCAATTTTGTATTCCGACATGAATTTACCGAAAATACTACATACGAAGAAGTCACTTTGGATGGTACACCTTATGTTGCTTTTGCAAGTACTACCAGCTATTCCGGAGGAACCTACATTCGTTTAATTCCAACTGCAGCGCTTATGCCTACAATCCAATACAGCTACTTCCTGATGTTTGCTCTTTTTGTATTGATTATTACTGCATGTCTGATCTTTTTTGCCGGAATTTACCGCATGGTTCACCGCCCTCTCATTAAACTGACAGAAGCCTTTGATCAAGTGGAGCAGGGGAACTTTCATGTAAGGATCTCACCTGCCGAGAGCAACGATTTCGCTTATCTTTTTAATGCGTTTAATGATATGGCTGAAAAACTGGAACAGTTGATTGAAAAAGATTATAACCAGAAACTTCTTTTACAAAAAGCAGAAATGAAACAGCTTCAGGCGCAGATCAATCCTCATTTTCTCTATAACAGCTTCTTCATGCTTCAACGAATGATCCGGTTTGATCCGGATGTTGCCCAGGAAGTTGCAAGCGCTCTGGCCTCCTGCTTCCGCTATATTACAAAAAACAGCATGGATAACGTAACACTCCGGGAGGAATATGAAAATGTAACTAATTATTCATATATTCAGGGGCTTCGTTTTGAAGGACGTATTCGTATTGAGCTGGAACCACTGCCGGAACAATTTCATAAAATTCCGGTACCAAAACTGATCCTTCAGCCGATTCTTGAAAATGCTTTCAAATATGGTTTGACGAACAAACTGGCGGACGGATATATTCATATGAGTTTTCTGACAGCTACAGCCATCTCCTCTTCAGGAATCGAGATGTCCGGTATTTTAAATATTCAGCGAAGACTAAATATCTTCTCAAATTATAAAGATTCCCTCAAAGTCCGCCGTTCAGATCTTGGAGGACTCTGTGTAGAAATCACATTGCGGACAAACATATAAATTACATCATCTTTAAAGGAGAAGTGACATGAATATACTCATTGTTGATGACGAACGCTATATTGTAAATTACTTATTATCTCTTGTAGAAGAAAATATCAAAGAGGAAGTTTATATTGAGAAAGCTTACTCTGCACCTGAGGCTCTGAATGTACTTTCTGCAACCAAAATCGATCTCATTTTACTGGATATTCACATGCCTGGATGCACCGGTCTTGAACTGGCAAAAAAGGTAAAATCCAGCTGGCCGCGCTGTCATATTATTTTCCTGACCGCCTATGATAATTTTGAATATGTATATCAGGCAAACCATTTTACCTCGACCTCTTACCTTCTAAAAACAGAATCAGACGAGACGATCCTCACTGAGATTCAAAAACATATCGATCTCATCAACCAGGAATCACAGACCGCCGTCCTGATTAATGACGCCAGGAACAAAGACCGGCTGCTGACACATCTGCTCCAGCAAAACATCCTGATGGAGCTTGTATCCGACCACGATCTGACTCACATGAAAAACGAACTCCAGCTGACCGGATCAGATTTCCAACTTGATCTTTCCAAGCCGGTCTATATGGGATATATGTCTGTTCATCTTCGAACAATTGACGAATATCCGTCCAATCTCTCTTCTCTGATCCTGGCGTATCTTGGCCCGATCGAAAAGTTGTTAAATGGTTCTTTCTGCTCTTCTGTGCTGAATTTGAAACATGGCCGTATGCTTCTTTTCTTTCAGCCTAATGATGATTTCCGTAATGCCGTTCAAAGTGAACTGGCATTTTTAAAAGGCTTTGCAGAAGACCTTATGAATTACAGCGTAACTGTACTTCACTGGAACCTAAATCTTGTTCTCTATCCGGATGCTGTAAAATGGAATCAAGTGTCTAATACCTATTATCAGCTGATCCAGCATCCGGAAATCCAAAACCTGAAAACCAACTGGCCTTCTTCTTCGGTCACAGTATACACAAAAAAAGAAGCCTCTAATCTTCTTCCAAAAACTTCTCCGGATGCAAAAGGACAAACAGAACGCCAGCTGCAGGCGCTTTCTTTCTCCTTATACCAGAACACTCCTGCAGAATACTATAAAGCACTTGACCAGCTTGCCAAAGAATGCTGCACCCTGAAAAGTATGCATTCTCTCGATGCAATACACATTTATCTATGCATTTCCACAGCGCTGATCTCACATATCAGTCTATATCACCTGCAGGAAAAACTGGCAGCCCGGATTGCCGTATATCCGCTCTATCATCTTGCCGAATTTACAACATGGGATGAAGCCTTTCGCTATCTCAAAGAATTTTCAAAACATATGTTCGATCTTCTTTCTGCAAATGCAAGCGATAAAAGCGAAACTGTCATTCGAAAGATTAAAGACTATATTAAGGAACATCTTTCCGAATCCATTTCTCTTTCATCTTTATCCGCTATTGTAAACTATAATGAAACATATATTTCCAGATTATTTAAACAAAGTACCGGTGTAAAACTTTCAGAGTATATTTACCAGGAGCGGATTGCAAAAGCCAAGTATCTGCTCTCTACAAGCAGCGATTCCATGCAGGCAATTGCCGCAGCAATCGGTTTTGACAGTCCACAGTATTTCTCCCTTGTCTTCAAGAAATCTGTTGGAATTACCCCTAGTGAATACCAGCGTATTCATTATCATGAATCTATGACAGAACTTCCTGCAAATGAATAAACATATCTGCATAAGACAGAATTATATAATAAAAACAGCAGTATTCCTATCGACAGAACACTCTGTCCGGAAAACTGCTGTTTTTTCTCTCTTGTAATGCGATTTTTCTCTTGATTCTATCGCATCATATTATTTTCTCATTTCACTCATAAAATTACTTAATGCCGCAAATTCTTCCAGCGTCAGCGCCTCTCCACGCACAGACGCCCCTTTCCCTAGCTTCTCAACTGCGGAAATGATCTCCTCTTTCCCAAAAGAAATCTCCGGTGAATTCACAAGTCCATTTACGAGTGTCTTTCTTCGCTGATTAAATGATGCGCGAATAATGCGGAACATCAAGTGTTCATCTTCTACCTGTACCGGCGACTCCTCATAGCGCTCCAGTCTGATAACTGCAGATCCAACCTTCGGCCGCGGCATGAAACAATTCGGCGGAACGTTTGCCACAATATATGGCCTGGCATAATACTGTACCGCCAGAGAAAGGGCTCCGTAATCCTTTGTTCCCGGTCCCACCTGCATACGGTCTGCCACTTCTTTCTGCACCATAACCGTAATACTCTTTACCGGCACATGGCTCTCGAATAAGCCCATAATAATCGGTGTTGTAATATAGTACGGAAGATTGGCTACCACTTTAATCGGTCTGCCGCCATTCTCCTCCTGTGCAAGCTTTGCAATATCCACTTTCAACACATCTTCATTAATAACCGAAACATTATCATATTCTTGTAATGTATCTGCAAGAATCGTAATCAGCGACTTGTCGATCTCAACAGCCGTTACCTTTCTGGCTGCATTGGCGAGATACTGCGTCATCGTACCGATTCCCGGTCCGATCTCCAACACATAATCATCTTTTGTAATCTCTGCCGCTCTTATGATCTTATCCAGCACATGCGTATCGATCAAAAAATTCTGACCAAATTTCTTTTGAAATGAAAAATTATATTTCTGCAGCACTGCAATTGTATTTTGTGGATTACCCAATGTTGGTTCTGGCATATATAAACTGAACTCCTTTTCTCTTTAAATTCCAAATAATTCCCGGGCATTTTTTTCTGTCTGGGCTACTACTTCATCATAACTGATTTCTTTGATTCTTGCAATCTCTTCCGCCACATATGTAAGGTTGATAGAAGAATTTCGTTTGCCCCGATTCGGCTCCGGCGCAAGATACGGACAGTCTGTTTCCAGAAGAATCCGCTCCAACGGAATTCTCCGAACCGTCTCTTTGAGCTTCTTGCCATTCTTAAACGTGACAACACCCCCAACGCCAATATAATATCCCATCTTTACATATTCCTCCGCCTGTTCCGGAGAATAAGAAAAACAATGAATGACACCTCTGAGATCTGCTGCGTGTTCTTTCATAATCCGCATCGTATCTTCAGCAGCCTCCCGGCTGTGGATAGAGAATGGAAGCTGAAGCTCTCTCGCAAGTTCAAGCTGCCGGATAAACCATTTCTCCTGCATCTCTTTTGCTTCTTTGTTCCAATAGTAATCAAGTCCGATTTCTCCAACTGCCACAACCTTCTCCTTCCGGCACTGCTCTTTCAGCCAGGCAAATGTCTCTTCATTCAGATCGCCGACCTCATCCGGATGTACCCCAAGCGCAGCATAAATAAATGGATATTTTTGCGCCAATACAAGTGTTGTCTCGCAGGAACGAAGTGTCGCCCCGATATTAACAATCGTTCCCACTCCATGTTCTTTCATTGTATTTAATAATTGTTCTCTATCTTCATCAAACTGCTCATCATCATAATGTGCATGACTATCAAATATCATTCTTCTAATCCGCCTTTCCGCGAAAGGCACCAATGCGTCATGAAACACTTTGGCAAGCTTTCGCTTTTTACAAAAACTACCTTGTATTATAGGAGAAAACATACTATAATTCAATATAGAATCATCTCGAAAAGAGACCACGCTACGGAAATTTACTGCAAGCGCGGAAAAGATAGTGGAGGAATAGAATATGAAAGTATATGACACAGTAAACAAAACAGAATTAGAACTGGATGAAAAAGGATTGATCGATATTATGGTTGCCGGACGCCAGGTTGACTTAATCTTAAATGAAAAGAAATCTGACGCTGACGGATATATGAGCTGGGATATTGAACACTGGTCATCTATCGACCCGAAACGTTTCATCCGTTGCTACTCTTTAGAAGGACGTGTTCTCGGAGAATCTACAGGACATAACATCTACGATTTATACAACGAATTCAAACCGGAAGAAGCAAAAGAAGTACAGTTAAGCTAACTACAAAAATGTTGAAATGGATTCCTTACAAAATCCATTTCAACATTTTTTATAAAACCTTACTGCCATTCGCTGTAAGTTTGAATCTTGCCCCCAGTAGTTCTGCCGCTTTTCTGCACATCAGCATTCTGCCGAGAAAGATTTCAAAATATTCATACATTGTACAAATTTCTTCATCTATCTGCAAATTTAGCGTGATAAGTCGCTTCTCCTGATTAATTTTTACAGCTGAATTAGTTACTGCATAATTAACACGGTCATGTTTATCAAAACTTGATTTATCTTTATTCCTCACCCGATTTCTTCTAACATCTGTTTTATCCGCAAGAATAAGCGCTGCAGAGATAGGATCAACAGCTTCTCCAGTAGATTCATCATGATTTCCTATAGCAGACATAATCACTACTCTGTCCTGTAAATCCATCCCCATTTTTTCTAAAATAGAATTTGCCAAAATCGCTCCGTATTCCCCATGATTCTGCCTGTTAATCACATTTCCGATATCATGCAGTGCTCCTGCGATTTCTGCGAGTGCTATTTCATGCTCTGAATACCCAAATTGCTCTAAGATTGTTCCTGCTCTCTTGGCAACAATTGCACAGTGCTTTTCTGAATGATCTGTATATCCAAGTAAGCCAAGATTTTCATTTCCTTTTTTTAAAAATTCAATTACTTCTTCATTTTTCAGTATCTCTTTATAGTTCAATTCTTTCACCTTTTTATTCATGTTCTATAGTATTTTCTGCCAAACGTTTCTCTGCATTTGTATAGGCCATCGCATAGAAAATCTCTTGAGAATTTAATTTTCCTTTTCCCAGATTTTGATCTATATATACTCCTTTTGCTGTCAGGCGTTTCCCTTTTTCATCATCATTAAGCATTGTTTCAAACATCCAATCAATATTCTGTTTTAATTTCTCATCAAAAATCGGGGTTGCTACTTCTACACGCCGTGTTGTATTTCTTGTCATAAGATCAGCCGAAGCAATATATACTTTTTCCCTGTCTCTCGTTCCAAACCGATAAATTCTGGAGTGTTCTAAAAATCTTCCAACAATACTAACAACTTTGATATTATCCGTGTAGCCTTCTACTTCTGGAATTAAACAGCATATTCCTCTGATAATCATCTCTATCTTTACACCCGCCTGAGATGCTTCTACCAATTTATCAATAATTACTTTATCTGTCAGGGAATTAATCTTAATTCCAATATAGCCCTCCTGCCCATTTTTTGCATACTCAATTTCTTCGTCTATCATATCCAATATCTTATTTTGCAGACATTTAGGAGCTACCAGAAGAATCTCCGTATGTTCTATAGTTTCTCCTCTTAACAATGCAGCAAAAACTTCCGCCGCTTCTTTTCCTATTTTTTGATTGGCAGTAATTAAAGATAAGTCGGTATATAGTGCAGATGTTTTTTCATTGTAATTTCCTGTTCCAATTTGAGTAATATACGATACACCACTATCTGTTTTCCTAGAAATCAAACAAAGTTTGGAATGTACTTTACAACCACTCAGCCCATAAATGACTCTACAGCCTGCTTCTTCTAATTTTCTAGAGTATTCAATATTACTTTCTTCATCGAACCGGGCTCTAAGTTCCACTAGCACAACAACTTCCTTGCCATTTTCTGCTGCCTCCACTAACGCATCAACAATCTGGCTTTTATTTGCCAGGCGATACAGCGTAATCTTAATAGATACAACCGTTTCATCTTCTGCTGCTTCATGCAGCAAATTTATAAATGGTCTAATACTTTCAAATGGATACGACAGCAGCAAATCTTTCTCCATAATTTGTGGGATTAATGGGATTTTTTCGTTTATTTGCGCTGTCATTCTCGGAGTTCTTCTTTGATAAAAAAGTTCTTCCTGATTCGTGCCTTTTAAATAGCTCTGAATTGCAAATACAAAGGATAAATCTAAAGGAACTTCTGAAAGAAATACATGTTCTTTTTTTACTTGTATATCTTTACACAGATTGTTGATTAATTTCTTATTTAATACTCTTGAAAATTCTGCTCTTACAGGATTCATCCGCTTTCTCTGCTTAATCAGATTTTCCATAACTTCTCTGTAATCCAGATCCTCATCATATATTGTCTCTGTATCAATATCCGCATTTCTCGTCACACGGAGTAATGATTTTTCTTTTACGCTGTAATTTTTAAATATTTTCGGAAGGAAATGAAGAATCAGTTCTTCTGACAACATAAATGTACCTTTTCTAGTCGGAATGTCAATTAGTCTTTTAAAAACGTTATTACTGCATGGAATAATAGCTGTTCTTGTTTTTCCTCCTTTAGATTCCAATAATGCCACTGCATAAATGTCTTTATTACTTAAGAAAGGAAAAGGCTGTTGTTTACTTATGATATTCGCAGACAAATATGGAGCAATTTCCTGATCAAAATATGTTTCTAAAAGCTTTCCCTCTTCTGCCGATAATTTATTAAAATTGATTAACCGGATTCCTTTTGGTTCCAATTCTCCCATTAACTGTTCATAAATCACTGATTTCTTTTTATCTAACTCTCTCGTTACTTTCAAAATTGCCTTAACCTGCTCTTCACTTGTCATGTTGGTTTTATTTTCCCGTACAATTTCTGAAGACTCCATTTGATCCATTAGTGTCCCAACTCTAACTCGATAAAATTCATCTAAATTCGACTGATAAATCGACATAAATGCCAATCGTTCTGCCAACGGTACTCTTGGATTTCCCGCCTCATTCAACACCCTCTCATTAAACTTTAACCAGGACAGTTCCCGATTCATCATATATATGATCTTCTCTTCTTGTTTTTCTTTTCCCTTTTGCTTTTTCATTTAAATTGTCCCTTTCTTATCAATTTACATACTATTCCATATTTAATGCTAACGCATTCATATCAAATTTAAGCAATATCTTTGTTAAAAACATGTAAAATAAAAAGACTTTAATGTACTTTTCTCATTCCATTAAAGTCTTTTCTATAGTTAATTTCAGTTTTTATAATCGCTGAATAGCATCTGTAGCCAGAACCGACCGCTCACACTCTTCCGGCAACAATGTAATCTGCCAACAGAGAGAACTCCCTTTCATATGCTCTGCAGCATAGCTTAACCCATTGGTTCGTTCATCCAAATATGGACGATCAATCTGATTCGGATCTCCTAAAAGAATAATTTTAGTATCTTTTCCTGCACGTGTAATAATTCCCTTAATCTGAGCTGGCGTCATGTTCTGTGCCTCATCAATGATAAGGTACGTTTTTATAATTGATCTTCCACGAATAAAGTTCAATGCCTCTGCCTGGATAATTCCTCTTTCAAAAATTTCCTGTACTTTATCGCTTAATTCCTGCTCATTCAAATATCTTTCACTCTCACTTGAATCCACTAATTGCTCCAGATTATCTAGAATCGGTCTCATCAGCGGAGAAATTTTTTCTTGTTCATTTCCAGGAAGAAAGCCAATATCTGAATCAAACTGCGCATTTGGCCTGCATATAAGAATTCTTCTATATTCTCCTGACGGATTATTTAACACTTTTTCTAACCCTACCGCCAACGAATAAAATGTCTTACTTGTTCCCGCCATCCCTTTCACAATCACAAGCGGAGCATTTTCTGCTGGCTGCATTAATGCTTCCTGGAGAAAATATTGCCCCACATTTCTCGGACTAACACCATATGGTGTTACTTTTCTATATTCTAATTTACGGATGATTCCATTTTCCACCCGTCCCAGCTGTGTTTTCTTTGAAGATTGGTCCGCTTTTAATATAATAAATTCATTTTCGTATAGTTCTGGTTGATAGCAACATCCTCTTTCATCGCAAGAATATACAGCCTCTGCCGGAACACCTTTCTTTTTAAATTCTTTAAATATTTCCTCTGAAACAAATACTTCCTTTCTTCCGAGGTACTGTTCCTTATGTTCAGCAACTTGCTCTGTTGTAAAATCTTCTGCTCGAACTCCCAGAAGTTGCGCCTTTATGCGCAAAAGAATATCTTTTGTTACAAGAATAACCTCTTCTTCCCGTTCTTTTGCAAGTCCCACACAAACCTTCAATATCCTATTATCAGATTTATATTCCAGAAGATCCGGCGGCAATTCAACATTTAAATAATTTTTTTCTACTCTCAGCATACCGCCAGCATCTGTCTCTACCCCTTCAATCAAATTCCCTTTGTTTCTATATGACTCCAGAGTGCGAATAATCTTTCGCACATTGATACCTTTTTCTCCCTCATCTTTTTTTAAATTATCAAGTTCTTCCAATACAATCATTGGCAATATTACTTCATTCTCTTTAAAACATTCAATCGCATATGGCGCCTGGATAAGTACATTCGTATCAAGTACATAAATTTTTTCCATAAAATTCCCCATTATACACTAAAACTTTGAATACAAATATCAATATAAGGTTTCATTGATATGTTACATCTTTGTTATATAATCCAGTGTACAATTTCATAAAATATATGTAAAATGTAATTCAATTATATCCAAATACTTTCTGGCCAGTAAGCGATCTACATAAGATCCTCTTTAAATATTCTGGTTTCTCTCGCCCTTTCTTTTGTCATTTTTTAATAGTTTTTTATATGACAAATCAATTGCTAACGCTCCGATGGGAGCTGTAAATACTATTGCAAGTACAGCAACGGTAAGCACTATATCACCACAGGAAAATCCAAGCGCTAATGGTATTCCTCCAATCGCAGCTTGAACAGTCGCTTTTGGCGTATATGCCAACATTGTAAATATTCTTTCTTTTTTCTTCAGACTTGTACCAAGAAGACATATAAATACACCAAACATTCTAAATGAAAGCGCCCCTATCATGACAGCAAATGCTTTCAATCCGACTTTTCCCAAGTATCCGATATTTACCGTTGCCCCAACTAATACAAATAAAAATATTTCCGCAGCTACCCACAATTTCTCATACTTCACAGAAAGTCTTTTTGCAACAACTTCTCTTTTCTTCTGTAATCCTATTCCGATAAACATAATTGCTATCAACGCAGAAAATGTAATTGCTGTCGTTAATTTATCTTCTATTGTTATAAGGACAAATGAAATACTCAAAATCATCAATACTTTTGAAGTATCTCGTATATGAACCATTTTGAAATAATAAGCTAACAAAATTCCGGCAAATACCCCTATTGCAATTCCACCCAAGATAGAAATAGGAATATTCAGGAAATTAATAACAGAAGCGCCTTCACCTTGCATCATTCCGGTAAAAGTAGAAAATAAAACAATAACATAAATATCATCTACCGAAGCGCCTGCAAGAATTAACTGCGGAATGCCTTCTTTTACTCCATACCCTTCATCCATTAATTTAACCATTCTTGGTACAACAACTGCCGGAGAAACTGCTGCAAGAACTGCTCCCATAATGGCAGCTTCCAATAGTGTTAAGCCCATCAATTTTGGAGCAAATAATAATACCCCTGCAATTTCAAAAGAAGCCGGAATAAAACACATAAGAACTGCAGGTCGTCCAAGCTTTTTCAACCCGGAGAGATCCAATCCCAGTCCTGCTCTTGTCAGAATAATCACCAATGCAATTTTACGAAGTTCTTCTGATATTCCAAGAATACTTTCGTCCAATAAATTTAACATATACGGTCCAAGAATAATACCTGTACACAACATCCCGAGCAAACTCGGTAATTTAATTTTTCTGCATATCCATCCCATAGACATACCTACAAGCAAAATCAATGCAATGCTCAATAACATAAAACTCCTCCTCTAAATATAGAAAAACTGACAATATCTGCATGAACATTTACCGCAGAAATCATCAGCCTTTATAAGTATTTATCATACAATTTGTGTAACGATTCTCTACCCCTGATATTTTGTTCTATATCCGTGATTTTCCTCCGGTCTCAAATCATTTGGAAACATTGTATCTGAATAAATATCCTCGGTTTGCCAAACAGATTATTTCGATTTTATTATAACGTAATTCTTCTAAGAATAAAAGGCAATTTCTATATCACAAACATATGCATCCTTTTCCACTGATTGCTTTTTACAAACAGAAAAACAGCTGGGTGTACCATTTATGACACATCCAACTGTTATCTATACCTTGTCCGCTATTTATCTAACATAATTCTTTCGATTTCCTTACGTTCCGGCATTGCCAGAAGCGCACCTTTTTTTGTTGTGACAAGCGCTGCCGCTGCGTTTGCAAATACTAAAAGTTCTCCCAATTGTTCTTCTGTCAGATTATAAAAATCATGCTCTAATATATAATTCAGCGCACTCCCGCCAAATGTATCTCCGGCGCCTGTTGTTTCGATCGTTTTCACAGAAAAACCACTGCGCTCTACTCGCATCCCTTTGTAATACGCACGACTTCCCTCTTTTCCCATTGTCAGCAAAATCAATGGAATCTGATATTTTTCTTGAAGGTATTTAATTCCTTCATCGTAATCTTCTTTTCCGGATACAAATTGTATCTCATTATCTGATATTTTCAAAATGTCGCATTGAGAAAATCCATACTCCATCTGCTCTTTTGCCAGTTCTAATGAACTCCATAACGGCTCTCGTAAATTGGGATCAAATGAAATTAGTGCCCCACTCTGCTTTGCTGACTTCACAGCTTTCTTTGTTGCTGCTCTAACCTCATCCTGTGTCATAGACAATGTCCCAAAATGGAAGATTTTCGCCTGTGAAAGGAACTCCTCATCAATTTCGTCTTCTGTCAACATCATATCCGCTCCCGGATTACGGTAAAAAGAAAATTCCCGATCTCCATCTTCCAGTGTATGAACAAATGCAAGTGTTGTATTTACTTCATCGTCTGTAAAAAGATTTGATGTATCAATCCCGACTTCATTTAATGTCTTACGAAGCAGTGTACCAAATTGATCGTTTCCCACTTTGCCTATAAATGCTGTTTTCTTTCCCAACTTGTTTAACATTGCAAGCACATTGCATGGAGCACCGCCTGAATTTGCTTCAAAAATCTGATTTCCCTGACTGCTAACCCCATTTTCTGTAAAATCAATCAGTAATTCTCCCAATGCTACTACATCCATTTGATTTCCTCCATTTTAAAGTATAATATCATATTTTTCTACATTAATCGTGGCAATACCATCACAGAAAAATTCAATCTCATCTGCTTCCTGTGGCGTACAAATTGCAGTTGTTACAACCTGTTCTCCCTCATTAATGAATAACTCTATCGATTGTCTGTCCATGATAAACCGGAGTTTTAGGTTTTCTCCTTCTTCCGGCAGCTTCCACGTTCTCTGACATACTACATCTTTTGTCACACCACAATAAGTACGATCCACCTCCATAATTCCTTGTTTCCTATTATATGTATAGGTTGTCGTATATTCTTTATTGTGAGCCAATTCTATGCCAAAACAATCAAATTCGCCTGCTTTAATCTCTACGGTAAGATCTAATATTCTTCCCTTTATCCCTTCAAGTTGAACTCTGCCGGAAATTTTTTGATTTTCAATATTGCACTCATTCTTACGATAATTTTTCAATTCAGCCACCGGAGATTGCAGTAATATACCATTTCTATATCGTAATTCTCTCGGTAATGTCATCATTCCCTGCCATATTTGATCATCTGGTATCATATTTGCATCCCAGGATTTCATCCATGCGATTAAAACACGTCTCCCATCCGGCAATTCTGTTGTCTGCGGTGCATAAAAATCTAACCCATAATCTAATAACTTTGCTTCTTCCTTTTGAAATTCATGTGTATTTTCATTATATCTACCTGAAAAATATACGGAATTATGACCATTGTGAAATTTATATTTTTCCGCTTTCATATTTTGTGGAGAACAAATCAAAAAATAGGAATCATCTAATTCGAAGAAATCAGGGCATTCCCACATTGTTCCTATTTTTCCGGTGGTGTTTTCTGCTAATATAGTTTCAAATTTCCAGTTTTCCAGATCATCGCTTGAAAAAAGAACCACTTGTCCCTTTTCGTCTTTATTTTTATTTCCTACGACTAAATAATAAGTATCTCCCTTTTTCCACACTTTCGGATCTCGAAAATCAATGCGGTTGCATCCTTCTGGCAGCATATCACCTGTAATTACCGGATTATGCTCATATTTATTATAAGTTATTCCATCTCCATAGGCAATACACTGATTCTGTCGTTCTTCCGTTGTACCATCCGACATGTTCTGTTTACTTACTCCGGTATAAACAAGTACATGCTTTCCGTCTTTTTCAATCGCACTTCCTGAAAAACAGCCCATTCTGTCATATTCTTGATCCGGCGCCATGGCTGCCGGCATCATTTCCCAAGATATCATATCCTCTGAAATACTGTGTCCCCAATGCATAGGTCCCCAGTCTCGCGTATAAGGATGATACTGATAAAACAGATGTATCTTTCCTTGATAAAAAGAAAATCCATTCGGATCATTCATCCATCCAATCGGCGGTGTCACATGAAATAAAGGTTTTTCACCCTCTGGAATTCTTTTTTGCTCTTCTCTTTCATATTCCCGGGCTTTCTTTAATTCATCTTTCATAGTTTACTCCTTTTCTTCTAAATCTTCATTTGCTAAAGACGCTTGATACTGATCAAAATATTTTTGTTTTATTGCCAGATAATCAGACAGACCATACTGTTCCATTTTCTTTAAATAGCTATCCCATTCTTCTTCAATGTTTCCGTTCAAAATCCAGTCTGCTTTTTTCTGCTCCGCATATTTTTTTATATCTGTATCATACTGTGACACTTTATTCGTATCGTCAATGCTCATAAATACATTTGGATATACATATTTACTGTGCATATCTTTTAGATATGTTTCATGCATATTATCTAAACGCCATTTTGCATCTGCCGGTTGTGTCACATATACGTCATAATATTCATTTAATATTGCCAGCGGACCATTTACCGATTGAGCTTCTCTTACTTCTACCGGTGATTCTCCTCCAAGATCCATATGTTTCAACATTTTTTCTCCGGTTTCTGTTGTTGTCATTTCAAAAATGTTAAAAGAATCTTTTTCCCCATAAGTTCCCCAGTTATTCTGTGGAGATTGGAGCGGAGCATACATCTGGTCAATCCAGGCGGCAGCTAACGCTGTATTTTTACAACTTGTTGTCAAAACACATCTTCCTCGATCAAATCCACTCGTTTCACTATTGTTTTGCCGTGTTACATTGACTAGACCATCCGGTCCTGCCAATGCCGGAAGCATCACATAATCCTCGTAATTGTCAATGTTTGAAATATCCCATGTAAAACAAAGTCCATATCGATGACTTTTTCCTTTCGCTACATAAGTAGACCACTCCTGTGTGAAAGCTTCTGGATCTACCAGTTTTTGTTCCACGAGTCCATGCAGCCATTTAATACCTTCTTTATATCCTTCCTGTACAGTCGTATATATTACTTTTCCTTCATCAGTCACAGCAAAATGGTCTCCCGTATCTCCATACCCTTCACCAAATCCGTTGATTAAAATTCCAGGATCCTGATCCCCATTATTAATGATAAAAGACATTGGGATTACTTTTCCCTCGATGGCAAATTCTTTCTCTAGCTCTTCTGCATGATCTCTGAATGAAATCAACACTTCTTCCAACTCTTCTGTTGATTTCGGTATTTCCAATCCTAAATAATCCAACCATTTTTTATTAATATACGGAATATTGCCAATTGCCTGAATGGCTTCCTTTCCTTCCCCTAACTGTTCAATCCATGGGAAAGAATAGATATGCCCGTCAGGAGCCGTACACATAGTTCGATACTCTGGATATTTTTCAAAAACCTTCTGCAAATTAGGCATGTATTTATCAATTAATTTCTCAACAGGTATAATAATTCCCTGTTTCGCATAACGTAATATGTCATAGTCATTCATTCCCGCATTAAATAACCCATCCGGAAGATTTCCAAATTGTGCAAGCGCAAGGTTCTTTTTATCTGCAAACTGATCTGCAACAAAACATGTCCAATCAATATGTACATTTGTCTGTTTTTCTAATCTTTTAAAAATAGCTCTTTCATTTGGTTCCTGCGTAGATGTTGCCGGTGCGTTTGTAATGAATGACAACTCTGTTTTTTCTTTCAACGGAAATGAAACTTCTTCAATTGGAGTATCTGGATCAATTTCAGCTTCCATTCGTTCTCTTTTTCCACATCCTGCTGCTGAAATCATCAACATCAAAGAAAGACCTAGTGCAACGATTGACTTTATTCTTTTCTTCATTTTCAATTCCTCCTATTACCCTTTCACTGAACCAACCATAATTCCCTGATCAAAATATTTTTGGAAAAATGGATACATAATCAATAGTGGAAGGCTGGATACTACAATCGTTGCATATTTAAGTAATTCTGCAACTTTTGCCATTTCTGCTGTACTTTGAATATCAGCAATCATACCAGGCTGCGGTGTATTCTGAACTAAAATAGATCGCAATACTAACTGCAGCGGCTGCAAATCAGCATCATTCAAATAGATCATAGCGTCAAAATAACTATTCCACATTCCGACAAAAGACCATAATGCTAATACCGCAAGAATCGGCTTACATACCGGCAGCATAATTTTAAAGAAATGCTGTATTTCATTTGAACCGTCAATTGCTGAAGCTTCCCGTAATTCTTTTGGGATAGATTGATAGTACGTTCTTGCTAAAATCATATTCCATACATTAAATGCACCCGGAAGCAAAATTGCCCAAATCGTATTAACCATATGCAGCTGATTTACCAAAATAAATGTTGGAATCAATCCGCCTCCAAAGAACATTGTAATCAAAAAAAGTGCGTTGAAAAATTTTCTTCCTACAAATTCTTTTTTTGACATTGGATAAGCTGCCAGCATTGTCACAAAAACCGAAATCACTGTAAATGCTACTGAGTAAAAGAAAGAATTTAAAAATCCTCTCCATATCATTTCATTTTCCAACACTCTTTGATATGCATTCAATGTCCAGTTTTTAAAATTCAGACTGATTCCCTGACTATTCAATACGTTTGGATCCATAAAAGAAGCTACAACAACATATACAAGCGGAACAATTACTGCAAGGACAAAGATTCCAAGTATAAGATATCCAAATCCCAGAAGCAATTTATCAGATGTTCCAAGCTTCATTTTTCTTTTCGTTTCCATTCTGAGACCTCCTATAATCCTTCTCCATCATTCAATTTTTTTACAATCCAGTTTACCGCAATCAATAAAATTACATTGATAATAGAGTTAAACAATCCAACTGCTGTTGAATATCCATAATCTCCATTTAAAAGTCCGATTCGATATACATATGTAGAAAGAATTTCTGATGCAGGCAAGTTCATATCTGTCTGTAAGGCAAACGCTTTTTCAAATCCGATGCTCATAATATTTCCTGCCTGTAAAATAAATTGAATTACAATAATATTTTTAATCGCCGGAAGTTCGACATAGCGAATCTGCTGAAAAATATTTGCACCATCCACAATTGCCGCTTCTTCTAAATCTTTGCTCGCATTCGATAATGCAGCGGTATACATAATAGATGACCAGCCAGCCGTCTGCCAGATGCTGCTCGCAATGTAGATTGTTCGAAAAGATTCCGGCATTGTCATCCAGTTAGCTTCAATTCCTAATATTCCATTGATCGGACCGACAGGGGAAAGAAACATACGGACCATTCCACATAAAACAATTACGGAGATAAAATTCGGAGCATAGATTAATAATTGAATTTTCTTTCTTATTCCGGCTCTGCGAATACGATTTAATAGCAGTGCAAGAATAATCGGTACCGGAAATCCCCACAACAATCCATAAACACTTAGTTTCAAAGTATTCAATAAATAATTCATAAAATCCGGAGATGATAAAAATCTTCTAAAATACTCTAATCCTACCCATTTACTGCCGAAAACTCCATCTATGACATTATAATCTTCAAATGCAATCAATACCCCACTCATAGGAATGTATTTGAAAATAATTGTCAAAAGAAGTGCCGGCATCAAAAAAAACAGATATAGCTGCCAATTTTTCTTTACATAGCTCAATTTCTGTGCAAACGTTTGCTTTTTAGAAACAGCTTTCTTTTTTGTAACTGCTCTCATTTCAATTCTTCCTCCATTTTCTCATTTCTAAGCCGATTAAGTAACTGGTAAAGTAACCGGTTACTTTCTAACTTAATAGTACACAATAATATTAAGAATGTCAATATTAATTCCAATATTCCCACTAAAAAATAACCGGTTACATAACCAGTTATTTTTACATTGCTTTTTCCTTTTCTTCTTGATATACTAAAAGGAGTTTATAGTACAGGAGTTTTAAATTATGGGTAAAAAGAATGTAACATTTGCAGATATTGCAAAATATACTAATTTTTCAAAAACCACAATATCACGATATTTTAATCAGCCTGACTCTCTAACCCTGAAGAATCAGGAAAAAATTGCAAAAGCATTAGAAGAACTGGGTTATCAAGAAAATAAACTTGCAAAAGTATTAGCAAATGGAAAAAGTGAATTTATTGGAATCATTATACCTAATCTGTATCTTCACTATTATTCTGAAATGTTAAATCAAATTTTATCCAGCTATTCAGATTATCATTATAAATTTCTTGTTTTTGTAAGCAGTGATAAAAAAGAATTAGAACAGCAATATTTAGATGAACTGATGGCATATAAAATCGAAGGGCTCATTATATTAAGTCATACCTTCTCTTCAAAAGAACTTGCTTCTTATCATATTCCAATAGTTGCAATTGAGCGGGAAGCAGAACACATCTGCAGTGTAAATACGGACAATTATATGGGGGCTGTGCAGGCAACGAATCTTTTGATACGAAATCAATGCGATATCCTCATCCATGTAAATGTTCCTGTCCCTGAGCAGATTCCCTCTTATAATCGTATCAGGGGCTTTGAAGATACTTGTAAAGAATACAATATTCCGTATCATTTAATGCTTCAAGATCTTGGTTATAATTATGAAACAACTTATAATGCAATCCGAAAAGTATTTGAACAGATTGATAGCTCTTATTCCGATAAGAAAAAAGGCGTATTCCTTGCGAATGACACTTATGCCAATATTTTTCTAAATCTAATTTTCCAAAAATACGGAAAACTGCCGGAAGATTATCAAATTGTTGGATTCGATAACTCTCCAATTGCCAACGAAGCAATCATCCCAATTACAACCATCGGTCAGCAAATTGATAAAATCGCAAAATCTGCTTTAGAACTTTTAGTTCTTCAAATGAATGAAATGAAAAAAAGAAAACCGACACCATTAAAAGAACCTATTCACAGACAAATTACACCTGTTCTAATTCGTCGTGAAACAACTGATGACTAAATTCGACTGAGAGGTTCGTATTTTAATGAAACAAGACCACCGGCTTTGGTATCCTACTTGAGGGTATCATATCACTTAGCCGGTGGTCTGTTTTGTATGAATATACTTTTCCTTTATTTCGTTATTTCCATTTTATATCATTTGGTTTTCGTAGTCTTGAAGTTCATGAAATATATTATCTATGAACACCAAATTTTCCCCTCAGTTCTGAAACAACTGCTTCCGCTGATTTGTAATTTCCCTTTGTCGCTGACTCTCTGGATTTCTCCAGTTTTTCTAAAATCTCCTCTTCCGTCATAGGATTATATGGACTTCGTACGATTCTTTTAATTTCAAATGGAAAACCATTATTTGCCACAGCTTGTGTTAAAAACATTCTAATCGCCGTAGTTGTATCTGTTCCAAGATCTTTAAAAAGCTGATCAGATTTCGTTTTTAGCTCATCATCGACACGAATTTGTATTGTACTTGACATATTTTACACCTCCGCCCTTGACTTAATCGTTATTCACTTTTTAATTTACGTAGATAGAAGATTTTCCCGGATTATATTTTCTAATGTCTCCGCCGAATGTTGCAGCGCTTCTTCCTCCTGGCTGTTCAAACTGATCGGAACTGTTCCTTCTATACCATCTTTTCCGACAATTGCAGGCATACTGAGAGCAATACCTGAAATTCCGTGATTGTCGTGTTGTATGCTCGATACCGGCAAAATCGTTTTTTCATCACGCACGATTGCCTCACAGATTCTTCGCACAGACATGGCAATGCCATAATATGTTGCCCCCTTCTTCTCTATAATATGGTAAGCGCTGTTTTTCACACCTTCCCCAATCTCTCTCATCGCTTCTTCATGACTCGTGTGCCCATTCAGTTCACAGAAATTCCGAAGCGGGATTCCCGATATATTCGCGCTGCTCCACGCCGCAATTTCACTGTCTCCATGCTCCCCGATAATAAATGCATGAACAGAACGGCTATCCACATGCAAATGCCGATGCTGCGCCGACAAATCCGCAACCGATAATTGCAGCTTTTCTGCTATTTATCTCTGCCATAATCCACCTCCCCAAAATAAAAAGCATCATCTGATCAGCTCATTCTGGCACAATCGTCCGGTGCTTCTTCTCCTATATTATCTGCATAAATCTATAAAATATATGTGTGTTCATTCACAAACATTTCGGATACTACCGATGTTAACACCAGACTTGATATGAGCAGGCTTCCCGCTGTCAAACATGCAGCAACGCTTCTTCATGGCTCTTTACAACTTCTTCCAGACCCCAGAGCTCTATTACCGATCAATTTCTGCAAAACCCTCACGAAAGACCCTCAAAAAGTTTGGCAACCCCTCACGAAGTTTGATTATCCAAATTTTTCAAGTAGGTTTTTCGCAAAAGAAAAGAGGTGTCGCAATTTGCTAACACCTCAGTATCTTTCAATATTTTCATTGAAAATTACAACCTATAAAGGCTTTTTTGTTCAATAAATTTTATCCTGCAATATATAAATCTTCAATAATAACCGCATGGATTTTGGATTCACTGAGTCCAAAATCTTTAAGAACACTTGTACTATATATTATCCTTCAACCCATAACACTGGTACAACATATCTGTCATTTTCTGCTTATCTGTTCCTCTTATACCCAAGGACTTTAAATCCACTGTTTCATCAGCTATTTCAGATAAGAACTTTTTCATATCCTCTGCTATTTCCGGACTGAGAACTTGCCTTGTATTGGCTGTGATTAACTGTGCTAATCGGAACACATCGTTTTTATGTTTCTTTATATTTTTGCTGTCAACCTGCTCTCCATT
>JAGZJD010000034.1 GCA_018365895.1 Lachnospiraceae bacterium | reverse complement strand
CATAGTCACTGTGATTATATGTCACCAAACGATTATGAAGAGCTGTATCGTAGGCTTCAGCAAGACGAATTGCAGCTGGCAGGTTAAGATGAGGAAAACTTCATTTTAACTTGTACTAAATCTTGACATAGGACCAAAAACCCTGAATATCCTAAATGTTCTGCCAAACACATTCCCACCTCTTTTGTTCATCTATATGTACCATACTCTTACGAAATCAAAACTGTTTTGCTGTCTGCCTAACCGTTACATTATTCTCTATTATATATGCTGCAATTTCCGCGCTCGCATATTTTCTTGCGCTTTTTCTATTTCTATGTTATTCTATATCCACGGTTTGAAACGCTCCCGGATATAAAGGCTATTTTATATCTGGAAGCGTTTTTTTGTTAAATTACCTTTAAATCGGGAGGCTATATGAACACAACTATCTTTAAAGATTTTTCAAAATATGTTACTTTTAACATTTTAGGGCAGATTGCCTATTCCTGCTATACGCTGGCTGATACCTTTTTTGTCTCCTCTGATATTGGAACAAATGGTCTTACAGCTCTGAATCTTGCTTTTCCTGTGTTTTGTATTATAAGCGGAACAGGACTTATGATTGGAGTTGGTGGAAGTACACGTTTTTCTATTCTTAAAAGTCGTAATAAAACAAAGGACGCTGATCAAGTATTTATCAACGCACTTTTGCTTGTTTTAGTGTTTTCTTCCATTTTCTTTTTTGCAGGAGTATTCGCCTCCCAATATCTTACTAAAATATTAGGCGCTGACAAAGAAGTATTCACCATAACAAATATTTACCTGAAAGTACTCATGCTCTTCGCTCCTGCCTTTATGCTAAATCATTTATTGCAATGTTTTATCCGAAATGATGGAAACCCATCACTTTCAATGGCAGCTATGATAACGGGCAGCTTTTCAAATATTATTTTAGACTACATTTTTATTTTTCCGCTACATATGGGGATTTTCGGAGCCGCATTTGCAACCGGTCTCTCTCCTGTGATAAGTATGTTTGTACTGCTGCCGTATTTTATCAGAAGAAAAAATTCTTTTCATTTAACAATTCCTAATCTTGTAGAAATGAAAAGAACTATTTGCAAAATCCTTGCAAACGGTATTCCACCTTTTCTAACAGAAGCAGCGTCCGGAATTGTTATGTTTTTATTTAATTTTATCCTTCTGAAAATTTCAGGAAATATAGGGGTAGCCGCCTTTGGTGTAATTAGTGTAATTGCTCTTGTTGTAATCTCACTATATACTGGTTTATCACAAGGAATGCAACCTTTGATCAGTCAAAATCACGGAAAAGGAGCAAAAGAAAACATTCGCACTCTTTTTAAATATTCCGTCATTACTTCCATCCTTTTATCTGGTGTAATATACGGAATCATTTTCTGCAATGCTCCCCATTTAGTTTCTTTTTTTAACAATGAACAAGACTTGCTTTTAGCTAAATATGCTATTCCAGGTTTAAAGCTTTATTTTACTGCATGCCCGTTTATCGGATTGAATATTGTATTTTCTACATATTTTATATCTATAAACAACCCTGTTCCGGCACAGATAATTTCGATACTGCGAAGTTTTTTTATTCTGATACCTATGGCGTTTATCCTCTCTCATTTTTGGGGAATGATTGGTGTTTGGCTGGCATATCCTGCAACCGAACTACTTGTATTTATTTTTGCATTGACAAAAAGACCGTGATATTGTGATATTCACGGCCTTTTTTGTATTCATCATTTTCTATATAATATTTCCATCAATCAGTACTTTTATAATTCTTGTTGTAGAAATTAATGGTGAACCATCTGCAATAACAATATCGGCATCTTTTCCTACTTCAAGAGATCCTACTCTGTCATTTACTCCGATATGTCTGGCTGGATTAATTGTAATTGCTTTCAATGCATCGAATTCATCCATTCCACTCTGTACCGCAAATCCTGCACAGAGTGCAAGATACTGTTGTGGAATTACCGGAGAATCCGTAATAATTGATACCTGACAGCCTGCTTTTGCAAGAATTCCAGGCGTTTCAAACGATTTATTAATCAATTCCAGTTTCGTTGCATGACCAAATGTAGGCCCAACTGCTACAGGATAGTTTTCTTCCGCAAGTTCTTCTGCAATAAGTGATCCGTCTGTCACATGTTCCAGTGTTAGACGTACATCGCATTCTTTCGCTACTCGAATTGCTGAAAAAATATCATCTGCCCGGTGTGCATGCGCCTTTAATGGAATTTCTTTTTTCAAAACTGGAATCAACGCTTCCAGTTTCGGATCATAAACCGGACATTTACTGATATCGTCTCCCGCCAATTCCTTTCTCTCCATATAGTCTCTTGCTCTTTTCAGTGTTTCACGAAGTTTGGAAGCTATATCCATACGGCAAGAACAGGATTTATCACGATAGCAACGTTTTGGGTTTTCTCCAAATGCACATTTCATGGCGATAGGATCTTTCACAATCATTTTATCTACACGTTGTCCAACCGTTTTTATCGCTACAAATGTGCCGCCTAATACATTTGCCGATCCTGGCCCTGTAGCAACACAAGTAACTCCACCTTCTGCTGCCATTTTTAATGTAGGATCTTGAGGATAAATGCCATCACAACCACGCAGTTGAGGACAGATAATATCTGTCATTTCATTATAGTCATCTCCTTCAAAGCCACAAGCATAGTTATCGAGTCCGAGATGACAGTGTGCCTCAACAAATCCCGGATATATCTGCAATCCCTCTGCGTCAATGATTTCTGTTCCTTCCGTTACAGAAATATCGCTCCCAATCGCACTGATTTTTCCGTTTTCTATAAGGATGTCTCCCTTATACGCTTCTCTGTTCACTGCATCATGAATTAAACCATTTTTAATACACAGCATATCCTTTCCCTCTCTTTTCATATTTTTTTACAAAAATACACCATATCCCTCAGCACTACCCCCGCCTCAACGATTGGATGATCATAGTGATCGGTAAAAAAATTCTTTACACGATGAGATTCTGCATATCCGCAGGATTTGTAAAACGGCACTGTCAGCGGACTGTCCCCCGTACCAACATACAGAACTTTGCAGCACTCTCGGTAACGATTCTCGATCTCTTCTAATATCTTTTTCCCATATCCGCGGCGCTGCAACTGCTCTTTGACTGCCAGATTTTTTATTTCATATGCCCCTGCACCGTACGTCTCTTTCTCCTCTGTCACAACACATACGCCTACGAGCAGATTCTCATCATATGCTGCAAAAAGCGTCCCCCGATCCAGATATTTCATAATCATATCTTCCTGCTCATCAGCCAGCAGAAGAAGTTCTATATAATCCTGCTTTGAATCTTCAATTTTTTTCAGTTCTAACGCCTGCTTAGTCATTTTCATTCATCCAATCACGCACAATCTGAATATATTTCTCCGTCTCTTCTACAAAACATGCATGTCTGCTATAACGGAACAGCTCCCATTTTGCATTCGGGATTCCGTCATACATTGTTTTCGCCGCAACAGGAGTACAAAGATCATTAATTCCGCTGATCACAAGCGCTGGTTCCTTGATATCCCCAAGCTGATCGCGATATTCAAAATCCCGCAGATTGCCAAGTGGAGTAAATTCATTCGGTCCCCACGCCGTCACATAAGATTCTGATCCGGATTTTTTCTCTCTTGTCAAACATTCCGGTCCTTCCGGATCCGGCGTTCCCGCACAATGGCGCATCATAAATTCTTCATTCGCCTTCAAATATGCCTCATCATTGTAATTCCCAGTTTTTTCTGCATGGGCGATCGCCTCCTGCATTTCCTGCGGCATAAATCGGATCATGCGATGCTGCTCTTCTGCCCATAATTTTGATGAAGGTAATGTACTGGACAAAATCAGACTCTTTACTCCTTCCGGTTTCTTATCACATACATACGAAAGTGCCAGCATTCCACCCCATGACTGTCCAAGCAAATGTACTTCTTTTAACCCCAAATGTTCTCTGAGCGCGATCAGCTCTTCTGTCCATGTTTCCTGATTCCAAAGATCCGGGCGATTGTCTACATAGGAATTTCCGCAACCAAGTTGATCGTACATAATGAGTGCTCTTCCATCTTCTGCCAGTGAATCCAGTACTTCAAAATAATTATGTGTCGATCCCGGTCCTCCGTGCATCAGAATTAACGGCTTTTTCCCTTCTCTGCATTCTCCCACGATCCTGTAATATGTCTGATAACCTTTAAATGGCATATATCCTTCTGTAATCTTCAATTCTATTTCCTCCTTCAGCCGCAAAATCTATTCTTATTTTAACATAGGATTCTATACTTATGTACCTGTTTCTTTACATTTCTTTACATATTCATCCGCCACATTGTAATCTCACTCGGGAAGTGTTAAGATATTTTACAAGACTATATTAATGATAATAAAGGCGGCATTTACTATGAAACGAAAACAACTTATCACAATAGGTGTTGGTATCTTCCTTTTGATAATGATACCGGTATTAATCCATCTGTTTACTCCTTCTAAAGAATCAGATACTTCCAAGGGAGTTGCTTTACTAAAAGAAATGGAAACAAAGGATATCTCCGAAATCGAAAAGCAAATTACTTCTCTGCAAAATACGGATGCTTCCAAAGATGACTTTTCTACAGATGCATCTGACATTGATCCTGCTTCCCGAAACTACAAACAGCTCTTTACCAACAGCGTTATTATGGGTGACTCCATTACCGAAGCCATTAGCGCATATGATTTTCTCCCACTTTCCAGTGTAATCGCGACAATCGGGGTGAATATGAACACAATGGATTCTCATTATGAAATTCTCCGGAATCTGTCACCGCAAAACATTTTTCTCTCCTATGGATCTAATGATATTGAGCGAATCGGAGAAAATATGGCAGAATTCAAAAAAGAATACAAAGCAATCATTCAAAATGTCAAATCGATTCAGCCGGATGCAACAATTTATATGAATTCTATTTTCCCGGTACAGGAAAAGAAAATTGCCTCCTGCTCTTACTACGCTGATATAACCCCTTACAATGCTATCCTCCGGGAGCTTTGTGAGGAAGAAGATTTAATCTATCTTGATAATACAAATCTTGTAAAATCAGAATACTTTGAACCGGATGGTTACCATTTTACAGCAGACTTCTATCCATTCTGGTTAAACCGGATGGCAAAGTCTGCCGGCTTAACAGACTAAAATCAGGGGAGACGGTAAATTACCTTCTCCCCTGAAATACGTCTCCACACCGCTCCATTTTTCTAATAACCTGCTGCTGCCGCTGTCTTGCCAGTTCCGGGTTTACAACCGGATTATAGACAGACGGTGCATTTGGAATCCCCGCCAACATCGTACACTCATCATCACTCATCTGCTCCGGCAGCTTTCCAAAGTAGCCAATACTCGCATCTCCCACGCAGTAATAATTATTTCCAAAAAAGATAGAATTCACATACATTTCCAATATCTTATCTTTTGTAAAGCTTTGCTCTATTTTAAATGCCATAAATAATTCCGCAATTTTTCGCGTTATTTTCTTTTCCTGAGAAAAATACTGATTTTTCGCAAGCTGCTGTGTAATCGTACTTCCTCCCTCCACCGGAGCCATTGCTTTTATGTCATTCACAAAAGCCCGGCAGGTGGCAATCAGATCGATTCCAAAATGTCTGTAAAATCTCTTATCCTCCACTGCCAAAACCGCCTTCACATACGTTTCCGGCAGATTTTCCAACTTTGTGTAATTACCAATGGATTGAATCTTCTGTTCCATCTCTTCCATACTCATAGCAGAAAGAGCTGTCTCATAGTCCTGATATCCCTTATATCCAAGATAACCGCAGGCAAGCAGGAACAACACTATCATAAGAGCCAGTAGTTTCTTTAATAATTTCATCTATGCCTTCCTTTTCCGCCGCTGTACATCTGCATCTCAGTCGCCGTCAGCGCCTTAAAATGTCTCCTCTTTGCTTCTATGTCCTTATTATAGCTGTCCTTTTCCTTTACTTCCATTGAATTTCCTTACATTTTCTCACAGAAACCTTACAAATTCGTAACCTGAAACAAAAATCCTGTTTCAAAACTTATCCGCAGTTAGTCTGTGATTGTCTCAAAACAGGATTTTATATATCATTTAACTATTTTTTCTTATTACATCTGTAATATCCGGAGATTTTACAAGATGACAAGCAACCTTATGCCCTTTTGCTACTTCTCGCAATACAGGAGATTCCTTTTTACACTGTTCTGTCGCATGCGGACAGCGACTGCAAAAGGCACATCCTGTAAACTCCTCTGTCCGTACCGGCTGCTCACCTTTTAATGCCACAAAATCTTTGCGCTTGATATATGGATCTGGCGCAGATGCCAGCAATGCCTTCGTATAAGGATGCAGCGGATTTCCAAATAGTTCTTCTGTATCCGTTTCTTCTACAAGAGAGCCAAGATACATAACTCCAATACGATCAGATATAAAACGGATTACTCCAATATCATGAGAAATAAAGAGAAGACTCAACTGCAGCTCTTTTTGAAGTTCCATCAACATATTTAAAATCTGCGCCTGAATGGAAACGTCAAGAGCAGAAACTGGCTCATCGCACACAATCAGTTTCGGATGAATCAAAAGCGCACTGGCAATTCCAAGCCGCTGCACCTGTCCTCCCGATAGCTCATGCGGAAAACGAAAATAGTGTTCTTCTGAAAGTCCAACTTTTTTCAATGTTTCAATTACTTGCTCTCTTCGTTTCGCTCCGTCACTCATTCCGTGAATTTTTAAAATGTCTTCCATAATTGCCCCAATCCTTTGGCGAGGGTTCAAAGCTGATAAGGTATTCTGAAAAACCATTTGTAATTCTTTTCGCAATGGACGAAATTCTTTTTCACTCAATTTACAGAGATCCTGCCCATGGTATAAAATGGAGCCTCCATCAGGCTTTGTCAGACCTACAATAGAACGCCCGCTTGTGGATTTCCCGCATCCGGATTCTCCTACCAAACCATAGGTTTCCCCTTCATTAATGTGAAATGACATCCCATCTACTGCACACATATGATCTTTGGCTCCAAATAATTTCCCCATTTTCCCATAGATTGGATATGTTTTTTTCAAATTCTTTACTTCCAGCAAACATTCTCCCATTTCTACACCCCCTTCTCTTTGCAATTATCTTTTGCAAATTTCCAGCATTTTACGAAATGTCCCTCCGACACTTCAACAAGAGGTGGATTCTGATTGCAGCATCTTTCATCTGCCTCTTTGCATCTAGTACAAAAATGACATCCGGACGGAATTTTAGAAAGTGGTGGAACAGAACCTGAAATGGTTGCCAGTTCCTTTCCTCTCTCGACCCCAAGATGAGGAATACATGCAAGCAGTCCTTCTGTATATGGATGCAATGGATGCGCAAATAATTCTTCTGTTCTTGCATCTTCAACTACCTGTCCCAGGTACATGACTTTCACACTGTGACAAAGCTGCGAAACAGCACCCATATCATGTGTAATAAACAGCACCGACATTCCAAGCTTTTCATTTAATTCCCGAATTAAATACAAAATCTGTTCTTGAATTGTAACATCTAGAGCTGTTGTAGGTTCATCTGCGATCAAAAGTTTCGGCTCACATGCAAGTGCCATTGCGATCATAACTCTCTGCTGCATTCCTCCTGACAACTCAAATGGATATTTCTTCATATATTGTTCCGGATTCGGAATGCCTGTCAGCTTCAACATTTCAACTGCTTTGGCCTGTGCCTCTTTTTTTGTTACATTCTTATGAAGTACAAGAATCTCACTCAGCTGTTTTCCAATTGTGTGTACCGGACTCAGAGAGTTTAATGGATCCTGAAAAATAACAGAAATGCGGTTTCCCCGAATTTCCCGCATCTTGTCAAGCGGACGTTTCAACAGATCCTCCCCTTCAAATATGATTTCACCTTCATACTGAACTTTTGTGTCATGATCTCTCAGCCGAAGAATCGACTGAGACATAACACTCTTTCCCGAACCGGATTCTCCTACTACTCCAATAATTTCTCCTTGCTGAATGCTAAGATTTACACCATCTACCGCCGGAAGCCATTTTTTGTGAACAGAGAAGAGCACTCTTAAATCTTTCATTTTCAAAATTGGTTCTTTTTTATTTTTTTGCTCGCTCATTATTTCTTTGCTCCTCCTTTCACTCTCGGGTCCAGATAATCCCTCAGTCCATCTCCCAGAAGATTTAAACTTAATACACAGAGAATTACTGCTGCCCCTGGGAAGAGCATTGTCCACGGTGCTTTTGAAAATACCAATTTGCTAGCCTGGAGCATATTTCCCCAGCTTGCAGCTGGTGCCGGAACCCCTGCTCCAAGAAAGCTTAGAGATGCCTCCGATATAATCGCCTGTGCAAAAATAAAAGAGGCCTGTACTGTTAACGGAGAAATTACGCCTGGGAGGATCAATTTCCATAAAATGTGAAAATTACTGAATCCCTGTACTTTTGCCGCTTCTACATATGGCTGTTCACGAATTACAAGTGCACTTGCCCGGACAGTTCGTGCAACACTTGGCGTATATACAATAGTAAGAGCTACAACTACATTCCAACTCGATGTACCAAGTGCAGCAATGAGTGCAATTGCCAAAAGGATTCCCGGAATCGCAATCAATCCATCACAGATTCTCATCAAAATATGATCAAGTATTTTGAAATAACTTGCATAAATTCCAATAATTGTTCCCAATACGCAGGAAAAAATTGCGACACATCCGCCTACCCAGAGTGACACCCTCGCCCCGTACATCAAACGGACAAATAAATCTCTCCCAAATTCATCTGTTCCGAATAAGTATTTGCCGCCAGGCGCCTGAAACCGCGCCGACACGGTCATTGCATTCGGATCTACAGAACTAAACATAGGTACAAGCAGCGCCGCAAACAGGATTATAAGAAATCCAACTGTTCCGATAAGCAATGCCGGACTCGACAATAATCTTTCTTTTCTTATCTGGCGCTGTTCCCGAAAAATTGCCTCACTTGCTTTTGACATTTCTTTTCTTGAAAAATACATTGCAAACCTCCTTATTTCCGGCCCGGCTGAAGCCTTGGATCAACAAATCCGTACAAAATATCCACTGCCAGATTCACAAGTACATATAATAGCGTAACAAATAGCACTACTCCCTGGATGACAAATACATCGCGTCGATTAATCGAACTGATTGTGAGCATGCCAAGTCCAGGTATATTAAATAATGTTTCTGTTACTATCGTTCCTGTAATCAAACTTCCGAAAGATTGTCCCACTGCAGTAAGGATAACCGGAGCCGCATTTTTCAGTCCGTATGTCATTACCACTTTCATTTCTTTCAACCCTTTTGAACGAGCCGTGTGAATATAGTTTCTGTACAAAACATCCAGAAGAGCTGATCTTGTCATACGGGTTAAATAAGCTGCCTGCACAATTCCCAGAGAAAGCGCCGGCACAAATAGGTATTTCCAATGCTCCAACAGACCTTTCGAAAGACTTGCGTAGCCTGCAACTGGAAACCAGTGATTATATACACTGAACACAAGCATCAGGAACATACTTAAAAGAAAGCCCGGAAGTGCTGCACCAAGCAAAGAAACAGATACCGCTGTTACGTCTAATGCAGTTCCCCTTTTATAGGCTGCAAGAATTCCCATTGGAATTGAAATGATAAGCGCAATAATCTGGGCAAGAATTGCAAGGCTTAATGTTGGTGGAAAGTATTCTGCAATGGCATCCAGCACAGACTGATGAAGAAAATAAGATTCTCCCCAGTCACCTCGGAAAATTCCGCTAAACCAGTCCAGATATTGTGTCAGGAATGGTCGATTAAATCCCAGTTCTGTATTCAATGCTTCAATCTGATCTGGTGTAGCCTCCATTCCCAACAATGCTGTTGCCGGCCCTCCCGGAATCATATACACAATTAAAAACGCAACGCATGATACTACAAACATAACTGGTATTAGTGATAAAATTCGTTTAGAAATATAAGACAGCATATCACATTTGCTCCTCTCTTCTTACAATCAGGGCGGACTGCTTTCGCACTCCGCCCTGACCATTGTGACTATTTTGAAGCTGTTGCATTCCAGTAAATCGGGAATCTCAGATAACCAACATTTTCTACGCTATTACTCATTGCACTAATACCTGTGTAATGTCCAATAACAGTTGCTGCTCCATCCTCATATAAGAATGTCTGCAGATCTTGCCATGCTTTTGCAGCCTCTTCGTCCGATGCTGCTGAACGGATTTTCTGAATTCCATCTGTTACTTCCTGCGCATTAAGTCCTGCCCATCCTTTATCAAGGACAGATAACTGGATTGGAAGCATATTGTAGCTGTTGCTTGTAATGAACATTGAGAACTGTTTCGGATCTGCACGATGTTCCATAAATGTACTGAAATCATAGCTTTCTACTTCTGCATTGATTCCTGCATTTTTTAACTGTTCCTGTACGACAAGTGTGGCATTATACATCTCTGCATAGTCAGGTGTTGTTACGAGCACAATCTTTTCGTTGTTATATCCTGCTTTTTTCAGCAGCTCTTTTGCCTTCTCAACATCATTCTGATTATAGTACTCTTTTCCTGCATCAGTTCCCCACTGTGCATCAGTTGGTACTGACCAGCTTGCATTTACTTCATATAAATCAGGATTTCCGTAACTTGCCATACAGATATCATCACAATTTAATGCTGCTAGAATTGCTTGTCTCATATTTACATCAGCCATAATACCTTCTGTTGTATTTAAGAACAAATTCAATGTACCACCGCGCTCTACACTCATCTTCAGATTTTCATCTTTTGACAACTCTTCATAATTATCTGCCGGAATTTCTTCTGCAATGTCATACTGACCATTCTGAACTCCCGCAATACGAGTTGCTGTATCTGTTACAACATCAAAATAAAGAGTCTTTGTTGCTGCCTGCTTCTTTCCTGCAAGACCACTTGCTTCTCCTTCTGCCGGCGCATAATCTGCATTCTCTTCTAATTTTACATACTGATCCTGCTTCCACTCAGCCACTTTATAAGGACCTGTACCAATGTACTCGTCAATTCCATCTGCAGTTGCTGATTCCACAACTTCCGCCGGATAAATAGCAGCAAACTGAATTGGACTTGCAAGAATCATAATAATATCTGAAGAAGCCTGATTTGCCTTTAAGGTTACTGTATAGTCATCTACTTTTTCAAATGTAGAACCGCCAATTAATGTATTTGCTTTCGCAGATACTTCCAGCCAACGATTCATAGAAGCTACAACATCATCTGCAGTCATCTCTTCACCATTGTGAAATTTTACTCCCTGACGAAGTTTGATTGTATAAACCATACCATCATCACTCACTTCATAAGACTCTGCTAATACAGGCATCGGCTCATAATTCTCGTTCATAGCAAACAGTGATTCATATACGTGAATTCCAATCCCACCTACGATATTTGAGTTGATTGATTGTGGATCCAAAGATGGTGGATTTGCAGAAATTGCTACATGCAATTCTTCTTTTTCTGTAGAAGCTGTAGCTGTTTTACCTGTGGAAGTTTTCTTGTCTTCAGATTTTGAATCACTTCCACATCCTGCTAAAAATAGTGCTGCACACATAGATAATGCCGCAACACGTGCTAACATGTTTCTTTTCATAAATTAATTCTTTCCTCCTTACTAAATTTTTCGAGCCTATTTTATCAGAACAACTCTTTTTCGTCCAATCGATTTAGATAATATATCTATAGACAAAATCAATAAACCCGTGCCTTCAGCATTCGCTATCAGCACGGGTTTCTCTCTGTTTAAAATTTTCTCAATGCATCAGAATCATCTGATGTTTTATCTAAAGCACGGATCTGCACGTAGTAGCCTCCGCTCTCTCCGACTTTTACAAACACTCTGTCTCCAACTTTATGGCCAAGCACCGCCTTACCTATTGGAGATTCTGTACTAATCTTCCCGGCCAGAGAATTTCCTCTTACCGTTGTTACAAGTTTAAATGTTTCTGTTTCATCTTCGTCTTCGAAATAGATTTCTACCGTATTATTCAGTCCCACTTCATCTTCCTTAGATTCGTCAGAAATAATTTCTGCCGTCTTAATCATTCGTTCCAGATACCGTATCCGGCTTTCATTTATATTCTTATCCTTTTTCGCTGCGTGATACTCGAAATTTTCACTCAGATCTCCGTGGGCTCTGGCTTCTTTCACTGCCTCTAACGCTTCTTTGCGAACAACCAGTTTCCGATACTCAATTTCCTCTTTCATCTTCTGAATATCGCTTTTTGTCAATTGATCATGCATGTTGATTCTTCTTTCTGTTATTTCTTAAATAGTGGATCCAGATGCCGTATAAACCAGTAAACATCAAATCCGCCCTGCCATCTCATTTCGCTCACGCCAAGATATATTTTCAAACGTTCATAAGCAGCCTTTGCTTTCTCTTCCTTTCCCCTTCTTCGCTCCAGCATTGCCTGCATATACAGTTCCGCTGCCTGTCCGTGGCTTAACAGATATTCATAGGATACCTGATCTGTGCCTGCTGCCTGCTTCATAAAATGTTCCAGCCGCGGCCGCATCTCTTCGGTCAGGCGTATTCCAGCCTCAAGCTTTTCCGCTGCCAAAGAATCTTCCCCTGCCCGGTCGCTCTCCGGCTGTTCTTCATAAGAAAGGCGGGACAGTTTTTCTACATAAGAGCGGATCTCCTCCCCATGCTCTCCGTAGGCAAGCTGAAAATACTTATCCACAAGTTCACCAAAATCCTGTTCTTTTTTCCACAAAGTCTCCGAAAGAATAAACATTCCCAGTCCGGTCGGTGCAAATGCTCTTGTTTCCTGGCAACTCATATATCCATTTAATCCAATTTCCTCCAAATTCCGAATATCCTGCCAGAGTACTCTTGCTTCGTAGAAATCTCCCCAGTCACGGAAAAGATTCCACATATAATGATAATCATAAATAAAACTGTCTCCGCCAAAAACCTGTTTCCATCCATTTAAAAATGCAAGGTTTTCCTCTACATCATCCGGCATTTTACAATGATTCAGGGAAAACTCCGGTATCTTTGCATCTGTTTCTGTCGGCAGTGCCTGTTTGTAAGAACGGGAAATCGGTGCAAACATAAAGAGAAAACGGTCTTCATTCTGGATTCTTGTTTCCTTTGGCGGCCAAAGCAGATCACAGTAACTGAGAAATACAATTTTTGTCTCAAGTCCTTTCTCTGTCATTTTCTCATCTACCAAATTCAGCATCTCCACATACCAATCAGCCGGAAGCCTGCGACGGCAGTCTTCACATTCACAGCTGTTATTGCTGGCATCTGCAAGCCAGAAATGCATTACATCCACTCCCGGATTTTTCTCTAAATATTCAATAACCACATTTGCAATTCTCTCCCTCACTTCCGGTTTGGAATAGCACAGATGGGTATTTAAGGCAATCCCTCCAAAAAGTTTTCGTTCCCCGCTTATCTCTGCAAGCCAGCTTCGAAATTCTTCCGGTACAATTGAAATATCATCTTCATCCCATCCAAGTCCCTGAACCTGCACTGCTGCCGTTGTGATGCCATGACCGGCTGCGTGCCAGAGAAGTCCTCTTAACTTCATCTGTTCAGATACTGTCTCTCTGATAAACCGCTCAGCTTCTTCCACGGAAGGAACTTCCTCCGGTACTGCATGCGGGTTATTACGATGTTCATACCAGGAACGGAAAAATTCATATGGCACAAAAAACTGCGTAAAATAAGAATTCATTCCTGCTTTCGGAAGCCAGTCAATCATTTCCAGTACATTTTCATAAGAAACCGCTCCTTCAATACAGATCCCACGATGACGGTAAGATGGCAGTTCCCGCAGATTGATATGATGTTCCTGCAAATACTGCGGCGCTTTCTCCCCAAAGATTCCCGGACGCAGAAAACTAAATCCAATCTCTTTTAAAAAACGATATACGCCAAGAAGTACACTCCGCTCATTTACACCGCGGATGTAGCCTGAAAGATTATCAATACAGATTTCATAGCCATCATCTAATTTCTCGTTCTCTACCTCAAATTCCTCTGACACTTCTAACACAATTTCTTTTAGAAAATAATCCGGCGTGTGATATGGCAGAATACTAACCTGCACCCACAATTTTTCCAGATATTTTTTTAATTCAGAAGCCGCAAACTGCAGTATCTGACTCTCCTTTTCATATAGCACAGTTATCATTGTTTTATTCATTTTTTATTCCTTTCTGCTATTTTTCCGGTGTAAATCCTTCAAAAATAAAATACTGAAAATAAGGCTTTGCCGCCTCTAACTGCTCCTGGCTTCGGATCGTCCACGCCACCGCCGGACATCGAAACACTCTTCGGCACAGCTCTTTTGCCACTGCCCGCGGGGTTCTTCTATCATAGGCAATAAAATCCGGTTTCGTCAGAAAATTAAACAACAAATTCTCGAGCGCCCAGTGAAGCGGATTTTCCCATCCTTCCATCTTGCGATAATTCATGGCCAGCTGTCCCCGCATTACTTCCGGCCGGTGCTTTCGATACCAGAAAAGTACCTGGGGATGAAAAGATTCTATACAATAATACCCTTTATAATTTTTCAAAAGCTGATCTGCTTTTTCACAGATGACACTTCCTTGTTTATATTTCAATTCTACGATCAGCGGAACTTTTCCGTCTACAAGCTTTAGAACATCTTCCAAGAGAGGAATTCTTTCTCCGGACTCAAACAGAGGAATCTTCTGCAATTCTTCATACGTAAAATGATCTACTTTTTCTCGGATTCCCGCAACTCTTTTCAAATCCATATCATGAGTAACAATAACTTTTCCATCCCTTGTCAACTGGATATCCATTTCAATTCCATATCCGGAATCCACTGCTCTTTGAAATGCTTTTAACGTATTTTCCGGACATCCATTATGGTTCTCATGAAGTCCCCGGTGCGCATAGTATACGTTCGGCAGTGATGCTTTTCCCTTTTTCCTTCCCGGAATAATTGCCAGTACATATGCTGATACCGCACCTAAAGCTGTATAGAATATTCCTTTCATAATCCGCGCCTCCAGTCTTGCTTTTTCGCCTCTTACTTTATTCTATCTTATCATATCCGGTGAAATCTCAGAAAGTGTATGGGCGCCGCACATTGCCATGGTATCTTCAAGTTCTGCACCGATTTTTTCCACATATGCTTTAACGCCCTCTTCTTCCGCACCGTACACTGCTGTTACAAATGGTCTTGCAATGATTACCGCATCTGCACCGAGAGCTAATGCCTTAAATACATCCGTACCGGACCGGATTCCTCCGTCCACAAAGATTTTCATGGAGTCTCCGACAGCTGCTTTGATCTCGCGGAGCACTTCTGCTGTAGCCGGACACTGATCCAGAACCCTTCCGCCATGATTTGAGACTACAATAGCTGCCGCTCCTGCTTCTTTTGCTTTAAGAGCTCCTTTGACAGTCATGATTCCCTTAACAATAAACGGAGTTGTTCCACAGCTTCTGATTACCTCGGAAAGTTCTTCTACCGTCTTTCTTCCTGCCGGAGGATTCATATTCTTTAAAAATGGAAGACCTGCCGCATCCACATCCATTGCTACCGCAAATGCTCCGGCTTCCTTTACTAATTTCATTTTTTCTTCAATCGTTTCCAGATTCCATGGTTTTACTGTCGGAATTCCTTTTCCTTCCACGCTGCTAATTGCTTTTGCGGCTGCTTTCATAACTTCCGGATCTACCCCGTCACCGGTAAACGCCGCAATTCCATTTTCTGCACAGGCAGATACGAGAATATCGTTATATGTTGCATCCGTATGTTTATCTCCATAATGAAGCTTCACAGCTCCGACCGGACCTGCAAAAAATGGATAGCGAAACTTCTGACCAAACAGTTCCAGACTTGTATCTACCGGCGTATTCTCTGTGATTGTGTCCATATTGATACGGATTTCCTGCCATTTATCATAATTACGTATTGCTGTATCACCAACACCCTTTGCCCCAGGTCCCGGCATCTGATTTCTGCATGCTTTTCCATTGCACGCCGGACATGCTTTACAGTACGGTCCGATATTTCCCTTTGCTTTTTCTATTACTTCCTGAAATGTCATGATTTTTTCTCCTCCTTCTTCCCTAGACGGATTTCTTCCATATATTCACTCAACTCTTCATCCAGATAATTAAACAGATAGTTTCCATTCTTCTGGCGTTTTTCTGCAATTTCTTCCTGGATCTGAATATTTGCAAGCTCAATTTCTGTTCGCAGTTCTCTCGATGACAGAAGAGAAGCTCCCTGCCCTCGGATAATAATCTGCTCTAACCCGTCAGAAGTTGCCACTGTTACTTTATATTTACGGCCAATATCATGAACAACTTTCTCGATATATTGGTCAGCGGTCTCTGCTTCTTTTGTATAAACAACATCAATATTGTGATAATGTACCACATCTCCTTGATACCCTTCCTGCTTGTAGGCATCAAATACGATGATGACATTGCATTTTTTGTATCCTTGATAATTCGACATAATGTCCATCAGCTTTGTTCTGGCTCCATCCAGATTCACTGCTGCAAGTTCTTTCAGATCTTCCCATGCATGAATTACATTATAACCGTCCACGAGTAGATAATGATCATATACTTCTTCCCGCACTGGTTTCGGCTTCGTAAAACTTTTCCCGGTAATACCTCCTGGCACTACATATTTCGGTCGGCGTTCTCCATAAGTTTTCTTAAAAATCTCTTCCAGCTCTTTTTCTTCCTGCCAACTTCCATAGCCGATAACAGCGCTTCTGGAAGCTGCTCCATCACCCACTGTATCTCCATCCGCAAAAGTTTCAGTCCCACTTTGTTCCATAGAGGCTCTCTGTCGCTGCCATTTTCCTATTTGCGATTCGATATGCATATGCTCTTCCACTTCGTTCCACGGCACATAATACCCGGCTCCATGAGCACAAAACACAGAACCCGTTGGATTTTCTGTATCCTGCTCTGCATCATATCCCATCGACTCCAATACCTCTTCTGTATTATGACATGGTCTGTATCCATCCGGTGTGCAGAAGATCTGCCCACGGCCTCTTGTATAGGATGTTACTTCCCTCGGATAATCTCTCATCTCCGATACCGGTGCACTTCCGGTCAAAACAGTCATTTCTCCTTCTGTTTGTGCCGGGTCAAATGTACCTCCCATCCGCTGTATATCCGTCATTGCTCTTCCGATCAGATCCGGCGGAAGTTCCAGGCGAAATGTATAATACGGTTCCAAAAGCACACTCTCATTCCTCTTCAGTCCATGACGGACTGCTCTGTACGTTGCCTGACGGAAGTCTCCCCCTTCTGTATGCTTTAAGTTGGCTCTTCCTGCCGCCAGAGTAATCTTCATATCTGTTATCGGAGCTCCCAACAACACCCCCGGATGCTCACGTTCTCCCAGATGCGTCAGAATCAATCTCTGCCAGTTCCGATCAAGTACATCTTCACTGCAAATCGTATCAAATACAAGACCGCTTCCAGGTTCTCCCGGCTCCAACAGCAGATGTACCTCTGCATAATGTCTTAACGGCTCAAAATGACCTACTCCCTCGGAACGTTTTGTAATTGTTTCCTTATATACAATGCTTCCCGTTCCAAATTCTACTTCTACACCGTACCGCTCTCGAATCAGGCTTTTTAGAATTTCAATCTGAATTTCTCCCATTACCTGAACATGTATTTCTCCAAGCTGTTCATTCCATACCATATGAAGTTCCGGCTCTTCCTCTTCCAGCCTCTTCATTTTCAAAAGCATCTCGTGGACATTCGTCCCCTCCGGAAGTACCAGCCCGTAAGTAAGCACCGGTTGAAGTACCGGTTGCTCAGAAGCGGCTTCTATTCCAAGTCCCTGCCCCGGATAGGTTCTTGTAAGTCCGGTAACAGCGCAAACTTCTCCTGCTGCTATTTCTTTCACTGTATCATATTTTATTCCAGAATAAATGCGAATCTGATCGGCTTTTTCTTCCCATGTTTCATCTTCCACCTGACTTTCCGGGGAGCAATTCGTAAGCAATTCTTTTACCTTTAAACTCCCCCCCGTCAGCTTCATGTAAGTCAAACGATTTCCCTGCTCATCTCTGGCAATCTTAAATACCTTCGCCCCAAACTCTTCCGGATAACTTTTCCCTGCAGTATATATTTCCAAACCTTTCTGAAATTCTTCCACACCTGACATTTTCAACGCAGATCCAAAGTAACATGGAAATACCTTCCGCTCAATAATTAGTTGTATGACTTCCTCATCCCGTACATCTCCGCTCTCCAAATAAGATTCCAACACATCCTCATCGGTCATAGCAATCTGCTCAAGCATATCTTCCTTCTCTCCGAGAAAATCAATACACCCTTCATCTAAACGTTTTTTCAGTTCTTTCAAGATCCTTTCCCGCTCTGTTCCCGGCTGGTCCATCTTATTAATAAAGAGAAAGGTTGGAATCTGATATCGCTTAAGCAATTTCCAAAGTGTCTGCGTATGTCCCTGAACACCGTCTGCTCCATTAATCACAAGAACAGCATAGTCAAGTACCTGCAGCGTCCGCTCCATCTCCGCCGAAAAATCCACATGGCCCGGCGTATCCAACAGTGTTACCTGCATCTTCCCCATTGTAAGCTCTGCCTGTTTCGAGAAAATCGTAATTCCCCGCTCACGTTCCAGTACAAAATTATCCAAAAAAGCATCTCCATGATCTACTCGTCCAGCTTTTCTGATCGCTCCATTCAAATAAAGAAGCGCCTCCGATAAGGTTGTTTTTCCTGCATCGACATGAGCCAACAGACCAACACATATATGTTTTTTTGTTTTTTCAGGCTTCTGTCCGCCCATAAAAACGCCTCCCTTCACTACTGCATAATATTGAATTATACCACAAAAGGACTCATTGGTCGAGATACTATAGCAACGATACACTGTTTTAATATTTATTGTTTTTATCTATTAAAGACTATCATTTATCATATCTTTCAATGACCGCTATGTAAATCTTCGTATTATAATAAATCTATATTTGCAATGAATGAAACACAAAAGGAGAACAACTATGCCAGAATTAAATTTACCGGAAGATTTTGAAACATTCCCGGAAGCTCGAAAGAAATCATTTCTTCGTTTAAAAGAACTAAAAGATCAGGGACGGCGCATTGTCGGTACTTTCTGCACCTACACTCCGTCAGAACTTGTTACTGCTGCAGATGCTATCGCCGTAGGGCTTTGCGGCATAAGTGAAGAACTGATTCCTCCGGCTGAAACAAGACTTCCAAAGAACCTCTGTCCACTGATCAAGTCAAGCTATGGCGGCGCTCTCTCCGGAAAATGTCCATTTTTCTATTTTTCCGATATGATCCTTGCCGAAACAACGTGCGACGGCAAAAAGAAGATGTACGAATTGCTCGGTGAACTGAAGCACACTCATGTTATGCAGCTTCCACCTGGAAGTACCGGCGTCAAAGCGTTGGAATTCTGGAAAGCAGAGGTTGTTGATATTAAAGAAGAATTTGAACGTTTTTATGGAATTGAGATCACAGACGAAAAGATCCGTGAAGCAATCAAATTGAGGAATCGAGAACGAAAAGCTGTCCTCGACTTTTTTGAGGTTGGACGTCTGAAACCTTCTCCGGTCAGCGGTTATGAGATCAATACAATCATTTCTTCTAACGATTACAATTATGATATCGAAGGAAAGATTGCGTATCTGGAAAAACGTACTGCCGAACTGAAGGATCTGTACGAAAAAGAATATAAAGACAAACCATCCCGCCCACGTATCCTCATTACCGGATGTCCGACAACCGGTGTTATGGATAAGGTTATCAAGCGAATCGAAGAGCTCGGCGCCGATGTTGTTGGATTCGAAAACTGCTGTGGTCCGCGTGAGAAAAAAGATCCGATTGATGAAACCAAAGATCCAATTACCGCAATTGCAGAAAAATATCTCCGCGTCAACTGTTCTGTGATGAGCCCAAATCCAGGGCGTCTTGATGCGCTTGGCACACAGATTGATGAATATCAGGTAGATGGTGTTGTTGAAGTGCTTCTTCACGCCTGCCACACATTTGCAATTGAGGCAGACACAATTAAACGCTATGTGACAACTGAGAAGCAGCTTCCTTATATGGCTATCAATACCGACTATTCTCCTGCCGATCAGGCACAGATTGACACAAGACTTGGCGCTTTCATTGAATTGCTCGGTGCACAGTGCTAACCGGAAAGTGTGCATCAGATGGACTATTACTATATTTTAGCTTTTGAAAATACACGGGATGCCATGTCAGCGCTCTCCCTGTCAAAGGAGCAGATCCGCGCCCTCATCATGCCGATTCCTTCTGATATTAGCAGTGGATGTGGTTTGGCGCTGCGTTTCCCTGATAGTACCGAAGAGCAGATTTTAGCTTTCTATCAGAAACTGGATTTTCCTTGTACGCTATACAAAATGGCTACTGCTAAAGTCAATGGCAGACGCGCTTTGACAAAGCTTTTTCAGCAACAACATTCTTAATATCTATAGGTGCATTTGCAAATAAGTCCTCTCTCCGGATTTTTTGCAAAGCCACATAGCAAAACCGCCGGAAAACAGATATCTTTGTCTGTCTTCCGGCGGTTTATCTCATTCCACTCTGGAGATTCGTTTTAAAATTCCCTCAAATTTTATGCAATACGTTCTGCTTCGAATCCCATTTCTTTTAGAATATCCATTGTCACTTCCATACAATGATCGCAGTCACAAATAGATACTTTCTTGCCTCCAAAATCAACTTCATGCTTAATTGCCGCATCTTCTAATGCTGCGTCAATTTTCTTTGCACATTCTGGACAGCAAAGTCCCGGTACGCTTAATACCCTCATCTTACAATCTCCTCATCATTTGAATTGATATGTTTCACTGATTCTACAACGTAATAACCTGATCTACATTTGCAGGTGCAAGTGCTGCATAAACATTCGGGAAACATCCGATTCCTGCCGGTGCCACAAGTTTATCAGCAATATCTCTCTGATAACAGCAGCGGTCACATGCCATAAGCAGCATGCCAGTCTTCTCGCTGAGCGCCTGCAGTCTTGCTCCGATATCAGATCCTTCCACCAACATATAAGTATTGTCAAAGAAGAACATCATTCCGGCTACTTCTACGCCATGTCTTCCTTCTTCCAACTGCGGAATAATCATCGTCTCAAGAATCTCTCTCGCATGTTCTGATTCAAATAAATAAGCTACTTTCATTGTTGTAATCCTCCTCCGTTTGCTGTGCCATTCCCCTTCAAATTGCTTTATATTGCCTTTGCCAGCAGCCGTTTCAAATCATCCGCACTCGCTTCTGTGTGAAAGATTTCATATGCTTCTTTTACGGCTCTGTCAATATCAGCCTTAATTACCAGTTCCGGATCTAATTCCATATCCGCAACATACTGATCGAATTCTGCACCACTGCAGAAAAAGTTCATAACATTTCAGCAGGAGCCTGCCCAGTTTGACATTTCTCCAAGCGGAAATGTCAATGCATGAAGTTCTTTTGGAGAATACTCTGCCACCTTACCGTCTGTGATCTTTACAAAAACCGGTTCCCCGCTGACTGCGCTGACTGAATGAACTTCTGCGTCCTGATGAAATGTAAATGCAGCTCCAATTGCGTCAATTGCACACATAGCAGTAAAAGTTCTTCCATCTGCAAGTGTTACTTTATGATTTGTTGGAAGTGCAGACACCGGATAAATGAAGTTTACCTTTGTTCCGTCAAGCACCATTCCGTCCTCTTCCAGTAACTTCTCGCAAATTTCTTTATATTCTTTTCCACTCATTTGAAGCTTGCCAAGTACTGCAACTTTATCTTCTTCCAGATCAAATGCTCTGCCGTTATTTACTGTTTCATTAATAATTGCAAGCCGAAGCTCATTCTCCCGCTCTGTAAATTTCTCATGCACGTTTTTAATCTTCTGTGCCATTATTTTCCACTTTCCACTCCCTGTATAAATTCCATTAAATCCTTATCATCATCTGTGTAAACCTCTCCATTTAACGCTGATTTCAACACAGTCGTTAATTGGTCTACATAGTCATGATATTTTGGATTCGTGCGATCACGCGGTCTCGGCAGATCAATCTTAATATCTGCCAGTATCTTCCCGTGATTTCGTGACATCACAACGACACGGTCACTCAGATAAATAGACTCATCCACATCGTGAGTTACCATAAGTGCTGTCGTCTTTTTCTTTTGTAAAATACTTTCCAGCTGCATCTGGAGCATCTGTCTCATCTGGAAATCTACCGCTCCAAGCGGCTCATCCATTAAAAGTACCTGCGGATCACAGGCAATTGCACGAAGAAGCGCAACCCTCTGCTTCATACCACCAGAAAGTTCATGTATATAGTGATTCTCATACTCTGTAAGCTGAGCCATCTCTAATAACTCTTTCAGCGTCTGTTTGCGCTGTTCCTTCGGAACTTTCATTTTTTTCATTGGATATTCAATATTCTCTCCAACTTTCAGCCACGGAAATAATGCATAATTCTGAAACATAAATGCACGATCTGTCCCAGGCTTGCTGACTTCTTTTCCATTTACAATAATTTTTCCATCATCCGGCTTTTGGAATCCGGCAATAATTGTCAACGTTGTTGTCTTTCCACATCCGGAAGGACCAAGCAGAGAAACAAATTCTCCCTCTCCCACCTCAAAAGAAACATCCTTCAATACCTGCGCCGGCTCTTCCGGTTTTCTCTTGTTTTTAAATGTTTTTGAAATATGTTCTACTGAAATAGACATCTCTTTCCTCTCCTCTGTACATATATCTTTGTTTACTGCCTCAATTCTAACGGTAAAAACTCTATCTGCTTGTCCTGAATCCATTCCTTTGGCACTCCAAGTTTTTCTGCCAGATATTCCGGCTGATTTAATTTCTCTACCGCCTGATTATAACTGATCACAAAATCTTCAAATGCTTTTGTTTTTGCAAATTCTTTCTCTACTACAAGCACATAGGAAATATAGTCATGAGCTGAAAGCGGTTTGTTCCGGTACTGCGGTACTTTTGCCGCCTTCGTCACATCCTGAATTACTGCATCCACCTGTCCGTCCTCCAATGTATAAAGAATGCCTTTCTGGGTTACATCCTGAAAACTCTCGATCTGTGGATACGTTTCCTGTGCCACCTGTTTTTCCTGTTCCCTTCCCTGACTGATTCCGACTGTTTTTACCTTCTCCCATTCATTTTTATAACTGATTACTTCTGCATTCATAATTGCAGGACCATAGATTTCCACATGTTCATTCTGCTCCACGGTATGTACGGCAACATGCTGACAATAAAATGCAAGATTAATTTCTTTCGCACTCAGTGCCCACTGAGCAAGATTGCTTCAGCAGTCCTGAAACGATGAGCTTTCCAGTGAATCTTTGATTTCATATGTCTCACTCAACAGCTCTACTGTTTCCTTCATCAACACACCTGACAGATCGTCACCTGCGCCAATTCGAATCTCAGCATTCTCGTTCATCGCCTTCTCTTTTGGAAACCCAAAACTAATCAGGAAACCTACAACAATAAATCCAATAATAAAAATGACAACTTTTTTCTGAATACTCATGAATTATGCTTTCTTCATCTTTCTCCGAAGATATCTGTATAATGCAACAACTGCATATGCGATGATAATTCCGCTGCAAATCCAATTTGCCCAGGCTGGAAGCTCAATCATCAGTTTATTCGCCTGCTTAATTGTGTTAGATGTTCTATCGAAATCCAACACCGGTTTAAATCCCGGCATCAATAATTTGTTCGCAATATAACCGGAAATAAATCCCAATGCTACTATCATTGAAAAATACATTGTGCTGGCTCTTTTTCCGATCATCTTTGTGATCGTAAGAAGTTCCGGCACGTTCGTACCTGCTCCAGCCATCAGGTACATGATTGATATACCTGGTGCAGCTCCACTGGCTACCAGAGCTGCAATAAACGGTATATGGCCTACCGCTCAAACATACATAAATGTTGAGACAACAGCAATTCCGAATAAGGAAATCACTCCCGGCTGACCGAGATAATCATGAATAAACGACTGTGGAACAATGGTAAATAAAAATCCTGCAATCAACATTCCTGTAACACTGTACTTACTAATTGTGACTGCAAGTTCTGTCGCTGACCACCGCAGACCGCTTTTAATTTTCTCCCAGAAGGACGGTTTTTCAAACTCCAGCTGAATCATACCACCTCCTTCGGAGTCTTCTTCATCGGTTTCAAGCTTAACAGAAACTTCTGAACCGCCATATTTTTTATTGCGCAGACCAATATGTAATTCATCTCCGCCAAAACGATTCGCAATCATTCCGATGAGCATTGGTCCTACAAATCCTGAAATTACATATATAATTGTAATTTCTTTTCCCAAAAGCCCCCATGACAGCAACACCGCCAATGGGTTGATGACTGGCGTACTTGTCATAAAGGTTAATGTGGGACCAAGATAGGCTCCGCTGTAGTACATACTGATTCCCAATGGGATCGTTCCGCAGCTGCAGATAGGAAGTAACATTCCGGTTACCGTTGTCCAGAATACCCCTCTCACTTTCGTAGAACCAATTGCTGTCTTCTGCAAATTCTCAGGCTTAATAAACTCGTGCAGCAACCCTGCAACGATAAAGCTGAAAACAACCCAGGCAGAAGAACTGTTCAGCATCGACCAGGCCGACTGGATAATGCTGTACAAAAAGTCCAATACCTCTCTCATTATAGTTTTAAAGCCTCCTCAAATGCGTTTCGCACAGCTTGTTTTGTCAGTTTCGTTACTGCTTTTTTCTCATTGATTACAAGCATACTCTTAGAAACTGAACCATACTTTTTAATATAATCGAAGTCTGTACCTGCGCGATATATTTTTACATGTACTCTGCCTTCATATTCTTTCTCTAAGACTTGAACCAAGTCCCCGAATACTTCGCATCACGCACATACACTGATATACTCGATACATGGCTTTTCCACTTTTACACCTCCCTATAATATCTATATATCTTCCTAATTATAACGGAGTTCTAAATTCTTTTCTTGTTTTATTAAAAAACCTAATATATTAATATTCATTTATTTTTGTTATGAATATTTATATCTTCTTACAAATAAATCTGCTATGATTTTTTTGAATTATTACAATTTATTCATATCTATTCATCAAGGGGGTGAGGTTTTGAGTGAAAACAAACAAGTAGATCGTATGATCCACGCCACCAAAATGAAAGATCGGCAAAATTGGCGAAAAATGGGCGGCAAAAACTATAATGTCGGAGCAATCATTTCTCTTATTATTATTGCAATCGTCTGGTATGTTGCTGCACACATCGTAGATTCTCCATTTACATTCCCGTATTTAGAGACCGTATTACATGATGTCGTTTATTCTCTATCTGATTTATACGTTCTTAAAAATCTCGGAATTACGATGCGCCGAGTTCTGACCGGTTCCTTATATGCTTTCATTATTGGTTTTCCTTTAGGAATGATTATGGGATATTCTCCTAAAATTTTGCAGGCAATGTCTCCATTTATCAACTCCTTAAGACAAGTTCCAATTATGGCGTGGGTTCCTTTATCTATTGTATGGCTTGGTATCGGTGATGGTCCAACCATTTTCCTGATCGCGTTTAGCGGTATTTTTACAATTATTTTAAATACCGTTGCAGGTGTGCAGGACATCAGTAAAGATTTCTATAATGCCGCACGATCAATGGGCGCAGGAACATTAAGCATTATAAAAGATATTGTTATTCCGGGCTCTCTTCCTGGAGTGCTGACCGGAATTCGACTGGCAATCGGACTTGGATGGATGTCCGTTATATGAGCGGAGTTCATTGCGACAAGTGCCGGGTTCGGTTACATAATGGTGGAAGCTCAGGGCCGTTTACAGACTTCAACAGTTATCGCATATATG
>JAGZJD010000033.1 GCA_018365895.1 Lachnospiraceae bacterium | reverse complement strand
AGCGACAGATTCCTTTACGATCATCGTTTCAGAAGAAACCGGCAATGTCTCCTACGCAGTCGGAGGAGAACTTACGAAAGGAGTAACGCCGACGGAACTGAGGGAGCAGCTTCATCTGATCCAGGATCTTCCGCATAAACAGGACGGAGAGGACGGAAAAGGAAAACGCTGGATCCGAAAACGGAAAAAAGAAAGGGCGGGTGAATCATGAAAGAGAAGATACTGAACAACCTGCCACTTAAAATTGTGTCTGTGATCATCGCAATCATTATCTGGTATGCGGTGACGGATATCAGCGATCCGATCATAACAAGGACCTTTGCGGATATTCCGGTGCAGATCACCAACGAATCTTATATTGCGGAAGGTAGAAAGACTTATCAGGTATCGGAGCAGTATCAAACGATGGCGGTATCAATAAGAGGAAACCGGTCGGTAGTCAACAAAGTACAGGCGGAAGATATCACAGTGACGGCAGATCTGACTCAGATCGTTACGATGGACACGGATCCGGTCTATGTGCCTGTCACTGCGTCATGCGCAGGGATTTCTTCCGAGAATATCCGTACACAGACAACTACCATACCGATCGAGATTGAAGACGTGGACAGCGCCAGATTTCCGATCAGTGTTGACGTGGGAGATACCAGTCCGGCAAAAGAATATGAAATAGGAAGCAGAACTGCTGATCCTGAAACGATTACCATTTCCGGTCCGGAATCCCTGATCAGTAAGATCAGCAGTGTGGTGGCGAAAGTGGATGTCAGTGGTATGTCGGAATCCGGAACTGTGAAGGGAACGCTGGTTGTGATTGACAAAAACCTGGATGAAATGACGGAAACACAGATGAATTTTCTGAATTTTGAGACCGGAAGCCGGGAAATTGATGTTACGATTGAACTGTGGAGAAAACAGACCGGCGTTCAGTTGGAGGCTGAATACAGCGGAACACCGGAACAAGGCTATCAGGTGACAGAGATCACAACGACACCGGAAGAGATCACAGTCGCGGGAACAGAGAAAGCGCTGAGTGAACTTGCGGCCAATGGAAATGTGGTTACCATACCGGCAGATCTGATCAATATCGACGGACAGAGCAGGGACACAGATATCACAGTGAATATTGACGAACTGCTGACAGATGAACCGGAGTTGAAAATCACCAGTTCGGCGGAAACAGTTACCGTTCATGTATCAATTCTTCCAAATGGAAGTCAGGAATTCCAGTTAGATGTAGACCAGATTCAGACGACAAACCTGGCAAGCAATCTGACGGTTCTCTATGATCAGACACAGATACCTGTCCGCATCAAAGCATCGGACGAAAATCTGGAAAAGTTTGATACCTCAATGCTCCTTGCGACGATTGACCTGAGCGGGCTGACGGCAGGCGATTATACGGTTCCGGTTCAGATCCAATTACCGAGCAACTATGAGCTGATCAATGAAAAAGACGAAGAAAACGAGGAGAATGAGGTGACGGTGACAGTACATCTGAGGGAAAAAACAGATACTTCGGCAAAAACCTCTGAGGACACTAATTAGGAGGAAACAAAAATGGTAAGTAAAAAAGTTACTGTGACAAATCCGACAGGACTGCATCTTCGTCCGGCAGGGAATCTTTGTAAGGAAGCGATGAAGTATAAATCAATGATAACGTTTCAGTTCCGTGACACTACGGCAAATGCCAAGAGTGTGCTCAGCGTGCTCGGAGCCTGTGTCAAAAGCGGAGATGAGATTACGCTGATCTGTGAAGGTGAAGATGAACAGGAAGCTCTGGACGCACTGACGGCTGCGGTGGAAAGCGGACTGGGAGAGCAGAACTGACAGATAGACACCAAATAAGGAAAAGAGAAGCAGAACACATTTGGAATCTTTCGGAAGGAAGGACAGATGTGTTTTGCTTTTTTTATGTCCGTGGGCAACGAATCAAGCGGGTATCCTCTTATATCTGTCTGAAGATTACTGCCGGTTACTTGAATGTGGACAGCAGTGTGGGCAAAAAAATTTAATGAGGAACAAGGTGCAGGGAAGGATTATGAAATGAATCGAAAGTTTTGAAAAAGAGAGAGAAACAAAAATAGCTGGAGATAAAGAAACAAGAAGCAAAATGCATCAAAAAACTGCTTAATGAAAAAGACATAAAATTGTTAAATATAGATAATATATTGCGGTTTAAAATAGGATATGATAAAATAAAAATCATATAACATATAAAAAAGTAACTGGGGGGAGTTCCTGCGATGTATCAACAAAAGCAGAAGTTTCAGAATTTGCTGTTAATGATGATTGATGCGGTTTGCATCGTAGCAAGCTATCTTTTCGCAAGTTTTTGTAGGCTGAAGTTCAGACCAAACCCGATGGGGCTTTCGATGAATGATGTAATGGGAAGTTTGTGGCTGGTCTTTTTAGCCTATTTTTGTGTGTTCATTTTTTTTAATATGAATCAGTATCTGATGCAGAGAGATAAATATGAAGAATTTATCTATGTTATCAAGGTGAATATTTTCGTGGCAGCCGTTCTGGCAGTTATTTTTTTCCTGGCCCGCGAAATGGACTTCTTATCCAGAGGCGTCTGGCTTGTTACCGTATTGTGCAATGTTATTTTGATGTATATTGGACATCTGGCGGCAAAGAAAATTCTGAAAAAGCAGTATGCACTTGGAGGGAAGCAGCATATGTACCTGGTTACGACTAACGACCGGGTGGATAAGGTATTGTCACAGCTTGAAGAAGCAGAAGAACTGGATTTTTATACGGTGCGTATTGCCATTCTGGATGTGGATCGAAGAGGTGAGAGTATCAAAGGTTTTCCCGTTGTGGCAACTTTTGAGGATCTGTATGAAGACGCCAGAAAAGAAGTGGTGGATGTTGCGTATATCAACATCTCCTATTCTACCGGAAAGTCTTTGGAAAAATGTATCAGTGAATTCGAGGAGATGGGAATTACCGTACAGCTGAATATCAATGTATTGGAAGGACAGGAAGGTTTTAGTAAACAAATTGATATGATCGGAGATTATCCGGTGGTAAGTTTTGCCCCTCGATTTTTTGATTACAATAAACTTGTGATGAAACGGATCATTGATATTGTTGGGGCTTTGGTGGGACTTGCCATTACGGGTGTTGTGACGATCTTCCTGGCGCCAATTCTGAAACTGGAATCCCCTGGACCTTTGGTCTTCAAACAAAAGCGCGTAGGGAAAAACGGACGGTATTTTTATATTTATAAATTCCGTTCTATGTACAAAGACGCAGAAGAGCGGAAAGCCGCATTGATGGAAAAAAATGAGATTAAGCGTCTGATGTTTAAGATGACGGACGACCCGCGGGTGACGAAAGTTGGAAAATTTATCCGTGCCACCAGTATTGATGAACTTCCTCAGTTCTGGAATATTCTGAAAGGCGATATGAGCCTGGTGGGAACCAGACCGCCGACGGTAGATGAGTTTCAGCAATACGAAGCGAGGCATAAACGGCGGCTCAGCATGAAACCTGGACTTACAGGTATGTGGCAGGTAAGCGGACGCAGCAATATTGAGGATTTTGAGGAAGTTGTCCGCATGGATCTGGATTATATAGACAACTGGTCTTTACAGCTGGATGCTAAGATTATATTAAAGACCATTGTTGTTATATTTAAAAAAGTAGGAGCAAAATAGCATATAGGAGAGAAAAATGAAAAAATATGATTATGTATTAGTAGGAAGTGGATTGTATTCCGGAGTGATCAATTATCTGGCGCGTCAGGAAGGAAAAAAATGTCTAGTTATTGAAAAGCGTGATCATATCGGCGGCAATGTATATTGTGAAGATATTGAAGGAATCCATGTGCATAAATATGGCGCGCATATTTTCCATACAAGCAATAAAAAAGTCTGGAATTTTGTAAATTCTCTGGTGGAGTTTAACCGGTATACCAATTCACCGATTGCCAATTATAAAGGTGAGATTTACAATATGCCGTTCAATATGAATACGTTCAGCAAAATGTGGGGCGTTCGCACGCCGGATGAGGCAAAGGCGAAAATTGAAGAGCAGCGTGCAAGTATTCCGGGAGAACCGAAGAATCTGGAAGAACAGGCGATCAAGCTGGTGGGAACGGATATTTATCAGAAACTGGTAAAGGGGTATACGGAAAAACAGTGGGGCAGAGACTGCAAAGATCTGCCAAGCTTTATCATCAAAAGGCTTCCGGTACGTTTTACCTATGACAATAACTATTTCAACGACGCATACCAGGGAATTCCGATCGGCGGATACAATGTACTGATCGATAAGCTTTTTGAAGGCGCGGATATTGAGACCGGCGTTGATTTTCTGGAGAATAAAGAGAAGTACATGGCGATGGGCGACAGAGTTGTTTATACCGGTGCAATCGATGCGTATTATGACTTCTGTCTTGGAAAACTGGAGTACCGGACGGTGCGGTTTGAAACAGAAGTTCTGGATATGGAAAATTACCAGGGAGTTGCAGTTGTCAATTATACAGACAGGGAGACGCCCTATACCCGTGTGATCGAACATAAGCATTTTGAGTTTGGCACACAGCCGAAGACCGTTATCTCAAAAGAGTATTCGACAGACTGGAAGGAAGGCATGGAGCCATACTATCCGGTGAACGATGAGAAAAATCAGACGTTGTATCAGGAATACGCGAAAAAGGCAGCGGAAGAAGAAAAAGTGATTTTTGGCGGCCGTCTGGGTGAGTACAAATATTACGATATGGACAAGGTAATCGAATCGGCGATGAATATGTGGGAGAAGATCAAAGAATGAAAATTACCGTCATTGTTGCAGTGCATAAAAAATATCGGATGCCGAAGGAGAAATGTTATCTTCCGCTTCATGTGGGAAGAGAAGGAAAAGCGGATATTGGCTTTGCCGGAGATAATACCGGAGATAACATTTCTGGGAAGAATCCCTATTATTGTGAATTGACCGGATTGTACTGGATGTGGAAAAATATGGATTCTGATTATATGGGATTGGTACACTATCGAAGATATTTTGCAGGAAAACAAGGAGCGGGACATGGTGATAAATTTAATCGGATTTTGACAGAAAAAGAAATCAAAAGCTTTTTGAGGAAGAGCGATATCATTCTGCCCAAAAAGCGACGCTATTACATTGAAAATTTGTATTCGCATTATGCACATACCCATTATGCGGAGCATTTGGATTGTACCAGAGAAATTCTGTTGGAGAAATGTCCGGAGTACATTTCGGCTTTTGATAAAGTAATGAAACGTACCTACGGGCATATGTTCAATATGTTTATTATGTCCCGCAAAAAATGTGATGCTTACTGCAGCTGGCTGTTTCCGATTCTCGCGGATCTGGAACACAGAATTGATTATAAAAATTACGATCCATTTCAGGCAAGGCTGTTTGGAAGGGTCAGTGAGCTTCTGCTGGATGTCTGGATTGAGAAAAATGGATATTCGTATCAGGAAGTTCCGGTGATCAGCATGGAGCAGGTAAACTGGCTGCATAAGGGAGTGTCTTTTTTGCGGGCAAAGTTTTCCGGGAAAAAGTATGATGCAAGTTTTTGAGAGAAAGATGATTGTAAGATGATGGAAAAAGAAAATCCCCAAATCAGTGTAATTATACCGATTTATCATGTGGAAATTTCATTATTGGAAAGATGTCTGAATGGACTGGAAAAGCAAACGGAGCAGGACTTTGAGGTCCTGCTAGTTTTTGATGAAGACATGTCAAATTATAATAGCCTGGTGGAAAAGTTCAGAAAACGAAAGCTTAAAATTAAGGCTATGGAAAGAGAACATCAGGGAGTGTCTGCGGCAAGAAACAAAGGAATTCAGAACGCAGAAGGAAAATGGATTGCTTTTGTTGACGCGGACGATTGGATGGAAGATGACGCGCTCAAAATACAGCTGAAAACAGGGGAAGAACAAAACGCAGATATTGTGATGGGAGAGCACATAATGGAATATGGCACAACCTCACAATTGCACCAATATCTGAAAGCTTCGCAGGTATTCGAGTACGGTAATAAAGAGATTTTTGAAAAAGATATCTTGAAGCCTCAAACAGGAGCGGGGTTTGTCTGGGGCAAATTGTTCCGGAAAGACTTTTTAATAGAGAATAAAATATACTTCAATGAGAATTTATCAGCAGCTGAGGACGCAGAGTTTATGTTTCGCGCCGCCTGTGATGCAAAACGCATTGTATATATCACGGAGCTTTGTTATCACTACTGGTACAATGCCTCTTCTGCAGTGAGACGATATCAGAAAGATTATGTGCAGAAATACGTAAAGTCGATGAAGGCTTTGGAAAAAGATATCGATGCGAGACAGGACAAAGAATACTGCCGGGAAACTTATTATAGCTGTGTTTTATATCATCTGCTGCTGATTGTAATTAATTATTCTTTTCATCCACAGTCAGGTCGAAAGGGAAAAGAGCAGACCAGAGAGTTCAAAAAGCTGTTAAAACAGCCAATGTTTGATACAGCATTAAAGCATATTCATTTTGAGGATTTTTCCAAGACGCGGCAAATAACTCTGGCATGTATAAAGTGTCATTTTTACTTCGGCGTAAGAATGATAGCAAAAATCAGACATAAACAGTTTAAAAACTATTCGAAAAGATAGGAAATGAAGTTGATGAAAAGAGTACTGGTATTTGGAATTACGGAGAATCCTGGCGGGGTTGAAAGCGTAATTATGAATTATTATCGCAGAATTGACAGAGATAAGATACAATTTGAGTTTTTATGCAATACAAAGATTGTTGCCTATGAAGAGGAGATAGAGTCTTTAGGCGGAATCATCCACAGAATACCTGCAAGAAGAGATGGAAGAAAAGAATTTGCAGAAGCATTGGAGACATTTATGCAGGAAAACGCACAGAAGTATTGTGCAATCTGGGTAAATGTCTGCAGCCTGGCAAATATTGATTATTTAAAAGCCGCTAAGAAGTTTGGAATCCCCAAGAGAATCGTTCACTGCCATAATGCGGATAATGGGGACAGTTTTTTAAGAGGTCAGCTGCACAAGATAAATCGCGCGCAGATCAATAAGTATGCAACAGATTTCTGGTCCTGTTCGGATGAGGCTTCGAAATGGTTTTTTGGTGAAAAAAACATGAGAAGTGAAAAATATAAATTGATTTATAACGCAGTTGATCCCGATAAATTTCTTCCGGACGCAGATGTGCGGGGAAAATACAGAAAAGAATTGAATTGTGAAGATAAGATTGTCATTGGACATATAGGTCGCTTTCATTTTCAGAAAAATCACAAGTTTGTGCTGGAAATCATGAGAAATTTAGTGAAAGCAGAAAAGAATGTGGAACTGCTTCTGATCGGTCAGGGTGAGCTGATGGAGGAGATGAAAACAAAGGTTTCTGATTATGGTCTGGAAGAGAATGTACGGTTTTTAGGAGTGCGTTCCGATATTCCGCAGTTATATCAGGCGATGGATCTGTTTCTATTTCCATCTGTATTTGAAGGCTTGCCGATCGTATTGCTGGAGGCGCAGGCAAATGGTCTGCCTTGTGTAGTGTCGGATACGATAACGAAACAGATACAGATCAATGATAATCTTTATTTTATGAAACTTACAGATGCCTCCGAGGAATGGGCTGATTTTATTTTAAATACAGCGGTTAAGAAAGGAAGGGTTACACAGGCGAAATTCTTAAAGTCACCCTACAATATAAAATTGCAGACAGAAATACTGGAAAAGCTTTTGTCAGAGTGAAAGGGAAGAGGATGGGGAAGTATTGTGTTGTAGAAAAGAATTTTATTGAAAATCATGCGGGTTCCAAAGCAAGAAATGATATTGCAGATATTCTTGTAAAGGAAGGCTGGGAACCGCTGGTCGTACATCACAGTGAAGAAAAAGGAACTTTGGATAAAATCAAGATGCTTTTTCTTACAAGAAATGATTGGAGTAAAATTTATCATAAGATTCCGGAACATTCAGAATTGCTGATTCAATATCCGTTGGCAATGTATCCGAAAGTGAGTACCGTGGCAATTCCTTTTTTGAAAAAAATGAAAAGAAAAAATGTGAAATTGACCTTTTTGATTCATGATTTGGACAGCTTGCGCGGAGTATATACAAATGGAGAAAGGGAATTTCTAAGTACGGCAGATGTAATAATCGCCCATAACCCTGTTATGGTTGAATATTTAAAACAAAACGGTTACAGCGACAAGGAAATTCGTTCCTTGAATATTTTTGACTATTTGACAAAAGGTACTGTGGCTGGTCGGAAAGCTGGAGAGAAAACAGAGGTTGTCATAGCGGGAAATTTAAAGAGGGAAAAAGCGGGCTATGTATATCGGCTGAATGAAGTGGAAGGAGAGATACAGTTTCGTTTATATGGTCCCAATTATGATGGGGAAACTCAGGGAAAAAATGTAAAGTATTGTGGACAGTACAAGCCGGAAGAGCTGCCGGAAAAGCTGGAAGGCGGTTTTGGCCTTGTTTGGGATGGCGATGATCTTGGAGCCTGTACAGGTGTATTTGGGGAATATATGAAATATAACAATCCGCATAAGACATCGTTATATTTAGCCAGTGGATTGCCGGTGATTATCTGGGAAAAGGCAGCAATGGCGAAATACATCGAAAAAAATAATCTTGGAATAGCGGTAAGGGAGATGAATGAAATACCTTTGAAATTGAAAAGCTTGTCGGAAGAGGACTACAGGATTATGAAATCAAATGTGGAAATTGTGGGAAAACAACTGTGCCAGGGAAAAATGTTGTTAGCAGTATTAGGAAAGTAAATGGTAAGTACAAGGAGCAAACGGATGAATAGGATATTTTATAGTGCATATGTTCTTTATGTGGTTGCTACTGTATTACAATCAACAATGTTTACAGAATATACTTTGTTGGCAAGAGTATTTGTTATCATGCGATATATATCTTTTGGAGTAGCAGGAGTAAAAATTGCAGCAGACCTATATGATCAATACAGACTGGAAAATAAATCCAAAATCAGCTTGACTGGAAGAGCATCGACGAAAAAATTCCTTGGATATTTTGTCCTTATGGCACTTCTTGGAGTTGGATCGTTGGTTACAGATGACAGCACATTATTATTTGTAAGCGTACTGCTGATTGCTTCCCAGGGGATGGAATTTGATGACATTGCCAGAAAAACGTTGTGGTTACAGAGCATATTGATGGGAATTATTGTTGTGAGCAGTTCTTTCAATATTATTCCTGACCTGTTGTTTAAAAGAGAGGATATTCCTATACGCCATGCCTTGGGTTACACCTATCCCAGTGTGATGGTAACCAGTTGTTTGTTTATCTTTTTATTATATTTGTGGTTAAAAAATTCCTCTTTATCAAATCAGGAATTTGCGGCAGCAGAAATATTTAATTTCCTGGTTTATAAGTTGACAGACAGCAGAATGGGATTTTTGACCTTTGGAATTATCGCAGCCATCTTATGGATTGTCGGAAAAAAACAAATATGTGGCTGGCTTCAAAAAGCAGGATTCAGAGTTGGAGATAAGATGAAAAAGTTTGGATGCAATATTTATGATTACCTGGTGGTATACTTATCGGCTGGATTATTTTTGCTTTGCATTACAATGCCCCTGCCCATTACAAAATTGATCAATAATCTGTTGACAGATAGGATTCGGCTGACGGCGAACGCTATTCGGAATTATGGTGTTCACCTTTTTGGAAATAATATAGAATGGATTGGTTTTGGAGGTTCAACGGATACAGACAGCCTTTTGGCAAGTTACAATTTTGTAGATTCATCTTATGGATATATACTGGTTAATTTTGGAATTCTAATATTCTGTATCACGATTTTTTTGTTTGTTCTCTGCAGCAAATATATAAGAAGAACAGAAGGAAAGATCAGATGCTTTATTTTTGGCATAGTGCTTTTATATTGTTTTATTGAGCCGCGTTTATTAGAAGTACATGTGAATACCTTTCTGTTTCTATTAGTGCCGGCATTGAATGAAAGTATAAGGAAATACATAAATAACAAAACAAATAGGAAAGTATTATTATGGCGAGAATAAAATCAGTTAAATTTAATTTTATAATGAATAGTATACTTACGGCATCAGCAATGATATTTCCTATTATTACATATCCTTATGTGTCGAGAATCTTGCAGCCGGAAGGAATCGGAACGGTATCATTTGCCAATTCTGTTATCACATATTTTTCGATGTTTGCGCAATTGGGTGTTCCGATGTACGGTATCCGGGCGTGCGCTAAGGTACGGGATGATAAAGAAAAACTTACGAGAACTGTGCAGGAAATCATGATGATAAATATGATTACATGTTTAGTCGTGTATATAGCTTTTTTTTGTTCCCTGTATTTTGTTCCGCAGTTTCGTCAGGAAAAAATTCTGTATCTTATTATGGGGTCATTAATTTTATTTAATACCGTCGGAGTGGAATGGCTTTACAAAGGACTGGAACAATACAGTTATATAACGGTAAGGTCGATTGTATTTAAATTTATTGCTTTGCTGGCGATGTTTCTTTTGGTTCATGAAAAAGAAGATTATGTAATTTATGGTGGTATCACAATCTTTGCCGCTGCGGGATCCAATGTTCTGAATTTTATCAATTTGAGGAAATATGTCTATCTGCGTCCAGTGGGAGCGTATGATTTCCGGCAGCATATTAAACCGATTTCTATTTTCTTTGCAATGTCTATTGCGACTACCGTATATACCAATATGGATAATGTAATGCTTGGCTTTATAAAGGGAGCAACGGAGAACGGATACTATGATGCGGCAGTAAAAATAAAAAATATTCTTGTCAGTTTTGTTTCTTCCCTTGGGACAGTCCTTCTTCCCAGAGTTTCTTATTATATCCAAACGGGAGAAAGAGAGGAATTTTCAAGAATAACAAAAAAGGCATTGAATTTTGTGTTTTTGCTGTCGGTGCCTTTGTGTGTTTATTTTATCATTTTTGCAAGATCGTCCATCTATTTATTATCTGGTACACTGTTTGAAAATTCAATTCTGCCGATGAGACTGATCATGCCAACGTTGGTTTTTATCGGACTTACCAATATTATCGGACTGCAGATACTCGTACCGCTGGGGAAGGAAAATCAGGTGCTTTATTCAGAGATTGCCGGAGCTGCAGTGAATATTATTGTGAATATGCTTCTGATTCCACGAATGGGGGCAGCAGGAGCGGCAATAGGAACTGTGTTGGCAGAAATCATGGTATTTATTGTGCAGGTGTATGCGCTGAAAGATGTTGTAGTCAGAATATTAAAAAAGATATCTTACTGGAAGATAGCTACTGCGCTTTTACTGGCAAGTTTTGCTTCCGTTTGGGTAAGCAGTATGAACTGGGGAGATTTTTTGATACTGTTATTTTCGGCATTATTGTTTTTTGGAGTATATGTACTCGCGCTGATCGTTTTCAGAGAGAAATTGGTAAAAGAAATATTAGATGATATGCTAAGAATAGTAAAAAAGAACAAATGAAAAAGCAGTGGAGAAAAGGTTATGAATAAAATTTCGGTTGTTGTATCGGTGTACAACGAAGAATTGTCTATCAGGGAATTTTATAAAGCAGCACAGCCGGTCCTGGAGAAAAGTCATTGGGATTATGAATTGATTTTTGTGAACGATGGAAGTATCGATAAAAGTTATTCTATATTGTGCGAACTGGCGAAAAACAATAAAAAAGTTCGTGTTGTAAATTTTTCACGCAATTTTGGACATGAGGCAGCGATGATCGCCGGGATTGATTATGCGAGTGGAGATGGCATTGTCTGTATGGATGCTGATCTGCAGCATCCTCCGGAATGCATTCCTCAAATTATAGAGAAATTCGAAGAAGGGTATGATGTCGTATCGATGATCCGGTCTTCGAGAGAAGATGGAGGTTTTATCAAGAAAATAACATCCTCATTATTTTATAAAGTTTTAAACTGTTTATCGCCGATAAAATTTGAAAACAATGCCTCTGACTTTTTTGCTTTATCCCGGCAGGTTGCGGATGTTTTACGCAAAGAGTATCGCGAAAAAGTTCGATATCTCCGGGGCTTTGTTCAGAGCGTTGGCTTTAACAAAACAACTTTAGAATATACAGCCAGAAGCAGAGTGGCTGGGGAGAGTCATTATAATCTAAGCAAGCTGATCAAGTTTTCTATGACTACCTTATGTAGCTTTTCGGATATGCCATTGAGACTTGGGATGTATACGGGTGGTTTTGTCGGCTTATGCGGACTGGTTTTAATGATATACACGATCATATGCAAAATTGCATTTGATACGCCCGTAGGATACGCTACGATTATTGTCACGCTGTGTCTTATGTTTGCGATTGTACTTTTGGTTATTGGAATCATAGGACAATATATTTCCGTGCTGTTCAGCGAAATAAAAAATCGTCCTATTTATATTGTTAAGAATATAGTTAATTCGGATGAATCATGTAATGAAGATGCTTATGAGGAGTAAAGTATGCGGCAGCAGAGTAAAATCACCGGTTTCCAAAATAAATACAGCAATTTATTAATGTACGGCACAGCTTTTTGCAGCGTTTTTATTTTGCTATGGCTATTTTTCTATTTGAATTCCTACGCTCCGTTTGGAGGAAACAGCATGGCATGGAGCGATGCAGATATACAGTATTTGGATTTCTTTGCTTATTTTAAGGATGTTCTGGCAGGCAGAAACGACATAGGCTATACATTTAGTAAAGAACTTGGAGGGACGAATATTGGCACTTATAGTTATTATCTCGCCTCGCCGTTTAATTTACTTGTAATATTCTTTCCAAAAACTGAATTACACACTTTTTTTGATCTGCTGGTGTCGCTTAAATTAAGTACAGCAGCTGTAATGTGTGCATTCTTTTTCAGGCACAGATTTTCGGAGGAGTTACAGGCAAAGTATATCATTCTATTGTCTGTGGCTTATGCGCTAATGCAATATAATATAGCACAATGCAGTAATATGATGTGGTTGGATGGAGTATATATGCTGCCATTGATTCTGCTTGGGGTCTATAAACTTATTGCCATGAATCATCCGTATTTTCTTAGTATTTCTGTTGGTCTTGCGATTATCTTCAATTGGTATAGTGCAGGTACGGATTGTCTCTTCGCAATTCTCTGGTTGTTTTTTGAAATGTTTTTTGTGAATGACTATATGGAGCATGTGGAGCGGAATATCAGAACATATTTTGGGAAAGTGATATGTTTTGGCTGTGCAATGATCATGGGAATTGTTTTAAGCGCAGTTTTGTTTTTACCAACAATTTTTGCGATGAAAGGAAGTGGAGAGGGAACATTCGACTGGGATTTAATCCAAAATGAGTTTCTTGGAGATCCAATGTCAGCAATTCAAAACTATACGTTGGGGGCTACAAGCTCACAGGGAAGTGTAGCTTTATTTTGTGGAAGTTTAGCTGTGATCGGATGTGTATGTTTCTTTTTCAGCAAAAGGATCCAAATAAAACGTAAACTTGTGGCAGGAGTCATGCTGTGTGTATCGGTAATGTGCTTTTATTGGAAACCTCTTGCGGTTACGTTTTCATTGTTTAAACAGGTGGACAGTTATTGGTACCGATATTCTTATGCGGTAATTTTTCTTATTTTATTCCTTGCCGCTTGCTTCTTTGAAAAATCGGAAAATAAAGCAATTGAAACACCGTATTTATCTCTTAAATGTTCAATTATGTTCTCTGCGCTGCTGCTTATTTTAAATTATGTAAAACCTGTATGGAACACAAAATATGTATATGTTACTGCAGTGTTTCTTTTGATTACGGGAGTTCTTTTAGAATTGCCATCACTGGTAAAATCAAAGGAAAAGACAAAAGTGAAAAGTGCAGGTACTGTTTTGCTGGCTGGCGTTTTGGTGATTGAATTATTTGCGAATCTCCATCTGCTGACGAAGTATTATCGAGTAAGTAATGTGGAAACATTTAAAGATTATACGATTCAGGCGGTGGAACAGACAGAGAGGATTCAGCAATACGACAAAGGCCAGTATCGCATTTCCCAGACAACTACGAGAAATGTCAGTGAAAATGGTGTAACAGCGTATTATAATGGAGCCATGGCGTATAATTATAAATCAATTACAGAATATACTTCTGCGCCGGATGGTCGGCAGATGGATTTTTTGGATCGACTAGGCTATCGCTGTGAAGGGATAAATATGCAGATTGTAAATACCTCAGTGCTTGGTGCTGATTCTTTACTGGGAGTAAAATATATTTTATCCCCATATGCGATCAATGGCCTGGAACCAGTGGAGGAATTGGGAAGTTATAACGGAAAGACAGTATATGAAAATCCCTATGCACTTCCCATGGCTTTTGTCTATGATTTAACGGAATCAGGAATAGAAACAGAATATACAAATCCGTTTGAATACCAGAATCAGTTGTTTTCTGAGTTGGCGGGAGAGCAGGTTGAAGTTTATCAGAAACTCAATTTTGAACGGAATGAGAGCAATAATACATATACGTATATGGTGGATGTTCCGGAAGGAAAATATGTGCTATATGGAAATCTTCCATGGAATTCAACAATGAGTGCCGGCGTTAGTATAAATGGGGAAAAGGAGTTCGCTTATGCCAGTTGGTTGTCGCCAAGTGTGTTTTATATACCGTCTGATCATGTGAACAAACAAGTTACTGTGACCTTGACAGCGGCTACTATGGATCTTAGCGATGAACAATTCTATGCACTGAATCTCGAAGAGCTGGAACGCGTTACCCAAATGATTTCTCGGGGAGAAGTGGAAGATCTTCAGATGGAAAATGGCTATGTTTCGTGTACTGTGAAAGGAGAAAAAGATGAAAGACTCTTCTTATCTGTCCCATATCATGAGGGATGGACAATCTTGTTGAATGGAGAAGAAATAGAGCCAGAGTTATTTGGAGATTGTCTTATTTCGATTCCATTGACTGATGGCACAAATCAAGTTGAAATGGTATATCATGTTCCTATGTTGAAAACCGGAGCAGTGGTTTCTTGTGCCGGAATTTTAATTCTGGGATTTTCGGCAGTCTACAGAAAAAAGAAGAGAAAGCTTAAGGGAAAAGTTCTAGAACGGAGTTGAGGAAAGATGAGACTAATTGACAAGACTACAATAAAATTTTTGCTGGTCGGAGTCATTAATACGATTGTAGGGACAAGCATTATGTTTTTGCTGTATAATGTTGGGCACATGAATTATTGGGTTTCTTCAGCAGCTAACTATATTGTAGGCAGTATTGTAAGCTATTTTTTAAATAAATACTTTACGTTTCAGAATAAAGAAAAGTCGGTACAACAGATTGTAAGATTTGTTGTCAATATATCAGTATGTTATTTGCTGGCGTATGGTATTGCACGGCCACTGATTCGTGCAATCTTCAGCTTTGCAGAAAAAGACGTACAAGACAATGTTGCTATGTTGGCTGGAATGTGCCTGTTTGTGGGATTCAATTATCTTGGTCAGAGGTTTTTGGTTTTTAAAGAGGAAAAGTAGTTATTCTATTGGAATAGTTGTGAATCTTTTGTTCAGAGGAGAACACCAAAATGCCCCATCTAACCAACCTTCCGCCCAACCCACCCGAAGAATTTTCCATGCTGAATGAAATCTTCGAGCAGCAAGTCTTCGAACTATGCATACACGAAGAAAACGGTCAGAAAGCATATTACATCCCGTACATGATGAACGATGCCCTGGAATGTTATCTGATCCTGGAACACTGCCGGATGACCGGGGAATACCAACCGGAAACGGATGAGAATGAAGAGGAAGGACCATGCTCCGGTCAGTTGGAAGAAAAAGATGATATATTCGGCCTGATTGTCCGACAGGGACAGGATCGTGTTTTTACCCTGTGGTTCCGCTCGATACGAAAAGTTCTGAAATGCTACCAGTATCACGCCATCGGCCATTTCTGGCATAAAGGCCAGGAACAATGGCGGCGCCTGGTATACATCCTGGGAACTATTCATGACAAATATCAGTACCTTGGAGAAGAGGTATGCAGCGGAGAAGAACAGGAGCTGCTAAAGCTGGCAGAATTTTCTCCGCTGCGCAGGTGGTCCCCACTGGGAGATCCGGCAGAACCGCCGGCACCTTCTTCAGAGGAAGGAATAGAAGCAATGAAAGCGCTGGCACGGGAGACAGGAGACAGAGCGTATGAACGTCTGCTTATGCTTTATGAAAAGTTTCCATGCTCGTTCCTTGGAAAGCTGCTGGCGAAACAGCTGACAGATCCGGGACGAACGGGGATTTACCAGCTTCTGGAAAAGAAGATACAGTCTGCATCGGAAAAATATCCGCCCAGGGATTACGGAAAACAGTGCAATACAGAAATTCAGTGTAAGAGGAAACAGGCGGATGAAGCGATGAAACGTCTGGGATTTGATGGAACGTATCCCGAGTACCGGAGAAAGAATATCGGTGTTATCGCGATGGAAGAGCATCCTTTTACTGTGATGGAATCGGAAGAATTTCAGTTCCGCATCCGTTTTATGGTATCTATATGTCCGGAAGGACATTGGTCCAGAAATGGCGGATTCTTCCGGGGAGCAGGAAGAAAAAGCGGGATTGCTCAGAGTGTGCAGGAAATTGAAGAAATGAGCCGTTTGCCGTAAAGAATTTTCGATTCATTGAAATGCAGTACAGACCAAATACTCCGCAGCTTGCTGCGGAGTATTTGATTATTTTTTCAGTACCAACTGAAACTTTGAATCATAATAAAGACCGAGATCTTTGCAGACAGCGTTGTTTCATGAATGATTTTTAAAAGTATAAGAAGACCAGATTTTATCGAGGGTTATACGTGTTATACAAATACATATGTAACCCTCGACTTTTTGGTACTGTAGAGGTATAATGTCTATATAGTATAGGTATATTACACCTATACGGAAAGGAGGATATTATGCCAGTAACCGAAAAAAAGTATCCGGATTGGGTTCAAAAATACCGGACAAAGGGAACTACTGTGAAGAAAAAAGGAGATTCGTATTATCTTTATAAAAGGACATCCCGACGAGTGAAAGGAAAAAAGTATCCGCAGCCAGTCGACACCTATATCGGCGTGATTACTCCGGAGGGAGTCATACAAAGCAATAAAAGAAAAGTATCTTTAGCGGACGCGGAAGTATGGGAATACGGATTTTCAAAAGCCGTCTGGGAGTTGTGCCCGGATGACTGGAAAAAACCATTGGGTAATGATTGGCAGGATGTACTATCCATCATTCTTTTAAAGCAATCTCCAACCTCTTATATCCAGAAAACACGGGTGATGAAAAAAGAATCGGATTTCCACTATCAGTTTGCAGTTCAGACATCCTCCCTGTCCCGCAGAATCCATAAAAAGTATGGGATTGGCCTGGAAGAGTTACATCAGTTAGAGACGATTTATTTAGTATGTCTGGATAAAACGGAAATCATTTCAAAAGTAAATGGGGAGCAGCGGAAACTTCTGGAGAAAATACAGGTGTCCCTGGAAATGTGCTGAAAGAACATTTCTGACAGAAAGTCTGATTCATTATTTCAGGCAGATCCCGGATTACCGGTGCGGCAGAGAAAAAAGACACGATCTTGCAGAAATGCTGGTATGTGTCACTCTCGGCTTCCTTTGTGGTCGGACAACCATTCGCAGGAGCCTTAAATGGTGCGAAAACCATGTGGAAGAATTGCGGAAACATATGGAATTGAAATACGGGATTGCTTCGCCTTCCACCATTACCCGGATGCTGTGCGGTATTGATGAGGAATTAGCCCTGTATGCTTTTATGGAATGGATTGGTGAGATTGTGGATTCAAAGAACACTCATATCGCCATTGATGGGAAAGCACTGCGCGGAGCAACAGAAAAGACAAAAGGTGAGGCAACTCCGATGTTGTTAAATGTAGTGGAAACGGTTCGGGGATTGATACTGGCACAGCTTAAGGTCGATTCAAAGACAAATGAAATTGCAGTGATTCCTGAATTGTTGAAACTGTTGGACATCAGAGGAAGCGTTATAACGATTGATGCGATCGGGACGCAGACCACAATTATGGAACAGATTCATAGACAGGAAGGGCATTTTGTACTGACAGTAAAGAAAAACCAGCCAGAGGCATATGGGGAAATTCATACGTTCATGGATAAACTGGAAGAAGAAGCTGGGAAAAAGGGAAAAAACGAAACTCCGGATTCTGTCATGCAGGAGTATCTTGGGAAATATGAAGAAATCAGCCAGATGGAGAAAAACCGGGACAGAAACGAGTACAGGACATGTCAAATATGTAATGACGCATCAAATCTGACGAAAACGCAAAAAGAATGGATGCACGTTCGAAGCATTGGGCGGATCAGGAAGGTGAGGATACCCGTTGAAAAAGACGGACAGGGGAATGATGTCACTCCGTCAAAGGAGGAGTTTTTGAGAAAGGGGTCAAGAAGAGTCCCGGCGCCTTCTGCCGAAGAGGAGGCTGGGAAAGATTTTCAGTGTACGGCACTGATATCAGACCTTCTCCTTACGGCAGAGGAGCTGGGAAGCATAAAAAGAATGCATTGGTCAATAGAGAACCGGCTTCATCATGTACTGGACGACACGTTCAGGGAAGACCGGTCACCAGCCAAAAAATCCCGAAACAATCTGTCGCTCATCAGAAAATATGCATACAATATCCTGCGCCTGGCAATGTCTGAGACAGGCCTGACAAATGTAATGACAGAAATGATGGACTGCTTTTGCGACAATGCTGTCTTGCGGGAACAGTATGTGTTTCAAGGCATAGCCAGTCTGTATTGACTCTATATAGAGAATACCTCTGAAAAAAAGTCTTGTAAATGGATAGAGAGACAGTTTGCGCTTTTTTATGCCATTTTTATGTAATCAGCTTATCAGAAACGATAAGAGAGATGTCGTAACAAGATTGTAGAAGGTAGCGCTGCTCGCGAATAGTTCATGAAACAACCCTGCTTTGCAGATTCTCTGGTTGATTTTATCAAGGGCATCGTGATATGCTTTATATTCAGGAGAAAGTACCATCATATTGGGAAGAAAGATATCATTGTAGCCGCAGTCCTGAAGCTTTCTCATAAACCGCCGGTGAGCGATAAAAAACGGGTGATGTTTTACCAGAGGATGATTTCTCAGCTTTACGTTTTTTAATGTCTGTTCTTTCAGATCCTGATACTCTTCCTCTGTCAGATTAAGGTATTTCCGGGTTCGCTGCTCCGTTTGTTCAAAGGTTTTTTGCAGGCTGGCTTTGGAAGAAAGGCGCCAATTCAGCCATCCGCTGAAACGGAGCAGCAGAGGAATACGAAGCGTTGTATGATCCCAGAATTCCACAATCTTATGAAAAGCCTGCTCTTGTTCCGGAGTCGTAATCGGCATCTGCAGATAGGGCAGAAAATGGTTCATAAAATAATATCCGTAGAATCCAGGCAGAGCATCCTGGATTGCCTGAGCGATGGAATGATAGTCGAGGGAGGAGCAGAAGGTCTTCGCGTCCCGTGTACGGAGGAATTCTTCCAGAGCCTCCAGCTCTTTCCTGCTGGCATCGAGTTCAGAACATTTTTGTTCGTAAATCTGTTTCAGCAGTTCCGTGTCATTGGAGAGCAGCAATTTGCGAATATCCTCCAGACCGATGCCGAGTTTTCGGTAAGCACAGATTTCCTGAAGGATGCGGACATGTTCTTCTGTATAATTACGGTATCCATTGGAATCTTTCGGGACATGAAGAAGTCCTTTTTCTTCATAAAATTTTACAGTGGCCGGGTGAGCGGAACCTGCTGCACGACTTCGTTGATGCGCATAGATGTTATGCCTCCTTTCAAAGCTGTATTTGCGGCGGAACGGAAAAGCCGCTGGTGGCATCTATGAAATACCTTGCCGTTTCTGTGAAAAGTATAAGGCTGTACGCTGCGTACATGTCAAGAGATTTTTGATTGATAGTGAAAGAAGGAGTAAATACATATATGAAAATAAAAATGATTGCCCTGGATCTGGACCGGACAACCTTAAACCGAAACGGCAGGCTGTCCGATGAAAACCGAAAAGTTCTGACGGAATTGCTGAACAGAGGAATCCATGTGATACCGGCGAGCGGTCGTTCCCTGACGTCCTTTCCGCAGGAAATCCTCACGCTTACGGGGCTGAAATATGTGATTACATCCAATGGGGCGGCGGTATACCGTCTGCCGGAGCAGGAGAATAGGAAATCCGGAGAAGATGCTGTGAAAAATCCGACGGAAGCGCCGGTCTGTCTGCAAAGGTTTTTGCTGAATCCATTGACAGTACACAGCGTTATGGAACTGACAGAGACGGAGGATGTGACCTATGAAGCTTTCGTGGATGGACAGGCTTATGCGGATCCAGCCTATATCGCGGATCCGACAGCGTTCGGTGCTGTGAAGGAGGCAACTGCTTACATCCAGAGTACAAGGATTCCGGTGGCGGATATCCGGGAATTTATCCGGGAACACGAGGATCGGCTGGACAGTGTGGATGTGATTGTTGGCGACCGGAAGAAAAAGGAAGAGCTGATGCAGCTGCTGCGTGAACAGTGCCCGGGAATCTATCTGACGACTTCTGTGGAACAGCTGATTGAAATTTCAGATATAAGAGCTGGGAAGCATTCGGCGGTGAAGTTTCTGCAGGAGCTTTTGAAGATTTCTCCGGAGGAAACTGCAGCTTTTGGAGACGCGGATAACGATGTGGAGATGCTCCGGGAAGCCGGAATTGGAATTGCGGTGCAGAACGCATCCCTAGCCTGCATGGCAGCGGCGGATGCGGTGACACGTTCCTGTGAAGAAGATGGGGTGGCTTATGGGATTCGTAAGATTCTCGGGCTGATTAAAGCGGAATAGAAGGAACCGACCTCCTGGCTGACACCATTCAGCTGCCTTATTTTTGAACATTCATAAAATGCAAAAAATCTCCTGTACAGAAAATGCAGGAGATTTTTTGCGTTTTATGACAACCATTCAGTCAGCGGAACGGTTCCCGTTTTATACTGTAAACCAGGAAACCGAATCGATTATTCAGCAGCTTCCTCTTCGGTTTCTGCTTCCTCTGTATTACGTACTTCTGTGACAGATACGACGATTGCCTCAGGATCTGTGAGAAGTTCGATCTGTGGATTCTGTGCAAACGGGAGATCTTTTACTTTGATGGAATCGCCGACTTTTACACCGTCCAGATCGAGCTGGATCCTGTCGGTAAGGTCTTCCGGAAGCGCACGGTAAGAAATCTCTTCCAGGTGAAGCTGTATGACACCGTTCGTTACTTTGTCATGATTGAGCAATTCGATTTCTGCAACGGAATGAACTTTTTCTCCGGCGACAAGTACCTGGAAATCGATTTCTGTAATCTGATGTTTCATGGAATTGAAATCCACCTCTTTGATCAGCACATTGTAAGACTGACCATCAAGATCCAGCAGGATCCTTCCGCCCTTTCCGGTCGTTTTCAGAAGGCTTTCCACATTGGACGAAAACATTTTGACTGGAATAGACTGTTCCAGTTCCTTTCCAAATACATTTCCGGTTACATACCCTTCACGTCTGAGCTTTTTGGCTTTTACTGCAAGATCACGTTTTTCTGCTTTTAAAGTATTCATTTGTCTTTTCCTCCAAAAAATAAACAGATAAATGCTTGCTTGGAATCCTGTTTCTCACCGGGTTCGAGTAAGTATTTCTTTTTTTGTTACAGTGGTATTATAACACTTGTCATAGAAGAAAGATTACCAAATTTATAGAAAATAAAGGGAAATTATTGTTAAAATTTGAAAGCTTGGTTTTGAAGGAAAAACCGAAACCTGTTGCGGTTTTCCGGGCTTCGTGTTAGAGTAAAAGAAACAGTTCATCCGATTGATTCAAAAGAAAGGAATACGAAATACAGAAACAGAATATGGACAAATACGAAGTATTGAAAAAATATTTCGGCTATGATTCCTTTCGTCCCGGGCAGGAAGTCCTTGTGGATGCGATCCTGGAAGGCCGGGACACGTTGGGAATCATGCCGACAGGTGCGGGAAAATCTTTGTGCTACCAGGTGCCGGCGCTTCTGATGCCGGGCATCACTCTTGTCATTTCACCTCTGATCTCTCTGATGAAAGATCAGGTCACTACGCTGAATCAGGCGGGAATCCATGCAGCATATTTAAACAGTTCACTGACTCAGGGACAGTATCTGACTGCTCTGCGGAATATGCAGAGAGGTCAGTATAAGATTGTCTATGTGGCGCCGGAGCGGCTGATGACGGAAAGTTTTCAGGAAGCGGTGCGAGGAATTACGCTGTCGATGCTGAGTGTGGATGAGGCGCACTGTATTTCCCAGTGGGGGCAGGATTTTCGCCCCAGCTATCTGCGGATCCATGAATTTGTCGAGACACTGAATTACCGTCCGGTGATCAGCGCTTTTACGGCAACAGCAACACGGGAAGTGCGGGAAGACATTCTGGCGCTGCTGGATCTTCGGGATCCGGTAAGTCTGACTACAGGCTTTGACAGAAAAAATCTGAAATTCATCGTCCAGCATCCCAGGGACAAGATGCAGACCGTGCTGAATTATCTGAAGGAACATGAACAGGAATGTGGAATCATTTACTGTCTCACCCGGAAGACGGTAGAGGAAGTCTGCGAACGTCTGCAGAGAGAAGGATACAGCGCCACCCGTTACCATGCGGGACTCAGCGACCGGGAGCGCCAGCAGAACCAGGAGGAGTTTATTTATGACCAGAAACAGATCATGGTCGCAACAAACGCTTTTGGTATGGGAATTGACAAATCCAACGTCCGGTATGTGATCCATTACAATATGCCGAAGAACATAGAAAGCTACTATCAGGAAGCGGGAAGGGCAGGACGTGACGGCCTGCCGTCGGAGTGCATCCTGTTGTATGCCGGGCAGGATGTGATCACGAATCAATTTTTTATCGACAAGATGGAAGGCTCCGAAGCCATGGACGACGAGACGGCGCGTATGGTGCAGGAACGGGAGCGGGAACGTCTGAGAAAAATGACCTTTTACTGTACGACGAACGAATGTCTGCGGGATTACATTCTCAGATACTTTGGAGAGTACGGTTCCAATTACTGCGGAAACTGCTCCAACTGTCTGACACAGTTTGAAGAAAAGGATGTGACAGAGGTTGCCCGGAAGCTGGTGGGATGTGTGAAGGAAAGCCGCTGGAATTACGGAATGACCATGATCGTGGATACGGTACATGGCAGCAGGAACGCGAAAGTGATCCGTGGAAGGATGGATGAGAATCCTTATTATGGTTCCTGCAGTGAGGTACCGGTGTACCAGCTCCGGCAGGTGATGAACCATCTGATCCTGAATGGCTATCTTCTGCTGACCGACGACAATTATCCCGTTGTCCGGTTGACGGAACAGTCCATGGAACTGCTGGAAGGCGGCACAGTTACAATGAAAGTGGCGAAAGAACAGCCAAAAGAAAAGGCGAAACCGGAGAAAGAGAAGAGCCGCAGGCTGCCGAAAGTGGAAGGAGATGTGGATCCGGAACTGTTCGCACAGCTGCGTGAGCTGCGTCTGGAACTGGCAAAAAAAGAAAAGGTACCGCCTTACATTGTATTCTCCGATAAGACGCTGGCACAGATGTGTCTGCTCAAGCCGAGGACAAAAGCAAAGATGCTGGAGGTATCCGGTGTCGGTGAATTCAAATATGAGAAATATGGAGAGCGTTTTCTACAGAAAATCCGCGAGCTGACCGCTGGGGAAGCGGCGCAGCAGGCGGATCAGGAACTGCCGGAAGAAGAGGATGAGGAAGAAATCCCGCTGGAAGAAGACCTGGCAGCAGCGCCGGTCAGGAAGAACAAGCAGCCATTTGTAATGACGGAAGAGATTGCACAGAAAATCCAGTTCAGCAGCAGGGTGACCCTCAGCGAGTTTGTGAAACAGCTCAACAGTCTGCGGGATGAAAAGACCGTCCGTTGCCTGGCGTTTCAGGATATCATGCAGCATCTGATCGAGGAGGGATACCTCGTGGAAGAGCCTGGCGCTGAGGAGAACAAAAAGCACAGGAGCATTACTGCAAAAGGACTTGTGTTTGGCATTTATTCGGAGAAGATCTTCAGCCAGTACGGTGACGAATACGAGGTGATCTTTTATGCGGAAAAGGCTCAGCGTCAGCTGGTGAAAAAGCTGATGGACGAATGGAAGCAGTCATAGGAAAACGTTCAAATTTGTGTCAGTTTTGCGGTGGTTTGGCTCTTGCATGGATGCTATGTTATGTGATATATTGTTACTGGTCAATACGTGAATCATAATGATATGATATATTCAAAACGGAAATTTTTATTCTGGCAAAGGAGCGATATGATGTACTGTACAAGAAAAGTAGCAGAAGATATTTACTGGATTGGCGGATCGGACCGCCGTCTGGCGCTGTTTGAGAATCTTTTTCCGATTCCCCGTGGAGTGGCGTATAACTCCTATCTGATCATGGACGAGAAAACGGTTGTGATGGATACCGCAGATTCTTCCATTACCCGTCAGTTCATTGAAAATATTGCACACGTTCTCAACGGACGTCCGCTGGATTATCTGGTAGTCAACCATATGGAGCCAGATCACTGTGCAAATATTGAAGAGCTTCTGGTGCGTTATCCGGAAATGAAGATCGTGGGCAATGTAAAAACCCACAACATGATCCGTCAGTTTTATGATGCAGATCTGGAAGGCAGAACGGTTACTGTGAAGGAAGGCGACACCCTGTCTCTGGGAAAGCATACCCTGCATTTCTTTTTTGCCCCGATGGTGCACTGGCCGGAGGTTATGGTTGCATGGGAAGAGACAGAAAAAATCCTGTTTTCCGCGGATGCATTTGGAAGCTTTGGCGCGCTGAATGGAAACATCTTTAATGATGAAGTGGATTTTGACAGAGACTGGCTGGCAGACGCACGCCGCTACTATACAAATATCGTCGGAAAATATGGTCCGCAGGTGCAGAATGCGCTGAAGAAGCTGTCTGCTCTGGAAATCAAGATGTTCTGCCCGCTGCATGGACCAATCTGGCGCAGCGATCTGGGATATCTGCTGGACAAGTATGACAAGTGGAGCCGCTACGAGCCGGAAGACCGCGCTGTAGTGATCGTGTACGCATCCATGTACGGCAATACAGAAAACGCGGTCAATGTTCTGGCGGCAGAACTGGCTGAAGCAGGTGTGAAGAATATCGCGATGTATGATGTGTCCAGTACACATGTGTCTGAGCTGATCGCAGAAGTTTTCCGCTGCAGCCATCTGGTACTGGCAGCGCCGACCTACAACAATGGTATTTACCCGGCAATGCTGAACTTCCTGCATGATATGAAAGCGCTGAATGTACAGAACCGTACCGTAGCGCTGATGGAGAATGGAAGCTGGGCGCCGTCCAGCGGAAAGCAGATGAGAGCTCTGCTGGAAGAGATGAAAGGAATGGAGATCCTCGAGCCGGTTCTTACAGTGAAATCCGCATTGAAAGAGGAAGCTTTGGATTCCGTAAAAGAAATGGCGGATACCATCGCAAAATCTCTGAACGCATAACAATGAAAGCGAAGCCCCTGTTCCTGGCAGGAGTGTTTGGAAATTTCTTTCTGTAAGTTTCAAACACATCCTGTCGGAAACAGGGGTTTTTAATTTCATAGAAAATTGCTTTCCTATGAAATTAAAACTCTCCGCGAGGATCGCACTGCGGCGGAGTGGAAGATGTCGCTTGTGCGACCCGCCGCAGGCGGAGAATCCTGCAAAGCAGGATTCTTTTTCAATTAAAGCTCTTATGGACAAAATGAGAAAAGGGAAAGCCGAGACAGCTATTCCCTGTTTTTGAGCATAAAAAAGCTGCTTCGAAAAATGGATTTCGAAACAGCTCTGAACATTCTTTTTAACGTGCGCCGCACGTCGAACCCACATCACAAACGTTACTCCTACAGCCTACTCGGCCCAGGCACCCTCACGGCACACAGAAGGTTCTGCTTAGTGCTGCTGCATTCCTGCCCTGACACGGTTCACAGATTCCTGTTGCGTAAGACCCAGACGT
>JAGZJD010000155.1 GCA_018365895.1 Lachnospiraceae bacterium | reverse complement strand
TAGCAAGAGAAGATGAAGTGAAATGCTTGCATTTTCTATTGATTATTATGGAATGATTTTTAGGGCAACACAATCCGTCGAATTATTTTGCGCTTACGATATAAATTAAATTATTGTTCCATCAGGGAACTCAAATTCGGCTCGCCATTGTCCTCCAAGAACTTGGGCGATTTTTTCGAGTTCTTCTTTTGTGAGAGTATTTCTCTTTACTTTTTGATTCAGATTTGATGGTGTTGTACCTATTTTTCGTGCGAGTTCAGCTTGACTTATTGCTTTGTATGATAGAGCCATATTTATTTTTTGTTCTATTGTCAATGTGTTCACCTCCTATATATAATATACATTAAATGCTTTATAAAATCAATCAAATAGTTAAAAATATTTAGAAAATGATAAATTAAATGATTGACAACGTTAAGTAAATGCTGTATACTATAATCAAGTTAAGAGAACAGCGAAGAGTGAAAACGAAGTGGCGAGAGCGTACCGGAGACACTCACAGAACACCGGGAAACAGGATAAGGGGATATTGAGACGGTCGAGATACCTTAGATACTTTAAAGCCTGCCGGGGCTACTCTGAAAATAAGAAAAGGAGATGGAACAATGGGAAACAAAGCATTGGAAAACAGAATAAACAAACTGAAAGCATTGGAAGATCAGAAGAAATCCATTGAGAATGAAATGGACAAGCTGAAAGCTGAGATTAAGGCAGATATGGAGCATAAAGGTGTAGAGGAAATCAAGACAGGGAATTTTATCATAAGACTTACTAAGGTTATCACAAACAGATTTGATGGAAAGCGTTTTGAACAGGAGCATAAGAAATTATATGAGCAGTACATGAAAAAGACGGAAAGCAGACGTTTTTCAATCGTATAAAGAAAAATCCCTTGTCAGTGCTACCAACGCTGACAGGGGAAGTAACCCACAAACATACACTGAAAGGGTTGAGTAGAGTATATCATGCCTGCTGCCCTTTCGCAATAGGAAGGATTGATACCAATGGAGAAAATGGAAACAGAGCAGATAAATGGCAATGAAGGCATTGCAGGATACAAAGTAATTAACAAGGAACTAAACATAAAATCATGTAGTATCGGGGATTTGACCATGCAGCAGGTACAAAGCTTTTTGGAATTGTGGGATGATGGATGTTCGATTTCTACATTGACGGCTTTTATTGACAATGAGGATAACGCCTTAGTACTGAATAAGGACAATCAGAAGTATGAGATCTATCTCGAGATGTGTAAAAAATATTTATCCACTACAGACGAAAAGCGTGCTAATTTCCGGGAAAAATCAAAAGATGATCCGCATTATCAAACAGTTTGCCTTTTAGATAAATTGATAGAAATACGTAGGGTTGAGAAAATCATGAAGATGTTAGGAAATCAGAAAGAAAAATATGCTGACTATCTGGTGAATGTTTTTGATGGCATTATCAATGAGTATGATTTTTCAGATGAACGGTTTCACATGTGGAAAGCGTATACTTACGGCATCATTCAAGGCAAAAGGATGGAGCGTGCAAAAAGAAAGGCAGGTGCAGTCAATGAAGCCAATTAATACATACAAGAAATGCTTATGCTGCGGAAGAAAGTACCAAGCTACAGCAGAACGGAAAAAATGCCTGTGCGGAGGGCATCTGTATCTGATCGGCACGCTTTATCAGCCAAAAACGAAGAAATAGGACGGTTTATATACCGAAGATGTATGCGAATTAATGACAAAATAACTGCCCTCCGGTGAATGGTGCTACCAACCCGGAAACCGGTGGCAGTAGGAAAGGAGAGATAAAACCTAACAAAACCTAACTTTTTAGAGAGTAATAGTAAATGACTTTTGGATTATTGGAAGTATCAAGACATTCAAGACACCCTAAAAAGAGAAAAGCCCCATAGTGCGGCAACACTACAGGGCGAAAATAAGCATAACCCAATACACACCAATGCAAAGGGCTATCATGATTATATAACGTCATATAGTCTTTTTGCAATACCAAACTGCTGCCAATCAGCAGAGGAAGGAGCAAATATGGCAGTTGATAAAAGAGGAAGAAAGTTACCAAAGGGAATCAGACAAAGAAGTAATAGGTTTGAGGGAAGATTTACATATCAGTATAAAGAGTATAGTGTGCATGGTAAAACTATAACAGAGACACAGAAGAAAATGACAGAGTTAAAATATAAGTTAGAGCATGGAGTTTTTGTTGAGAAAAAGAAAATCACACTTTCTGACTGGCATAAAACATGGATGGAAGAGTATAAAAAGAATCGTGTAAAAATTGGTACATATAACAACTATCAGAAATATTATGAGAGTATTATTCGGGACAGGTTAGGGAGTAAGTGCATTACAGATATTCGTGGTGAACATATCCAAAAGCTATACAATGATCTTGTAAAAGAGGGATATGCTCTTTCGAGTATCAAGATTGTATCGGCAGTATTGAATGGTTGTTTTCAACAGGCATTAAGGAATGGACTGATAGAGCGGAATCCGGTTAAATTGGCGGAACTTCCACGTCAAACGGAAAAAAAGGTAAGACAGGCAATGACAAAAGAGCAGCAGGCACTATTTATGGAGTACGCAAAAGAAAGCTATCTGTATAATTTTTTTGCGGTAATGCTTCGCACTGGAATGAGAAATGGTGAGATACGTGGACTTAAGTATACAGATATAGACAAGAAGAATAATGTGATCCATGTGCAAAGAACTCTGAAATATATTGAGGGGCAAGGCTATATGGAAGATACGCCGAAGACAAGAACCTCTAAACGAGATATTCCGTTGACTGCTGCCACAGTACAATTATTAGATGCTCAGAAAAAATACTGGGGATTTAAAGTGGAGAAAATGGGCAGGTATTTATTCTGCAATGAAAAAGGGGAGCCATTAAGCAGAGAAAGAGTACAGGCAGAGATTGAACGCATAATAAAACGAATAAGGGCAGCAGGATATGAGTTTGACAGAATTACACCGCATATATTCCGCCATACATTTGCTACAAGAGCAATAGAGGCAGGAATGCAACCACAAGTATTAAAAACAATTCTCGGCCACAGTTCTCTTGCCATGACAATGGATCTGTATAGTCACGTATTGCCGGATACAAAGGCAGAGGAAATGGAGAAGATAGCAAATGTATTTTAAGAGTGGGGAGACCTGCTCTTTTTTGTCCGAAAAATGCCCGAGATTGCATATAAAATAATAAACCAAGATAAAAAGAAAAGCCATAGAAATCAACGATTTCAAAGGCTAATATACTTCAATAAACAATAATAAATATACGGTTTTCAAAGTTTTGTTTTACGAGTGGAAGGTCACGAACACTCGGTTTAAATTGCCCTTAAGACCTTGTTTTTATGGGCTTTGCAACGGGTAATAGTGTAGCATAGAGAGAGGGGAAAATCAAGGCGTACCCA
>JAGZJD010000154.1 GCA_018365895.1 Lachnospiraceae bacterium | reverse complement strand
TATCAGTTTCCAGAAAAGTTGATTCCACTTATCATCAATAATGCCCTTCAAGGAAAACCACTTCCTGTATAGGGAGATGGAAAAAATGTCAGAGACTGGTTATATGTAGAGGATCATGCGAAGGGAATCGATATGGTTCAGGAAAAAGGAAGATTATTCGAGACATATAATATCGGTGGACACAATGAGAAGCAGAATATCGAGATTATTCATATTATTCTTGATACACTTCAGGAGATGCTTCCGGAAGGCGATCCGAGAAAAGAACTTGTCAGTGAAAATTTGATCACATATGTGACAGATAGAAAAGGTCATGATAGAAGATATGCGATTGCTCCGGATAAAATTAAGAAGGAAGTAGGCTGGGTTCCAGATACTATGTTTGCAGAGGGAATCAAACTTACGATCAAGTGGTTCTTTGAAAATGAGGACTGGATGAAAAATGTCACAAGCGGTGACTATCAGAAATATTATGAAGAAATGTATAAATAAGAATTAGAAGACCGTACTTTTGTATGCAGATGATAGTATACAAAAGTACGGTTTTTAAGTAAATTAAAAATTTTTCCTGAGTTTATTTAATGCGTGACGAAGAGGAGCAGTAATTTTCCATGAAGTAGAATTAGTAATGGTATTGAGTGATGAGGATAAATAAGTCACCTGATCCTGAAGTTTTTTCAAATGACTCTCGCATTGCTGAAGCTCTTCTGTCAATGTTTGGATTTTATCTGTGTGATGTTTCGCATTTAATAAAGCGGTTTGAACAAATGAGTCACAGAAAATGTGTTGGTTACTGAGTGCATAGTAGGAAATTGGAGTAAAGTGATAGGAAGCTTCAAGAACTTCAGCAGTTTTTGGACAGGCTAACAGTTCTCCGAGTTTCATGATTCCAAGAATTGGATTTTGTTTTCCACCATATTTGCAATCGCAAAGTAAAAAGGCCTGTTCGCAGAGAAGTTCTTCCGGAGTAGCTGCGTGAGGATTACGAAAATAAGAGTGAAAAGTGCGTACAAATAATTCGGTATCCATATTTTCAAAAAAGTGGTTGCGGATCAGTAAATATTCATTTAAGTATCTGGTTGTATCAGATTCTGTGGTGGAACTTGTATTTAAAGTGGAGGAGGATAAAAATCGTCGCATGATAGTCAGATTTTCCTCTATAACAAAAATAGGATATTTTTGGGCAATGCGGATCCAGTAATCAAAGTCGTGAGCTTGTCGGTAAGCCGGATTGAAGTCTCCGATTTCTTTTTGGATTTCGGTTTTCATAAGCACGGAAGGATGAGAAAGGCAGTTTCCGTGAATGAAGAAAAATTCCAGCCAGTGTTCTTGACAGGATGGATGGCTACCGTTGAATAAGTTGTAAAGCTCTCGTTCAGAATCGTTGATACTATTTCCATGTTCGTCAATTAAATCCGTCCATGAAAAGCAAATATTACAATCTGGCGTTTTTTGCATGAAGTCTAGCTGCTTTTGCAGTTTGTTGGGATACCAAAGATCGTCGCTGTCGATTCTCGCAAGATATTCACCAGTCACTTTTTGAAAACCAAAGTTGGTAGCGTGACAAATATGTTGATTTTTTTCTAAAAAATAATATTCGATGCGGGGATCCCTACTGGCATAATCTTTTATGATTGTCTGGGAACAATCAGTAGAACCATCATCAACTATAATAAATTGGATGTTTTGATAAGTCTGCGATAAGACACTTTCAATTGTTAGTGAGAGATGGGCTGCATGATTGTAGTTTATCATTAAAACACTTATTTTTGGATAAAACATAGAGAACCTCCTAATTTCATATTGATGTCAGCGTATCACGGTCTGACAAATTTGTAAAGAGAGCATAGGCGGGGAAGAAGAGAAGAAGAGGATTCTTGGAAGAATTTCAGAATCTTAAAGAAATGTGAAAAATATCTCAAAGATTGAAAAAGACAGAAGGAAGTGCTATAATACAACGTGACTTAATGTGCAGTTGCCAAAAACTACATCATGTCGGAAACCGAAAAGTTAGAAATGTGTATATAAAAAGTAGGAGGTACTTAAAATGAAAGGTATTATTTTAGCAGGTGGTTCAGGGACAAGATTATATCCACTGACAAAAGCAGTGTCAAAGCAGATCATGCCGGTCTATGATAAGCCGATGATCTATTATCCGTTATCCATTTTGATGCTGGCTGGAATTCGGGAGATTCTTGTAATTTCTACACCGAGAGATCTTCCGGTATTTGAGGAGTTACTTGGAACAGGAGAGGATTTAGGATTGAAGATGTCCTATGCGGTTCAGGAAAGTCCTAGAGGATTGGCAGATGCATTTATCATTGGAGAGGAATTTATTGGAAATGATAGTGTAGCTCTGATTTTAGGAGATAATATTTTCTATGGACAGAGTTTTTCGAAAATTTTACGAGAGGTGGCTTCACGGGAGTCCGGAGCAACAATTTTTGGATATTATGTAAGAGATCCGAGAGAGTATGGTGTAGTAGAATTTGATGAAAATGGAAAAGCGCTTTCGATTGAAGAAAAGCCGGAACATCCAAAATCAAATTATGCAGTACCAGGATTATATTTCTATGACAATGATGTTGTGGAAATTGCGAAGAATGTAAAGCCGTCTGCGCGTGGGGAAATTGAGATTACAAGTGTCAACAATGCATATCTTCAGAGAGGAGATTTGCGTGTAGAAACTTTGGGACGCGGTTTTGCGTGGTTGGATACTGGAAATCATGATGCACTTTTAGATGCGGCAGATTTTGTAGCAGCATTCCAAAAACGTCAGGGATTGTATATTTCGTGTATCGAAGAGATAGCATATAAGAGAGGATTCATTGACAAAGAGCAGTTGATTAAACTTGCACAGCCGTTATTGAAGACTGCATATGGAAAGTATCTGATGGAAGTGGCAGAAGGATTATAAGATTCGTCTGTAAATAAAAAGAAAGAAGGAAATTTCAATGGGAAAAATTACAGTAGAAACATGTGAAATTGAAGGACTGAAAGTGATTACTCCTACAGTATTTGGAGATGAACGTGGATATTTTATGGAAACATATAATTACAATGATTATAAAGAAGCGGGAATCGATATGGAGTTTGTTCAGGACAATCAGTCAAGCTCTAAGAAGGGAGTATTAAGAGGATTGCATTTTCAGATTAATTTTCCGCAAGATAAGCTTGTGCGCGTAGTGAGCGGAGAAGTGTTTGATGTCGCGGTTGACTTAAGAGAGGAATCCAAGACATACGGACAGTGGTATGGTGTGTTACTTTCTGCTGAAAATAAGAAGCAGTTTTTCATTCCGAAAGATTTTGCACATGGATTTTTAGTTCTTTCTGATACAGCAGAGTTTGCAAATTTGTGCGCCTTTTCAACGTCCAGCTCGGTACGACGGCGCAGGTTTTCCATTTCCGCTTTGATACGCAGTACGCCATCGCGTTCGCGATTCTGC
>JAGZJD010000153.1 GCA_018365895.1 Lachnospiraceae bacterium | reverse complement strand
TGTAGAGGTCGCTTATGCATATCAAGAGATTTCGGATATTCCGGAAGAATTTAAAGGAAAATATGCTGACAGAGCAAAACCTTGGGGAACCGGTCAGGCGATTCTTTGTTGTAAAGATGTTGTGAGTGAACCGTTTTTAGTAATTAATGCAGATGATTATTATGGAAAAGAAGCTTATGTAGAGGCTTATAATCACCTGATTCAGGAATCGGAAAAGAATGACAAGCTTCAGGTGAGCATGGTTGGATTTGTTTTAGGAAACACTTTGAGCGAAAATGGTGGAGTGACAAGAGGAATCTGTAAAGTAGATGAAAATCATATGCTGACAGATATTGTTGAGACTTCAAATATTGAAAAGACAGAACATGGTGCTGCTGTTCGAACGGAAGAGGGAATGGTAGAAGTAGACGTGCATTCTCCGGTTTCTATGAACATGTGGGGATTGCATCCGGAATTTTTTGAAGCGCTTGAGAAGGGATTTCGAGAATTTTTATCAAGTATTGAAGAAAATAGCCTAAAAGCGGAATATCTTTTGCCTACGATTGTTGGAGATTTATTGGCGGATGGAAGCGCAGATGTAAAAGTACTGCGATCACATGATAAATGGTTTGGAGTGACTTATAAAGAGGATAAAGCAGCAGTAGTTGCTTCTGTGCGTGCACTTGTAGATGGCGGTGTGTATCCGGAAAAGTTGTTTTAGAAAGTTCATTTTAGGGGAGCCCCCTGAGTCTGGGTGTCGGCAGGCTTAGCAGTTCTGGCTGAGCTTGCCGATGAGTGAAAACAAGTCGATGCTGTTTCGGGCAAAAAATCAAAAAAGAAGCAGAGGAGTTCTATAAAGAAAGAAGAAACATGGTATTATTACTCTTTTAGTGTTGAAAAATGTAAAAAGATATAGTACATTGAAATTGTATATAATTAATTTAGGGAGGTGAAAAGATGAAACGAAAGATAGTATCGTTGCTATTTGTTGTGATGCTAGCGCTTAGTGGTTGTGGAAAGGGAGACACGACTCAACCGCAAGAGAATCCACTAGAAGACGAAGATATAAAGGAGCCTGTGGAAGATGATGCAGAGCAGGAGGATCTCAATGATGATGCTGATGAATTGCAGAAAGATATAGAAGTCTATTATATAGACGAGACGACTGGAGAAATTACTAAAAAGGAAGTACCTGTGACAGGAGAATTATCAGAGACAATTGTTGAACAATTGAAAGAGACAAAAGTTCTATCAGCAGAATGTGAAGTAGAAAGCGTGTCTGTAAACAATACAGAAGAGACAATTGATTTGGCGGTAAACAAAGGATTCGGTGATTACATCAGAGGGATGGGAACTACTGGTTCTGAGCAGGTGTTGGAGTGTTTCGTTAGGACATATTCAGAGGCCTATGACTGTGATGGTGTGAAAATTACCGAAAATGGGAATCCATTTGATACAGGACATGCAGTCTTGGATGGATATATTCGTTACGAATAGACTTAGGCGAAGGGGAAACAGAGGAAAAACGAATGAAAAATATAAAGAAAAGGATTTTAGCAATAGTGTTACTTGCGGTGATGGTATTTTCTAATTTGCCGACAAGTACCGCATTGGCAATGGAAGATAGCACTACGCAAAAAACAGAGTCAGAGCATCTAGAATCAGATGCTGTACTTGAAGCGGGGAACAGGTTAAATTACATTTTGGTGGAGAGTCCGTATTTAAAGGCTCCAAATATGCAGAATATTGTTGTGTCTTGGGGGGATGGAACAGAACAAATCAGCAATATGCGCATTACTGTACAAAAAGAAGATGGAACAACAGAAGAATGGATATGCAGTAATCAGTCAAGTTATCTGTATGTGTTTTCTAAAGAGTATACAGATAAAAATGAGCAGAGTACATACAAAGTAACTGATATCCGATTTGTAGAAAACGAAAAAGAACAGAGATTTTTACTGAGTGAATTAGGAGTTGAAGCAGAATTTGGTATCAACAAAGCGTATGATGGAATCGAGGAGTTACAGCCGTTAAATCCAGAAGATGCACAAGCTATAGATACCTCTGTCGTAACGATTGATGAAAATGGAGAGACAAAGGCACAGGAAGATATTGAATCAGCCTTAAATGCAGTTACGAAAGAGATGGGAATGGCTGCGGGGGCAAGAACTGCTGAGAAATCAGGAGAAATTGTAGTGGCACTAGACCCGGGACACGATAACAAGCATGGTGGGACGAGTGGTTCGGGATTGACAGAACAGGGACTTACTTTAAAAATAGCGAATTATGCAAAGGCAGAGTTAGAGACATATAATGGTGTGAAAGTTTACATGACAAGAACATCTGCCTCGTGTCCTTATCCGGAAACAGGAAGTTCGGGAGCGTGTATTGAGAAAAGAGTGCAGGCGGCAGCTGGAGCTGGAGCAAAAATATATGTGAGTCTTCATTTGAATTCAGGATCGGCAAGTGCAAACGGAGCAGAAGTTATTATTCCGAATACTAGTTGGAAACCAGAGTTATCAACGCAGGGAAAAGAATTGGCGCAGAAGATTTTGGATGAGCTGGCTGCGGTAGGATTGAATAAGCGTCCGACTCCGATTTATAGTAAAGATACTACGGTTGGAGAGAAATATCCAGACGGATCCATTTCGGATTATTTTGCTGTTCAAATTTATGCAAAAGAAAAAGGAATACCAGGCATTATCGTGGAACATGCTTTTTTGAGCAATGCAAATGATGTGAACAAGTTCTTGAAAACTGAGGCAGGGTTAAAAAAACTCGGTGTTGCAGATGCAACAGGGATTGCAAAGTACTTGGGACTGAGTAAAGGACAGTGGGTTCAGGTTGGAGATAAGTGGAAATATCTAACGAATGGGAAGTACGTAGTAAACCAGTGGATGAATATTTCAGGAGAAACATACTATTTCGATGGAAATGGATATCGGGTAACAGGATGGCAGACAATAGCCGGAAAGAAATATTACTTTATGTCAGATGGTCATATGCACACCGGCTGGTTATCATTCGGGAGTCGATATTATTATATGATGCCGGATGGTCATATGCACACCGGTTGGCTATCATTTGGAAGTACCTATTATTATATGGATGATGAAGGGTTGCGTGTAACAGGCTGGCAGACGATAGCCGGAAAGAAATACTATTTTATGCCGGATGGAACGAGATATAGTAACGGTTGGTTATCATTTGGAAGTACTTATTATTATATGATGCCGGATGGCCATATGCACACTGGTTGGTTGTCGTTTGGAAGTACTTATTATTATTTGAATAATAATGGAGTGAGAGTAACAGGTTGGCAGACAATAGAAGGAAAAGAATATTATTTTGACCAAAATGGAGTAAGGGAAGATAATATAAAAAAGAGTGGCTGGCAGACAATAAATGGGAAGAAATATTACTTTGATAAAAATGGAGAGTATGTAACAGGCTGGCAGACGATAGCCG
>JAGZJD010000152.1 GCA_018365895.1 Lachnospiraceae bacterium | reverse complement strand
TTATATCCTTTTTCTAAAAATTCCGCTTTCGCTGCCCGGTGGATATTTTCTAAAGTCGTTCCATTTCCGTTTATTTTGCACACCTCCTATATAACAGTGATATATAACACTGTTATAATTTTAAACTCTAAAAAAGGTTTTGTCAATAGCAACAAGAAATAGTTGCATAAAAACTGCAATCCAAACATCAATTCCTTTCAGATATACCACTACAAATTTATCCCATAAAAAACCTGCTACCATTTGCAGATATCTCTACAAACGATAACAGGTTTTCATTATCATCATCTTTACTTATTAATTATTTTTCCAATAATATCTATCATTCTTCCAACACTAGCCTTTCTGCCTGCCAGAGCTTCTTTAAGGCTCATATCCCCATACACATCTTCTACCTGTTCTTCCGTCCAGTTGTCACCAATCTCTTCCATTGATTCTATAAATTCTGCTATTTCTGATCTTTTCATTCGCTTCTCCTATTTATTTTCTTTTTTCGGAAATGCCCTGTCTATAAGTTCAATAACAATATCCTTTATGCTATGTACAATTTCAATAATAACTTCATCACTTAAACTACTTTGTTTTTCATCCATTATCCTTAATTCCTTTCTTACTTTCCTTATGTGCTTCCGATAACCTTCTCATTTCATCATAAAAGTGATCATCGCTTTCTCCCTTATCGCGAGCCCTTTTTGCAGCCATTGCTTTACTTGTGTAATCGCGATGATACTGTTTCTCTTCCTTATCTGTTTTTCTCTTTTGTTGTCTCCGTATTTGCGGTCCTATTTCTTTACAGTTTCTATTTGAATTCTGTGGAGAAGGATTTTCACAGAAAATCATTTTCCTGTTCTTCGCTATAAAGTACCTCTCACAATTTGCACATTTTTTTAGGAAATTCCCCGTCTTTCTCATCCGGCAATATTCAAATTCCAAGACTGTATAGGCATTTTTATATTAAAAGTCGTCCATTCTCTGACTTCATATTCTTCTGTTTTTTTCACTCTCCAATTACTGCATTTTTTCCCAAAACCGGATACATCCTGTCAGCATCTTTTTTTATCAATGCAACCATTTCCTCAGATAAAGGATCTTCAATATTGCTATTCACATTTGCTAATGAGTCCACTCCAAACCAAAAATTCCCCATACATTCGCTAAATTTTTGATAGCATTTCATTAAAAAATCTCCTACACAGTTACACTCAATTACAGCTCTTTCATCCTCCAGTATCATCTTTATTATCTCAGAATAACAGCTTCTGAAGATTTCCGTTGCAACAGGTAAATCTTCGCACTCAACAGTACCATACAGCCACCTGAGCGCATTTGTAACACTCTCAACATTTAAAGAAGTTGCATAATCTGGAAAACTATGAATCATATTTTTTAACTTTTCAATCAATAAATATCTAGTTTCCTCTTTAGCCATTTCTAACAGCATATTTCCAGCATGATAGCATATATTTCTTCTATCAGGAAATAATACAGTGTTTATATGATTATTCTCGTAATGTACATCTATACCGTGTCCAATCAAAGGATCACCTTCTTTCCATTAAGTTTGCAACAGATCTTTTGCTTGAAATGATTGTATCAAAATTTTTCAATTATAACAATAATTCTGGTCTTCATATGTTATGCATTGATAACTCCCACTTTTTCCCATCATCTCTTGTAATTTTCGCGAATATATATATGAAAACAAGCCTGCCATCATCCGCAGATTTCTCCACAGACAACAGCAGGCTTCCTACTATCTCATCAACTCATTCACTTTTCTCTGCACTGCCCCATAATCATATCCCGCATCCTGCAGTCTCTTCTTTCTGTCCTCACCGTTCCCCCACTTTCCGGCAATGACTTCCTTTGCTACAGTTTCCACACTCTTTTTGTTGCTACTTTTCACCAGCTCATTCACCTTCGCCTGCACTGCCGGATAATCATACCCTGCAGCCTGCAGTCTCTTCTTTCTGTCCTCGCCGTTCCCCCATTTTCCGGCAAGCACTTCCTTCGCCACAGCTTCCACACTCTTCTTTCCTGTACCAGGATTCCCACCATTTCCATTCACAGCCTTCTCATACTGCGGAGCCGCATATCCACGGATATATCCCCATCCCAGGGGAATCACCCTTCTGGCAACCTTTTCACCCCGGTTACCTTCAATAGCAGTAATCATTCCGCCGGAAACCTTCTCCACAAAACCAATATGATCACTGTATCCGTCATTCGGCTGTGCTGCCTTATCCCAGTTATAGACAATCACATACCCAGGCTCCGGTGTAATAGTACCATCTTCAATCCAGATCCCCAGCTTTTTAAAAATCTTCACATGCGCCTCAACGCCGCACTCCCTACCGATCAGCTCACTGCATCCCGCCTTGATTCCTGCAGCAGACACACAGGTATCACACCATTCATCCGAATACTGCACCGCATATCCTCTGGGAAGCGGCTTCACACTGTTATACAGATCAATAATCTCCTTAAATTTTCCATTGGCCTCACTGAACCCAAGCCAGCCCCTCACATGCCTTGGTATCTCTGTGCGGAACCACGTTGCTCTGTGTCTGCCTCGCCCGGATACAGTCGATCACTTCCCGGATTTCATACTGAAATCCGTTAACTGTTTCTGTATCTCTGTATGTTTCCACACAATTTCCGCTGCCGTCAAAAAGAAAGGCTTCCTCTGCCATATGCGGGCGCGGAACCACAATCCTTCCAGCCGTTCCGCAGAGTACCAGCCGTTCCTCCAGCGGCGCCCTGAGACTTGTGGTCATCACCGCCGGAAATTCCGGATACTCCAGCACAATATGTTCCGTCTCATCGACCCCTGTCTCCGACGGATATACGGTGATATCCGTACAACAGAATCCATTCCCGAAAAAGCCTGTCAGAAGTTCAAACGTATATACGGTCAGATCCAGCGCAGCACCCCCTCCGAGTGCAGGACTGAAATACCGGTTGGACGGATCATACGGAGCGAGAAAGCCGATCGCCGCTTCCGCCGCCGTCACTTTGCCGATTCTTCCCTGTTCCAGCCACTTTGCCGCAGTCCGTACTGCCGGAAGAAAACGGCTCCACATCGCTTCCATGACAAATACTTTTTCTTTTTCCGAACGCGCAAAAACAACGGAGGCCTGCCCGCTGTTCTGAAACATTGCTTTTTCACATAAAACCGGAATTTCGTAATCCAGTGCCATCATGGTCAGCCGGTAATGGTCGTTCGAAGTCGCTGCGATATAAACGGCATCCGGCCTTTCCTTTTTCAGCAGTTCTTCATAGTCCCCGTACCAGCGGCTGATCCCGTTTTCGCGGGCAAATGTTTCTGCCCGCGAAAAGGATTTGCTTCCCACAGCCGCCACAGTACAGTCTGCAATGCTCTTTACGGCATCACAGAATTTCACCGCGATCTGTCCCGCACCCAGAATCCCCCATCGAAAGGTTTCCGTG
>JAGZJD010000032.1 GCA_018365895.1 Lachnospiraceae bacterium | reverse complement strand
TGATCACAGAGAAAAATCGCTGTTTTGGAGTTGTGTTGCGGGATAAAAAGGGAGATTTCTATACGGTAAGATCAGATTATACTGTTCTGGCCTGCGGCGGTGTTGGGGGGCTTTATGAACATTCGACGAATTTCCGGCACATTACAGGAGATGCGTTGGCTATCGGGTTGAAACATGAACTGAAGATGGAGCATCTTGACTACGTACAGATCCATCCTACAACATTATATTCGAAAAATCTGGGGAGAAGATTTCTAATTTCTGAGTCTGTTCGGGGAGAAGGCGCCCTTTTGTACGGTGCAGATGGGAAACGCTTTACAAATGAACTGCTTCCGCGGGATATTCTTACAGGCGAGATCCGAAAACAGATGGAGAAGGACGGAACAAAACATGTGTGGTTAGATATGAGACCGCTTGGAGAAGAGATGATCTGCAGCCATTTCCCTAATATAAGAGAAAAGTGCATGGAGGAAGGATATGATGTGCTGAATGAGTGCATCCCGGTTGTTCCGGCACAGCATTATTTTATGGGAGGCATCTGGGTAGATACAGAACACAGCAGGACATCTATGGAAAATTTATATGCAGTTGGGGAGACGAGTTGCAATGGTGTTCATGGAAGAAATCGTCTGGCAAGCAATTCGCTTCTGGAAAGTCTTGTATTTTCAAGAAGCGCTGCAGAACATATCGGGGAACTGGCTGAAAAGAAGAACGGATTAGAGGAAGTACAACAAAATGAAATCATAGATTTCGGCTGTTATGAAGACGCAGATGCGCTTCGGGAAACATATAAAACGATGATATTAAATGAGATGGAAAGGATGCAAAAGGAGCATGTATAATCAGATTACAATGAAGGTCAATGCGGATCATCTGATCCTGCAGGCATTGGCAGAAGATATTACGAGTGAAGATATTACAACAAATGCAGTGATGCGAAATGCCTGCAAAGGAGAAGTGGAGCTGATCTGTAAACAGGATGGAGTGATTGCAGGGCTGGATGTATTTGCCCGTGTATTTGAACTGCTGGATGAAACCGTGGAGATTGAACGTTTCTGCGAAGATGGAGATGAAGTGAAAAATCAGCAGCTTCTGGCAATTGTGCGCGGAGATATCCGGGTGCTATTATCCGGCGAGCGGGTTGCTTTAAACTATTTGCAGCGCATGAGCGGAATTGCCACATACACACATGAAACGGTAGCGCTCCTTGCAGATTGCAAGACAAAGCTGCTTGATACGAGAAAAACAACACCGAATATGCGTATTTTTGAAAAATATGCAGTAAAAGTAGGAGGAGGCAACAATCACCGCTATAATCTCTCGGACGGAATTCTTTTGAAAGATAATCATATCGGAGCTGCCGGAGGGGTAAAAGAAGCGGTGGCTATGGCAAAAGAGTATGCGCCGTTTGTAAGAAAGATTGAGATTGAGACAGAAAACCTTGAGATGGTAAAAGAAGCTGTCGAGGCCGGAGCAGATATTATTATGCTTGATAATATGAGTGTAGAAGAAATGAAGGAAGCAGTTCGTCTTATTGACGGCCGTGCAGAGACAGAATGCTCTGGAAATGTAACGAAAGAAAAGATTGCAATGCTGAAAGAAGTGGGTGTGGATTATATTTCCAGCGGTGCACTGACTCATTCTGCGCCAATCCTTGATGTTTCTCTAAAACATCTTCATCCGATTGAATAGACAGGTTGGAGGAAAGCAGTATGAATGGAGAAGAACGAAGAAAGGTAATGCTTGACTGTATCAGGAAAAGCAATGCGCCGCTGTCCGGCTCCAGACTGGCAGAGCTGTTCGGAATCAGCAGACAGGTTGTTGTGCAGGATATTGCCCTTTTAAGAGCAGCAGACTGCGAGATCATTTCGACGAACAGAGGGTATCTGTGCGCGTCAGGACAGCGCGTCAGGCGTATTTTCGAAGTGAAACATACAGAAAAAGAAATCGCAGAAGAACTCTATGCCATTGTGGACTGCGGCGGAACAGTAGAAGACATCTTTATACGGCATGAGGTATATGGAGAATTGCGTGCAGAGATGCATCTGAGTTCGAGGCGTCAGGTAAAAGAATTTTTAGGTGAGATTCAAAATGGCGGCTCTGCTCCGTTAAGCCATATTACATCCGGACATCACTATCACACGATTTTGGCAGAATCAGAGGATGTGCTTGACAGTATTGAAGAAGAACTGAAGGAACTTGGATATCTGGTCAAAAAACAGTTGTCTTGACAATCGGACAAGGGTATAATATTATAGTACGATAAAAACCCGGTCAGGGAATAAAGGAGATTGAATATGTGCGGATTTGCCGGATTTGTCGGAAAATTGGATGAGAAAGAACAGGTACTGACATCGATGATGAATACGATCGTTCATCGCGGACCGGACAGTGCCGGAATGTACTGTGACGAAGAAGTGGCTCTTGGTTTTCGCCGTTTAAGTATTATTGATATTACAGAGAGCGGAGATCAGCCGCTGTACAATGAAGATAAGAGCAAAGTACTTGTATTTAATGGAGAGATTTATAACTATCAGGAACTGCGCAGGGAACTGATTGAGGCTGGGCACGTATTTCAGACCAATACAGATTCCGAGACGCTTCTGCATGGATATGAGGAGTGGGGAACACTGCTTTTGAAGCGGCTTCGGGGAATGTTTGCATTTGTAATTTGGGACTGCAAAGAGAAGAAAATGTTTGCCGCCCGCGACATGTTTGGAATTAAACCATTTTACTATGCGCAGATGAATGGGACATTGCTGTTTGGCTCGGAGATCAAATCCTTTGTAGAACACCCGCATTTTGACAAGGTGTTTAACGAGAAAGCGCTCGGCAATTATCTGTCTTTTCAGTTTGTACCGACGAATGAGACTTTTTTTAAAGGTGTTTTTTGTCTGCAGCCGGGATACTATATGACTTATGAAAACGGAATTTTGGAGCTGAAGCGGTATTTTGAACCGAAGTTTCATGAGAAAACAGATCGATCTTTTGAGGAAGTTGTAGATGATGTGGAGCGTGTGATGAAGGAGTCTGTGGAAATGCATAAGATCAGCGATGTAGAAGTTGCCTCTTATTTGTCCAGTGGAGTGGATTCCAGCTACTTAACGTATCTGTCACAGGTAGATCATACCTTCACCGTAGGCTTTGATGAACAGAAATACAGTGAGATTCAGGATGCGAAGGAATTCGCCGATAGTATCCAGATGGAGAATGACAGTAAAGTGATCGAGCCGGATGAATACTGGGACAATCTCTCTGATATTATGTATTATATGGATGAACCGGTAGCAGACCCGGCAGCGATAGCACTTTATTTTCTGAGTCGTGAGGCGTCGAAGAAGGTAAAGGTAGTGCTGTCAGGAGAAGGTTCCGATGAGCTGTTTGGAGGCTATAATATTTATTGTGAACCGCTTGAATATACCGGTTTTAACAAGATTCCGTTCTGGATTCGCAGACTGCTTGGAACGTTTGCAGAGAATTGTCTGCCGCGGGGGATGAAGGGAAGAAGTTTCCTGATGCGTCATGGAAAGACATTGGAAGAACGATATTTTGCAAATGCAACAACGATCTTTACAGAGAAGGAGGCGAATAAGCTTCTGAGAAAGGGCTGTGAACCGGGAATCCGCAGGGTAACGGCGCCGCTTTATGCGAGAGTAAAAGATAAAGATCCGGTAACAAAGATGCAGTATGTGGATATGCATCTTTGGCTTGTCCATGATATCCTGATGAAAGGGGATAAAATGGGAATGGCGAACTCAATCGAGGTGCGTGTTCCGTTTCTGGATAAAGAAGTATTTAAGCTTGCCAGCAGTCTGCCGGTAGATTATAAGGTAAGAGCGCCGAAGACAAAGGTAGCCCTTCGAGCAGCTGCAGACCGTGTCATTCGAAAGAAAACAGCGGAGAAGAAGAAACTTGGTTTTCCAATCCCAATCCGTGTATGGCTTCGGGAAGAGAAATATTATGAACGTGTGAAAAAGATGTTTGCTACAGAGGCAGCAGAACAGTTCTTTCACACAGAGTATCTGAACCGTCTGTTAGAGGAACATAAAGAAGGAAAGCAGGATAACAGCAGAAAGATCTGGACGGTTTATATTTTCCTGATCTGGTATGATAGATTTTTTGCCAATGGAAAACCAGTCCATCCATCTGCAATAAAAGGTGAAAAATCTGCAGCATAGAATAAAGACAAGGAGCGATGATATGCGTAGAACGGCAGGGAGAAGGCCGGTATCCAGAAGAAAAAAACAACCGAAGACAATTCAATATTTCGATTACAGTCTGTTGGCAACGATTATTTTTCTGGTTTGTTTTGGGCTTGTAATTCTGTATAGTACAAGTGCTTACAGCGCTCAGGAAAAATTTGGCGATCCTATGTGGTACTTTCGAAAACAGACCATTATTACGATAGGAAGTTTGATTGTGATGACAGTGGTGTCCTGGATTAACTATCATGTATATGCAAGATTTGCAAAGCTATCCTATGTTGTAGCATTTATTCTGATGTTGCTTATTCTGACGCCATTTGGAATTGAAGCAAATGGGGCAAGAAGATGGGTAGGAATTCCAGATACGCCGCTGCAGATTCAGCCTGCAGAGGTAGTCAAGATTGCGATTATCCTCTATATCCCATTTCTTGTATGCCGCACAGGGAAATACATCGAAAAGTGGGATCATCTGAAAGAAATTCTGTTCTATGGAGGAGCAGCCGGAATTGGTGTACTTGTTCTGACAGACAACTTAAGCAGTGCGATCATTGTACTTGGAATTACTGCGGTCATTTTATATGTATCTTATCCGAAGACAAAGAAAATCGTGCAGTACTCTATGCTGGCAGGGATTGTTGGATATATTGGGGTTCGGATTTGGGCATCTTCGCTGGCGAAAAGCGATAACTTCCGATTACAGAGGATTATTGTGTGGATTGATCCGGAAAAATATGCCGACAATAAAGGATTTCAGACGCTTCAGGCTTTGTATGCGGTTGGTTCCGGAGGTTTTTGGGGAAAAGGTCTGGGAGCTAGTACGCAGAAATTGATTATTCCGGAGGTACAGAATGATATGATTCTCTCAATCATCTGTGAAGAACTTGGAGTATTTGGAGCAATTGTTGTACTTGTAATGTTTGGAATGATGCTTTATCGTCTGATGTTTATTGCTCAGAATGCGCCTGATAAATATGGTTCTTTGATTGTAACAGGAATTTTTGCCCACATTGCAATACAGGTTATTTTAAATGTAGCTGTTGTGACGAATCTGATTCCAAATACAGGAATTACACTGCCGTTTATTAGCTATGGAGGAACATCGATTTTGTTTCTGATGATTGAAATGGGGATGGCTCTCAGCGTATCGAGATCAATTCGTTTTGATGAATCATAAAAAACTCTTTTCAGAAAGAAAAAAATGTGCTATTATTAATGTAGTATTTAATACTACTTATAATAGAAATAGTTATATAAAAAGTGAGCAGTATTCTTATTGAGATTAGGAAAGAATACATGCGGGAGGATAGAAAATGAGTTATAAGATTGTAATCGACAGTTGCGGTGAGTTGACAGAAGAGATGAAAGCATCAGCAATTTATGAAAGTGTAGCATTGGGAATTGATATTGATGATCATCATATTGTAGATGACGAGACATTCTGCCAGCAGGAGATGCTGTGTATGCTTAAAGAAAGTCCGAACTGTCCAAAGTCATCCTGCCCGTCTCCGGAAGCGTATATGGAAAGTTATCGGTGTGAAGCGGAGCATGTATATGTGGTAACGCTGACAGGCAATTTGAGCGGATCTTATAACAGTGCAGTACTTGGAAAGAATCTGTATTTAGAAGAATATGGTGAGAAACAGATTCATGTATTCGATTCGAAAAGTGCATCCGTAGGAGAGACACTGATTGGCCTGAAGATTGCCGAATGTGAAGAAGCCGGAATGACTTTTGAAGAAGTAATAGCACAGGTAGAAGCATATATTGAAGAACAGCACACATATTTCGTGTTGGAGACATTAGAGACGCTGAGAAAGAATGGGAGACTGACAGGGCTGAAAGCGGTTATGGCGACAGCGCTGAATATTAAGCCATATATGGGTGCGACACCGGAAGGCACGATTCAGCAGCTCGGTCAGGCAAGAGGGATTACGAAGGCGATTGCTAAGATGTGTGATACTGTTGTGAAGGAAGTGAAAAATCCGGAGAAGAAAATCCTCGGAATTACACATTGTAATTGCAGAGAGCGGGCAGAGAAAGTGCGTGATCTCATTTTGAGCAAGATTTCTGTGAAAGATGTGGTGATTCTTGATACAAGAGGGATTAGTACCATATATGCCAATGACGGTGGAGTGATTGTTGTAATCTAAGGTAAAAAGGAGCAGAACAATGAGTCAGGAGAAAGTAGATAAATATAAACAGGAAAAAGCAAACCGTAAGCAGATTATGCAGAAAGAGAAGCGAATGAAAGTAGTTCGTAGATGTCTTTATTCTGTGATCGGAATTGCGCTTATTGGATGGCTTGGCTATTCTGCATATGATAATTATCAGGCGAATCAGCCGAGAGAAGTTGCAGAAGTGGACTACAGTGCATTCGAGAATTATTTGAACGAATTGAACAGCGCAGAGTAATCAGAAGAGAGAAGATTCCGACAAAGGGAGTCTTCTTTTTTTGAGTTTTATATTAAGTAATAGAAGCTTTAAGAAAAATTTAAGAAACAAAAAAATATATACTGAAAAGTCCGGTCAAATGTGGGGGATAGGGATTCACCCCCACAGCCGGTCTGTTTTTTTGCCTAAAAATACTTCCGGGAAGTGTTTGGATGGAATTTGCTGTAAAACACCCCCACTTTGTCCCACCAAATTTTAAAAACCTTAAGAAAATGCTAATTTTCTCTGTATTTTACCGGAATTTGCCAGTCCACTTTTTTGAAAATAGCACTTGAAATCACTATAAAAGTAGTTTACAATAAGTTCAGGTGGTAAAAAGTGGTGACAAGTGGCGCAAAGTGGCACGAAAGTGGCAGGCCACTTTGGAAGTAGGTGTTTTGGATGCTGACAGGTGAATTTAATCACAGTATTGATGCAAAGGGCCGGTTGATTATTCCATCAAAGTTTCGGGAAGATCTTGGGGAGGATTTCCTGATAACGAAGGGGTTTGATCACTGCTTATTTGTGTATCCAAATAGCGAATGGAAAGCACTGGAAACCAAGTTAAAAGCCTTACCACTCAATAATCCGAACGCAAGAAAACTGACACGATTCCTCGTAGGAAGTGCGGTAGATGGCGGCGTGGATAAACAAGGTAGAGTATTAATCTCTTCTGCCCTCAGAGAGTTTGCAGGACTGGACAAGGAAGTTGTACTGGTTGGCGTACTGAATCGTGTTGAGATTTGGGACAAAGCAAAATGGGATGAAACAAATGCACTTGTGGAAGAAGATGTAGATGACATTGCAAGCGGTATGGAAGATCTGGGGTTAATGATTTAAAAATATTTTCCGGGGAGCGATTGTAAATGGAGTTTAATCACACATCTGTATTATTGGAAGAGACAGTAAATGGTCTGAACATCAAGCCAGACGGCATTTACGTGGATGGAACGCTTGGTGGCGGCGGACATGCCTATGAGGTATGTAAGCAATTAAGTCAAATGGGGAGATTTATAGGAATAGATCAGGATGAGGCGGCGATTGAAGCTGCCGGTTCCAGATTGCGTGACTTTGGGGAGAAAGTTACAATAGTGCGGAGCAACTATTGTGATATGAAGTCGCGGCTCCGTGAACTTGGCATTGACAAAGTAGATGGGATCGTACTTGATCTGGGTGTATCGTCTTATCAGTTGGATACAGCAGAGCGAGGTTTCTCTTATCGCGCAGATGCTCCTTTGGACATGAGGATGGACAGGCGTCAGCCTGTAACGGCAAAGGACATTGTCAATGGCTATTCCGAGAAGGACCTGTTTCGTATTATCCGGGACTATGGGGAAGATCGTTTTGCGAAGAATATCGCAAAGCATATTTGTCTCGCACGCGAAAAAGGTCCGATTGAGACAACAGGGGAGTTGGCTGAGATTATCAGTCGTGCAATCCCTATGAAAATACAGAAAACATCAGGACATCCGGCAAAAAGGACGTTTCAGGCAATTCGGATCGAATTGAATCATGAGCTGGATGTATTGAGAGATACGCTGGATGAGATGATCGATCTGTTGAATCCGGGTGGAAGGATTTGTATTATTACATTTCATTCGTTGGAAGATCGCATTGTGAAGAGCAATTTTAAGAAGAATGAAGATCCATGTACATGTCCGAGTGATTTTCCGGTCTGTGTGTGTGGTAAGAAATCAAAAGGTAAAGTAATTACGAGAAAGCCAATCCTTCCGGGAGAAGAAGAACTTTCGGTGAACAGTCGCTCGAAGAGCGCGAAGCTCCGAATTTTTGAGAGAAGATAGATTGGCAGAACAAGAAGAAAGGAAGACGTGCAAAGTGGCAAACAGAAGGCATGCAGGACAAATAAATAGACAGCCTTACTATGTATACGGCAATACAGTGCGGAAGGAAGAGATACTGCCGCAGCAGGAACAGCCGGTGGAGATGCCAAAGAAACGCGCAAGTGTTCAGGTACGAAGAAACCGCAGAAATGCAATGCATATGAGTCCGGGGTATGTGGTGTTTTTAAGCGTTGCAGCAATATTAGTATTGGCAGTTTGCGTTTCTTATTTGAAACTTCAGAACGAAGCTGTGAACCGTTCAGAAACGATTGCTGTGATGCAGCAGGAGCTTGCGGCACAGAAAGAAGAGAATACGACACGCTACAATGCACTGATGGATAAGATCAATCTGAATGATATCCGCACGCGGGCAATGAATGAACTTGGTATGGTATATGCTTCAAAGGATCAGGTGATTTCTTACCAGAGCCCGACCAATGACTATGTAAAGCAGTACGAAGTGATTCCGGACAGCGGTGTTGTTGCCAGAGCTGAAAAAGCAGAGAAATAACAGGTGAGTGAATGGCGAAGAAAAAAAAGAGAAAATTTGAATTTTTGCGGAAAAAATTTCCGATGAAAATGCAGAAAAAGCTGGTAATGCTATTTATGGCAGTTATACTGGCTTTTGTTGGTTTAATTATTCGAATTACATACATTAATGCATCCAGCGGAGAAAAGTATACAAAAATTGTTTTGGATCAGCAGCAATATGACAGCAAGATCATTCCGTTTAAGCGGGGAGATATTCTCGACAGGAACGGCACTAAGTTAGCGACAAGCGAGAGAGTATATAATGTAATTCTGGATGCAAAGGTGTTATTGTCAGATGAAAAGAAGCAGGAAAAGATTATTTCTGAGACAGCATCTGTTGTGCAGGAATGTTTTGGAATTACAGAAACAGAACTTCGTGCAGCTTTAAAAGAGAAACCGGAGAGCCGGTATATTATTATGAAAAAGCAGATTGATTATGATACGGCAAAGAAATTTGAAGAAATGGATGAGGACAATGAAAATTATCCGCTTCTTATGGGAATCTGGCTGGAAGATGATTACATCAGATCCTATCCGTATGATACGCTTGCAAGCGATGTGCTTGGATTTACGTCTTCCGGAAATGTGGGAAATGGCGGTCTTGAGAGTTCTTACAACGATATTTTAAATGGAACCGATGGAAGAGAGTATGGGTATCTTGATTACGATTCCTCGTTAGAGCGAGTGGTAAAAGAAGCGAAGAATGGCGATCATATTGTTACAACGCTTGACTTGAACCTGCAGAGTATGGTAGAAGAAGTTATTGCAGAATTTAATAAAGAATATGAGAAATACGACGAGACGACCGGACGGAGAACGGAGCTTGGAAGTAAAAATACAGCTGTGATCATTATGGATCCGAATACAGGAAATATTCTGACAGAAGCAACTTATCCGTTTTACAATCTGAATGACCCAAGAGATCTGACTTCTTTCTATTCGGATGAAGAAATTGCGAATCTGGAAAATACAACGAATGAAAAAACAGGTGTGAATGGAAAGATTGAAGCGCTTCAGGAAATTTGGAAAAATTTTGCGGTAACAGATACATTTGAACCGGGTTCTACAATGAAACCATTTACTGTGGCAGCAGGACTTGAAAGTGGAAAACTTACCGGTAACGAAACATATGTCTGTGGTGGCTCCCTTCGGGTTGTGGAAAATGCAGCGCCGATTCCATGTCACTACAAAGATGGACATGGAACGGAAACGATTCAGGATGCAGTAGCGAATTCCTGTAATGTGGCTCTGATGCATATGGCAAGCGCTATTGGTCCGGAAGAATTTTGCAAATATCAGAAGATTTTTGGATTTGGCGAGTATACCGGAATTGATTTACCAGGAGAAGCGCTTGGTATTTTATATCAGGCAGAAGACATGGGGCCGATTGATTTGGCTACAAACTCTTTTGGACAGAATTTTAATGTAACGATGACACAGATGGCAGCGGCATTTTGCTCTCTCGTAAATGGCGGCAATTACTATGAGCCGCATCTTGTGAAACAGATTCAGGATGCAGATGGAAATGTAATTGAGAATAAAGATCCGGTTTTAATGAAAAAAACAATTTCCGAGAAAACTTCTGATATGGTAAAAGAATATCTTCGGGCAGTTGTTGAATACGGAACCGGAACCGACTATCAGATTGAAGGCTATGATATTGGAGGTAAGACAGGTACAGCGCAGAAGCACCCGAGAAGTGAAAATAAACATTTGCTTTCGTTTGCCGGAGCAGCGCCGATTAGCAATCCGGAAGTTGTGATCTATGTTGTGATTGATGAGATTAATACAGATAATCAGTCCAACAGCGCTTATGTGGCAGACCTTTCGAGAAGAATTATGGAAAAGGTATTTCCGTATCTGGGGATTACTCAAATAGAAACGTCGGCAGATGATGTGCCGGCAGAAGAATAGGAATAACCCTGTGGGATCATTAATAAACTGTATCAATGATTCTACAGGGATTTTTTATGCGAAATAAGACTTATAATAAGAAGAAAATGTTTGTAATCTTTCTCTGTGCCGGCGCTGTATTGTTGGCGCTTGTTGGGCGGCTTATCTATTTAATGCTGTTTGATGCAGAATACTATCAAAATCGGGCAGAACAGCTCCATGAGCGAGAACGGGATATTAAAGCAGCCAGAGGAGAAATTGTGGATGTAAATGGAAAAGTGTTAGCGACAAACAGGACAGTATGCACAATCTCTGTAATTTATAATCAGGTGGAAGATAAAGAAGCGGTAATACAGATGCTTGTAAGAGAGCTTGGGATGTCAGAAAGCGCTGTGAGGAAACGAGTGGAGAAAGTATCTTCGATTGAACGGATTAAGACAAATGTGGACAAAGAGACCGGAGATAAGATCAGAAGCTATGATCTAGCGGGAGTGAAAGTAGATGAAGATTTTAAGCGATTCTATCCGTATGAAGATCTTGGAGCTACTGTAATTGGATTTACCGGTGGAGATAACCAGGGAATTATTGGTTTGGAAGTAAAATATGAGGAATATCTAAAAGGAGTCAATGGGAAAATATTGACGACAACAGATGCGAGAGGAATTGAATTAAATGGAGTGGCAGAGGATAGAATGGAGCCGGAGGCCGGACATACGCTGCAGATCAGTATGGACTATAATATTCAGGAATATGTGCAGCAGGAAGCTGAAAAAGTTATGGAACAAAAACAGGCAGATGGTGTGTCAATTCTTTTGATGAACCCGAAAAACGGTGAGATAAAGGCTATGGTAAACGTACCGGAATTTAATTTGAATGACCCATTTACATTACATGAAAAGGAAGAAGAAAGTAAGCTGACGCCGGAAGAAAAACAGGATCGACTGAACCGTATGTGGAGAAATCGCTGCATCAATGATACCTATGAACCGGGGTCCACATTTAAAATCATTACCTCTTCAGCCTGTCTGGAAGAAGGCGTTGTTACGCCTGAATCAACTTTTTCCTGTCCGGGCTATAAGGTTGTGGAAGATCGAAAGATTCGATGTCATAAGGTAGGAGGGCATGGAAGCGAAACGTTTGTTCAGGGAGTCCAGAATTCCTGTAATCCGGTTTTCATGGAGATTGGTCTGCGGCTTGGAGCAGAAAAATTTTGCGATTATTTTAAAAAGTTTGGATTGATGAATCTGACAGGGGTGGATCTTCCGGGGGAAGCAGGAACGATTATGCATAAACAGGAAGATATTGGTCTGGTGGAACTGGCGACGATGACATTTGGACAGTCATTTCAGATTACTCCGGTGCGGATGACTTCTACAGTAAGCGCTCTGATTAATGGAGGAAAGAGCATTACACCTCATTTTGGCATGAAGGTACTGGACAAAGAAGGAAAAGAAATTAAAACATTTCAATATAAAAAAGATGATCGGATTGTATCAGAAGAAACTTCTGCGTTAATGCGAGGAATATTGGAAAGCGTAGTGTCGGAAGGATCTGGAAAGAATGCCTATATTGACGGATATCGAATCGGAGGGAAAACAGCAACTTCACAGACATTGCCGAGGAGCGCGAGAAAATATATTTCTTCCTTTATTGGTTTTGCTCCGGCAGATGATCCGCAGATTCTCGGCATGGTCATTATTTACAATCCGCAGGGAATTTATTATGGAGGAACGATTGCAGCGCCGATTCTTAGGGAAATTTTTGAAAATGTTCTTCCGTACATGGGAATGGAGAAAGATCCGGAAATTATGCGGGAGAAAAAAGCGGAGTAATCAGTAAATTTTAAATGGAGGCAGATCATCGCAAATGCGGCAGAATGGTTGAAAACAGAGGGAAAATAAGGTATACTAAATAAGTTAAAAAACAAAAGAGATAAAGAGGTGGCGTATGAATTATTATATCATAGTAATACCAGTATTGATTTCATTTGTACTTAGCGTGTTGATGGGACCGGTTGTGATTCCGTTTCTGCGCAGATTGAAGATGGGTCAGACAGAACGTGTAGAAGGTGTCCAATCGCATTTGAAGAAAGCCGGAACTCCTACAATGGGCGGTGTGATGATCTTGATCAGTGTACTTGTAACATCGCTGTTTTATGTAAAAGATTATCCAAAGATTATCCCGGTACTTTTTGTGACAGTCGGATTTGGATTGATCGGATTTCTGGATGATTATCTGAAAGTTGTAATGAAACGCTCAGATGGATTATTTCCAATGCAGAAAATGGCGCTTCAGATTGTTGTCACGGCTGTGTTTGCGTTTTACCTTGTGAAGTTTACGGATGTTTCGCTGACGATGCTGATTCCGTTTTCCGGAGGAAAATATCTGGACATTGGCTGGCTTGCAATCCCACTGCTGTTTATTGCGGTGATTGGTACTGTAAATGGTGTGAATTTCACAGATGGTCTGGATGGTCTGGCATCAAGTGTTACAGTTCTTGTAGCTATATTTTTTACAGTTATTGCTGTCGGAACAAAGAGTGGACTGGAACCGGTCACATGTGCGGTTGTCGGAGCGCTGCTTGGATTTTTATTGTTTAATGTTTATCCGGCAAAAGTATTTATGGGAGATACCGGTTCACTGGCGCTTGGAGGTTTTGTTGCATCCACAGCATATATGCTGCGGATGCCGATCTTTATTTTGATCGTCGGAATGATTTATTTTGTGGAAGTCCTTTCTGTTATGATCCAGGTTACATATTTTAAAAAGACCGGAGGAAAACGTTTCTTTAAGATGGCACCGATCCATCATCATTTTGAATTATGCGGATGGTCAGAGACAAGAGTCGTTGCGGTATTTTCAATTATTACTGCAATTCTCTGTCTGATCGCGCTGCTGGCGTTATAGGAGGAAGAATCATGGATGTTAGAGATCAGAATGTACTTGTGTTTGGTTCCGGAAAAAGTGGGATCGGCGCATGCCGTCTGTTGGAACACCGGGGCGCTTCTGTCATTCTCTACGATGGAAATGCAGCTCTCTGTGCGGAGGAATTAAAAGAGAAAATAGGATGTAAAAGTATAGAAGTCATTTTGGGAGAACTCCCGGAAGAAGTGATTGAGAAACTGACGCTGGCGGTATTGAGTCCGGGGGTGCCGACAGATATTGAACCGGTAAACCGCATGCGGGAAAAGGGTGTGAGAATCTGGGGAGAGATTGAACTTGCTTATACATATGGTAAGGGAGATGTGCTTGCCATTACTGGTACGAATGGAAAGACGACAACAACAACTTTGCTCGGAGAGATTATGAAAGCATGGAAAGAAAGTGTCTTTGTTGTTGGGAATATCGGCAATCCATATACAGAAGAAGTGGAGAAGATGACCGGGGAGAGCGTGACTGTTGCTGAGATTTCCAGTTTTCAGCTTGAGACAATTGAGAAATTCTGTCCGAAGATCAGTGCAATTTTAAATATTACACCGGATCATTTGAACCGACATCATACAATGGAGGCTTATATTGAAGCGAAGAAAGCCATTGCAAAGAATCAGGGGCCAGAAGAATACTGTGTGCTTAATTATGAGGATGAAGTGCTCCGCTCTTTTGGAGAAGAGATTCAGACAAAGGTATTTTATTTTAGCAGCAAAAGAACACTGTCAAGAGGAATTTATCTGGAAAATGGCAATATGATATATAGAGACGGAGAACAGGTAACGCTCTGCCGTGTAGAGGAACTGAAACTTCTTGGTGTGCACAATTATGAGAATGTAATGGCAGCAGCGGCAATGGCACTGCTTTACAAAGTACCGGTGGAAGTAGTTAGAGAAGTTATTTTAAAGTTTACCGGAGTAGAGCATCGGATTGAGTTTGTTGCAGAGAAACAAGGAGTTTTCTATTACAATGATTCTAAAGGAACGAATCCGGATGCAGCAATCCGCGGGATACGGGCGATGAACCGTCCAACGTGTCTGATCGGTGGAGGATATGATAAGGAATCAGAGTACGATGAATGGATTCAGGCATTTGACGGAAAAGTAAAAAAATTTGTTCTGATTGGGAAAACAAGAGAAAAGATAGCTGCCTGTGCCAGAAAATACGGATTTCCAGAAGAGGATATTCTTATGGCAGACACTTTTGAAGAGGCAGTGGCATTCTGTACGGCGAATGCACAACCGGGAGACGCAGTGCTTTTATCACCGGCATGCGCAAGCTGGGGAATGTTCAAAAATTATGAAGAACGTGGAGATAAATTCAAAGAACTTGTAAATGCATTATAGGGAGTGATGAACGATTGCCGCGTTCCGATAAAAAGAAAACATACGATACAACACTGCTTGTAATTGTATTTCTGCTGGCAGGGATTGGACTTTTGATCCTTTACAGCACAAGTGCATATAATGGGCGTGTGAAATTCCATGATTCTTTTTACTATTTGAAAAAACAGGCTTTTGCCACACTACTTGGATTTGGGATGATGTTTCTTACCGCGAAGATTGACTATCATATATGGCGGCCGTTGGCGCTGCCGGGATATCTGCTTGCGCTTGCGTTGTCTACAGCCGTATTATTTGTGGGAGAAGAGATTAATGGGTCCAAAAGATGGTTATCTTTGGGCCCTTTATCATTTCAGCCATCTGAATATGCAAAAGTAGCGCTGATTCTTTATCTGGCCTGTATCGTTGTGCAGAATGTAAAAAAGATTGACCGAATTGGGACTTTGGTTCGGATTATGCTTCTGGTGCTTCCAATCGTAGGGCTCGTAGGCTCCAATAACTTGAGTACGGCAATTATTATTCTTGGGATTGCAGTTATTTTAATTTTCATTGCAAGCCCGAGATACGGACAGTTTATATGGATGGGGGCAGCAGGAGCGGGGTTTCTTGGAATCTTTCTTGCGCTGGAGAGCTATCGTCTGGAACGGATTGCAATCTGGAGGCATCCTGAACTTTATGAAAAAGGGTATCAGACGTTGCAAGGACTTTATGCCATTGGTTCCGGAGGGCTGTTTGGCGTGGGGCTTGGGAAGAGTATTCAGAAGCTTGGGTTTGTACCGGAAGCGCAAAATGATATGATTTTTTCTATTATTTGTGAAGAACTTGGCCTTGTTGGAGCAAGTACTATCATTATTTTGTTTCTTATATTGATCTGGCGTTTCTTTGTAATTGCGACAAAGGCAAAGGATCTCTTTGGAGCGCTGATTGCATCAGGAGCTATGGCACATATGATGATTCAGGTCATTCTAAATATTGCGGTAGTCACAAACAGTATTCCAAATACGGGGATCACTCTTCCGTTTATTAGCTATGGGGGGACTTCCGTTATGTTTCTTCTGATTGAGATGGGGCTTGTATTGAGTGTTTCCGCTACAATCACATAGAGGATAAGAGAACATAAGGAATGATTGGTGAAGCCGATTTCTTAGGAGTGGAAAAGTTTGTCGGATGTTTTGCAGGAAAAAGGGGTTGGCGAAGAATCGGAAGTCTGATAAAATAAAAAAGATACCAGAAAACAGCAATGTGAGGAGGATCTGTTATGGAAGGGGAAAAACGAAGGATAAAAGGGAAAATCGTGCGTCAGATCTATGCAGTTTTGATTATACTTCTAGGCCTTCTGATTCTGGGAATGAGCGTTGTGATTTTATTTCACACAAAAGAGATTGAGGTTGGTGGATTGGAGTATGCTTCCGACACGGAAGTAATAGAATGGGTAAAGCAGGATGAGATGTCTGCAAATACACTTTATCTGCTTTGGAAATATCGTATGCAGAAACCTGAGCTCCTTCCATTTATAGATGAGATAAAGGTTACGTTAAAGTCACCATGGTCAGTTAAAATAAATGTTACGGAGAAAAAAATTGTCGGATATATTGCGGCGGAGGAAGGATATTATTATTTCGACAAGGAGGGACTTGTTGTATTCCAAAATGAAGTACCATTGGAAGCGGTTCCGTGCATTGAAGGAATGGAAGTAGAAGAGAAAAAGCTGTATCATCAATTAAAGACTGCAGATAATAAGGTGTTTGCACATATTCTTGATGTAACACAGCTTTTGAAAAAGGAAGAATTAAAACCGGACAGAATTTTAAGTGACGGCAAGAACGTAACGCTGTATTTTAGCGCGATTTGCGTGGAGCTTGGCTCAGAGGGCTATGCAAATAAAATTGTACAGCTGCCAGCGGTACTTGAGAAGCTGGAAGGTCAGACAGGAGTTCTGCAGATGAAGTACTATAATGCAGATAGTAAATATATTAGTTTCCGCCGGACAGACCCGGAAGCAGAGGCAGCAAAAGCGGAGGCAGAAGCGGCGGCAGAGGCAGCCCGGCAGGAAGCTGAAAATCAGGAAGAAGGAGCCGGGGAGACACAAGAGAACGCAGAAGAAGAGAGCGTGACAGATGACAGCGTGGGAGATAATATTGACAGCGGTGATACATCCGGGGAGGACTACGGAAGTGATTCCGGAAATGACTCGGGAGAAGATTCTTATGAGGGGGAAGATTATTAAATTCCAAAGAAAAAGAAATGCATTTTAAGAAACAAAAAATATTCCCGTAAAAAGCATAAAAATTTAGAAAAATAGAAAAAATGCTATTGATTATTTTCCAGAAAACTTATATTATATAACTATGTGGACATTGCACTATTAAAATAAGAAAAGGCAGCAAGGGAAGTATAAAGATAAAAGGTGACAAAGGAGGAGAAACTCTTGTTAGAAATTAAGACAAATGAATCAGAAGCAGCAGCAAGAATTATAGTGGTTGGTGTCGGTGGAGGCGGGAATAACGCAGTCAACCGAATGATAGATGAACAGATCGTTGGTGTTGAGTTTATCGCAATCAACACAGATAAACAGGCACTTCAGTTATGTAAGGCTCCAACATTAATGCAGATTGGTGACAAGCTTACAAAAGGACTTGGTGCAGGAGCAAAACCGGAGATCGGTGAGAAAGCAGCAGAAGAAAGTGCAGAAGAAATCCAGGCAGCATTAAAAGGCGCAGACATGGTATTCGTTACATGTGGTATGGGCGGCGGAACAGGAACAGGTGCAACTCCTGTTGTTGCAAAGATCGCAAAAGACATGGGTGCTTTGACTGTAGGTGTTGTTACAAAACCGTTCCACTTTGAGTCTAAGACTCGTATGAACAATGCGTTATCAGGAATTGAGAAATTAAAAGAAAATGTTGATACATTAATCGTCATCCCGAATGACAAGCTTCTTGAGATCGTTGACAGAAGAACAACAATGCCGGAAGCTTTAAAGAAAGCGGATGAAGTACTTCAGCAAGGTATTCAGGGAATCACAGACCTGATTAATGTACCGTCTCTGATCAACCTTGACTTCGCCGATGTTCAGACAGTTATGACAGATAAAGGTATTGCTCATATCGGTATTGGTTATGGTAAGGGTGATGAGAAAGCATTAGACGCAGTAAAAGAGGCTGTAGCAAGTCCATTGCTTGAGACAACAATTGCAGGTGCTTCTCATGTCATCATCAATATTTCCGGAGATATTTCTCTTATGGATGCAAGTGATGCAGCAGAATATGTTCAGGATCTTGCAGGCGAAGAGGCAAATATCATCTTTGGTGCGATGTATGATGATTCTAAGACAGACGAAGCAATTATTACAGTTATTGCTACAGGTCTTCATACAACCGGAGGTGCAGCAGCAAAATTGAAATCAAGACTGGAAGGACAGCGTCAGGCATCTGTATTCGGCGGACAGCAGGCTCCTCATCAGGGAACACAGAGAGGTCTTGATTACAGCATGGCACCGGGTCAGTATGCGACACCGCATTACACACCGGGACAGTATTCTCAGAGAACATCTGATCAGGCTCCTTCTTTCAACCAACCAAAAGCTCCGCAGGGAAGCAGAGTGAAAGAACAGTCTATTAAGATTCCGGATTTCTTTAAGAGATAAGAAGTAATCGAAAAGAATTAGAATATAAGCAGAAGAGTCATTGTGACAGGCAGAAAGATTGCCGTCCGGTGGCTCTTTTTGATTGCATAGAAAAATCCTTTGGAAATCTTATGTAATTGAAAATGCACTTTGTGTGAAAAGGTGTAAGCGGCAGTTTCTGTCGAAAGATTTCCGGTTTTTCTTACTGCATCTGACAAAATTCTAAAATATTTTATTCTATAATAAATGCTGCTTGCATACCAAATCGATTTTGTATCAAAAGAAGAAAGAGGGCGGAACATGTATTATGAATTGTATATAGATGTCTTGTTTCTAGTAAATTTTATGATGGACTATCTGCTTTTATTGACAGTAAGCAGAATCCTCACATGTACTGCCACGCATGTGTCAATTTTTACGGGAGCATTGATGGGAGCAATCTCTACCTGTGCGGTCATCTGCATACCGGGGCATCATTTTCTGATGAAATTCATTTTGTTCCATATTGTCATAAATACTGTTATGATTCGAGCAGGACTTAAAATCAAAGAAAGAAAAAAGTTTCTTCAAGCGTATTTACTTCTTTACATATGCACTTTTTTTCTGGGAGGTGTGATGCAGTTTCTCGGAGGTCATGTGAAAACGGCGGGGCTTTTTGTGCTGATTGCTGCGGTCAGTTATGAAGTGATGCAGGGAGCTTTCTGGCTACTGGCACAATTGCGGAGTATTCAGAATTACAGATGCAAAGTGACAGTGTATTTGAATGGAATTTCCCATACCGTAGAAGCGCTGATTGATACTGGAAATCAGCTCTGTGATCCGATCACAAAAGCACCAGTTCATGTGCTTGGCGCAGAGGCGCTGCCAAAGGAGTGGAAGAGACAGAAAGTGCAGGGAATTCGCATGATTCCATTTCATTCTGTTGGAAAGAGTGAGGGAATGATCCCGGCGATTTTTGCAGAAAAGATGGTTGTAGAATCGGGAAAAGAGAGTATCTGCATTGAGAAACCTTTAATCGGAATCTGCCAGGAAAAAGCGGTTTTTCAGGGGAGCTGCCAGATGATTTTAAATCCTGATATATTTTAGGAGGGATAGGAAAATGGTCATTAAAGTTGCCGTACCACACCAGTTTAAATTTAAAGTGATTCCAAATCTTCGGACACTGCTGTTTCAGAAAGAACAGGAAGTGCATTATATCGGCGGTTCGGAGGTGCTTCCGGCGCCGCTGGAGGCAGAAAAAGAAATTGAAGCAATCAGAAATCTTGGATCGGAATACGATGAAGAGGCGAAAAAGCTTCTGATTGAACATAATCTTCGGTTAGTTGTTTATATTGCAAAGAAATTTGATAATACGGGAGTAGGAGTGGAAGATCTGATCTCAATCGGAACGATTGGGTTAATCAAAGCAATCAATACATTTAATCCTTATAAAAATATTAAATTAGCTACATATGCTTCACGCTGTATTGAAAATGAGATTCTCATGTATCTGCGCAGAAACAGTAAGACGAAAATGGAAGTTTCGATAGATGAGCCGCTTAATGTGGATTGGGACGGAAATGAACTGCTGTTGTCGGACATTTTAGGTACAGAGGAAGATACGATCTATAAGGACATGGAGACAGAAGCAGAGAGGAAAGTATTAATCCGAGCTATTGGAAAACTGTCTGACCGTGAGCGGACGATTGTGATGATGAGGTTTGGTCTGAATGAACCGGATGGGAAGGAAAAAACGCAGAAAGAAGTTGCAGATATTCTTGGAATTTCTCAGTCTTATATATCCAGACTGGAAAAGAAAATTATGCAACGGCTTCGAAGAGAAATTGTCAGATATGAATAAAAATATATTAAAAAATATTATATTTTTGTAAAATATAAAAAAAATAATTGAATTTATGGTATAATATTGGAAAATAAATGCTTTTGACATAATATTATGACTGACAAAGGGGGTTGAACTTATGAAATTAACATTCATAGGAGCAGCGCATGAGGTGACAGGAAGCTGTCATTTACTGGAAACGAACGGGAAACACATTTTGATTGACTGTGGTATGGAGCAGGGGCCGGATTTGTATGAGAATCAGGAACTACCGGTAACAGCAGGGGAAATCGATTATGTACTTTTAACACATGCACATATTGATCATTCAGGTTTGCTCCCTTTGCTTTATAAAAATGGATTTACAGGACAGATCGTTACCACATTTGCTACAGCAGATCTTTGTAACATTATGCTTCGTGACAGTGCCCATATTCAGGAATTCGAGGCTGAGTGGCGTAACCGTAAGGCAAGGCGTTCCGGAGCAGAATTATATGAGCCGCTGTACAAGATGCAGGATGCGTTGGGGGCAATCGAACATCTTGCACCGTGTGGCTATAATCAGATCATAGATCTGTGTGAGGGTGTACGGGTAAGATTTACAGATATAGGACATTTGCTCGGATCGGCAAGTATTGAAATCTGGATCAAGGAAGCGGATGTGGAGAAGAAGATTGTCTTTTCCGGTGATGTAGGTAATGTGAATCAGCCGATTATTAAAGATCCGACACCGGTAAGATCCGCAGACTATGTTGTGATTGAATCCACTTATGGCGACCGGACGCACGGAGATGAGATACCGGATTATGTGACAGAATTTACAAGAATCCTTCGGGAGACATTTCAAAAAGGCGGCAATGTTGTCGTACCTTCCTTTGCGGTTGGCCGTACGCAGGAACTGCTGTATTTCATTCGTGAGATCAAAGAGAAGAATCTGCTTCCGGAGTTTCCGGGCTTTGAAGTGTATGTGGACAGCCCGCTTGCAATTGAAGCAACGCATGTATTTACAAAGAATATGAGGGAGTGCTTTGACGAAGATGCACTGGCTCTTGTGAATGCGGGAATCAACCCGCTGATCTTTCCGGGATTAAAGACAACGATTACAAGCGAAGAGTCAAAACAGATCAATGCAGACGAGCGGCCGAAAGTAATCATTTCCGCTTCAGGTATGTGTGAAGCAGGTCGGATTCGTCATCATTTGAAACATAATCTCTGGAGAAAAGAGAATACGATTCTGTTCGTTGGATATCAGGCAGTAGGAACGCTTGGACGTAAGCTCCTTGAGGGAGCCCAGGTTGTGAAGCTCTTTGGAGAGACGATCGAGGTTCATGCGAGGATCGAATCTCTTCGCGGTATCAGTGGTCACGCAGATATGAATGGACTGCTTGGATGGCTTGATGGATTTGAAAAGAAACCGGAGCAGGTATTTGTAGTACATGGCGAGGATCAGGTTACAGATTCATTTGCTCAGACGATTACGGACAGATTTGGGATTCCGGCATTTGCACCGTATTCCGGCGGAATGGTAGATCTCGCTTCCGGAAAGATTCTGACAGAAGGCGTAAAACAACCGAAGAAGAGTGTTGAGAAGCCGTCTACTGCAAGAGCACGCAGTGCATTTGAACGTGTCATTGCAGCTGCAAGACGCCTCATGAATGTTGTTTTGAAGAATGAGGGACTTGCCAATAAAGATCTGGCGAAGTTTGAATCCCAGATTCATAATCTGGCTGATAAATGGGACAGAGATGATGTGGATCTGTAAAGAAATAAGATTAGAAGAGTTTGTCAAGGTCTATTAATTTTTATATTTTCCTTAGAATTGTATAGAAGCGCCGGTATAGGTGAAGAATCTTAGAAAGAAATCTTTCTAGGAGGATACTAGCATGGCGCTAAATAAAGTGGAAATATGCGGTGTCAATACGTCAAGTCTGCCGCTGCTAAAAGAGGAAGAAAAAGACGCTTTGTTTGAGCGGATTAAGGCAGGAGATGAAGAGGCAAAGGAAGAATATATCCGCGGGAATCTCAGACTGGTTTTGAGTGTAATTAAGCGTTTCTCCGGCAGCAATGAAAATGCGGACGATTTGTTTCAGATTGGTTGTATTGGACTGATTAAGGCAGTAAATAATTTTAATACAGAACTGGATGTAAAGTTTTCTACTTATGCGGTTCCAATGATTATCGGAGAAATCCGCAGATATATGAGAGATAATAATTCAATCCGTGTCAGCCGCTCTCTCAGAGACACTGCTTACAAAGCAATTTATGCGAAAGAAGGCTATGTGAAGAGAAATTTAAAAGAACCGACGATTCAGGAAATAGCGGAAGAGATTGGAATTTCGAAAGAAGATATTGTATTTGCGCTTGATGCGATCCAAAGTCCTGTCAGCCTGCAGGAGCCAGTATATAATGACAGTGGTGATGCAGTCTATGTGATGGATCAGATCAGTGATAAAAAAAACCGAGAGGAAAATTGGATAGAAGAGTTGTCGCTCCAGGCGGCAATGAACCGTTTGAATCCGCGGGAGCGTTATATTATTGAGCTTCGTTTTTTCCATGGGCGAACTCAGATGGAAGTAGCGGAGGATATTCACATTTCCCAGGCGCAGGTCAGTCGTCTGGAAAAGAATGCGCTGAGAACAATGAAGCATTATTTGGAGTAGCTGAATTTGTAAGCGCATACAGGAATAAAAAATGCAGCCCCTGCATATACTGTAATGTAAGGGGTTGATAGAAAGCATGTGTGCGGAAAAAAGAAAACGGTTCTTGAAAAAAGCAGGAATTGCAGTGATAATCTTATTGAGCATCATCGTGCAGACGGCAAGCTCGGCAATGTTTTAATGCCGGGTCTGCCGTTTTTCATTGCAAGTAAAGCCTGAGCGTGCTATCATGTTTCCGAAAGGATGTGACAGGAATGAATGTGTGTATATTTGACCTGGATGGAACGCTGACAGATACACTGGAATCGCTTGTATATGCGACGAATCAGACGTTGGAAAACTTAGGACTGAATCCGATTACAGTAGAGCAATGCCGGATGTTTGTAGGAAACGGTGCGAGAAAACTAGTAATGGCTGCACTGGAAGCAAGTGGAGACGGAGAACTTACATATATGGAAGAAGCAATGAAATTGTATCTAAAGATATTTTCCGAGAATTGCCTTTATCATGTGAAGCCGTATGAAGGAATTTTAGAATTACTAAAAAATCTGCGGGAGAGAGGAATACGTCTTGCAGTACATTCGAATAAACCGCATGAACAGGCAGTAGATGTTGTGAGAAATATTTTTGGAGACGGAATTTTTGATATTGTACAAGGGCAGGAGGAAGGTCTTGCACGAAAGCCTGATCCGGCAGGAGTTGTACGAATTGCAGGACAGATGGGCGTGGATATCAAGGACTGTATTTACATTGGAGATTCGGAAGTAGATATTCAGACCGGGGCAAATGCAGGTATTCCGGCAGTCGGAGCAGCATGGGGATTTCGCGGCAGAACGCTTCTTTCTGAGGCAGGAGCAAAAATAATAATTGACAGACCGGAAGAATTGCTGCATTATGTTTAATATAGGACATATGAGGAGGAGAGACAATGTACGAATATGATGAAGAATGTTTAAGAGTATTCTTAAAGAAACAGGCACAGTTATTTGACGAACCGGTGGCAGAGACACTTGAGGAAGCAGAAGCGTTTCTGGAAGATTGTATGGCTGTTGTCGTAGATTCTGTGAAGGAAGTGAAAGAATACCTTGATGAAGCAGGAATGGATGTGGACGGTATGAGCGATGAAGAGATCGAAGAAGCATCCGAAGTATTCGCATTATCTGACGGACGTTATCTGATCGTAGAAGGATAACAGAAGAATCCAGAAAGTCCGGATTCGGACGACAGGAAAGAAGCCACAGTTTTATGATGCTGTGGCTTTTTTCAATGCTGTCTCGATGGCATCTAAAATGATGCGGGAAGTGTACGGATTATCTTCGGAGCAGGAAATGTTTTCAAGGGATTGTTTTTCGCAGATCTGTTCTGCAATTTCTTCAATAGTTGGCTGGATGAGAGGAAACATAGTAGTGACGGCTTCACTCAGATTGACAAAGCGAATGGAGTTGATTTTATTTTTATCAACAGTAACTTCGACTTCCAGTTCCATATTGTTTAAAGTAATCCCAGAAGTATACACTCCTGGCACATAGGAGGCGCTTTTGGAGGCGTCTTTTTTGTGACCGGAACCGAACATAAAAATGAGAAAAAGGATGAGAAGAACTGTCAAAACAGCGAAAATGACAGTGTAGATAATTTCCTTCATATGAAGTACAACGATTTTAGTTTTTGAATTCATACAGGCCTCCTGATTCATGAAAAATTCTGCTATTGTTTTTAATAATATATGAGACAGCGCAGAAAAGTATTCATAATCATAGGCTTAGAAATAGATTAAGAAAAGAGAGGAAGATATAATATGTTTATTATTGTAGGACTTGGAAACCCTGGAAAAGAATATGAAGGTACAAGACATAATGCGGGATTTGATGTCATAGACAGACTGGCAGATCAATATCATATTTCTGTAGAGGAGCGTAAGCACAGAGCTTTCTGCGGGAAGGGTGTGATCGGAGGACAGAAGGTAGTTCTTGTGAAGCCGCAGACATACATGAATCTTAGTGGAGAGAGTGTAAGGAGTATTGTAGATTACTATAAGATTGATGAAGAAAGTGAGCTGCTTGTAATCTTTGATGATATCAGTCTTGATGTAGGACAGATCCGTATCCGGAAAAAAGGAAGCGCTGGAGGGCATAATGGGATTAAAAATATTATTGCCCAGCTTGGGACAACGGAGTTTCAGCGAATTAAAGTCGGAGTTGGTGAGAAGCCAAAACACTATGATCTGGCAGATTATGTGCTTGGACATTTTTCAAAAGGGGAACGGGAAATTATGGAAGAGGGCTATGAGAGAGCAGTAAAAGCAGCAGAACTGATCGTAGCCGGAGCGATTGAAGAAGCAATGAATGAATATAACAAAAAAGTTGTTGTAAAGGAGTCTTAAGATGAAGGCTTTTGTAGAGCCGCTCTATGAGTTGGCAGAATTTGAGGAAATTAGAAAAAAGAGTAAGACAGACGGTGGAATGTTACTTCTTTCTGGTTGTGTTACTTCTCAGAAGGCACATATGATGTATGCACTGAGTGAAGGATTCCGCCACAAATTAATCATCTGTGCCAGTGAATCTAAGGCGAAGGAGATTTTTGAGGAATATCGGTTTCTTGATTCAGATATTTACTATTATCCGGCGAAGGATCTTCTCTTTTACCAGGCAGATATCCGAGGAAAAGAACTCATCCGGGAGAGAATGGAAGTGCTTCAGGCATGGATGGAAGAGGAACAGCTGACAGTTGTTACAAGTTTTGACAGTTTTATGGATTCTCTGATTCCACCGGAAGAGATGAAGAAGCGAGTGATTCGGATTGGGGCAGCAGATGAGCTGGATCTTCAGAGTATGGAAGAGTGCCTTGTAAAATTCGGATATGACAGGGAAGTGCAGATTGAGGCGCCGGGACAGTTCGCAGTGCGCGGAGGGATTCTTGATATTTATCCATTGACAGAGGAAGTACCAATTCGTATTGAATTGTGGGGAGATGAAGTGGATTCTATC
>JAGZJD010000151.1 GCA_018365895.1 Lachnospiraceae bacterium | reverse complement strand
ACTCTGGAAGAGTGGGAAGCCGGCAGAAGGAAGATGCCGGATTACGTGCTCAGACTGATTGCGTATTATGTGAAAACGCAGAAATGGTTGAAAGAGAACAGAATAGAATTGGAGGTAGAATATGAACAAGAATGAAATTGTAATTTTTGAGACAGAAGACAAAGCGATTACTTTGCCGGTAGCAGTTGGGAATGAGACAGTTTGGTTAAACAGAAATCAAATGGCAGAGTTGTTTGCCAGAGACGTTAAGACAATTGGAAAACATATCAATAATGCTTTGAAGGAAGAGCTGGATTATGAGGAAGCAACTGTCGCAAAATTTGCGACAGTTCAAATGGAAGGAGAACGAGAGGTAGAACGACAAATAGAGTATTACAATTTAGACGTTATCATCTCCGTGGGCTATCGAGTAAAATCAAAACGCGGAGTAGAATTTCGCCGTTGGGCAAATTCTGTATTAAAGAATTACATATTAAAGGGATATGCAGTAAACGATAACCGTATCAAGCAGTTGGGAGAGGTGATACGGATTATGAAAAGAACAGAGGAGGAGTTAGACAGCAAACAAGTCCTTTCGGTCATAGAAAAATACAGTAGTGCTTTAGATTTGCTGGATTCCTATGATCATCAGAATATGACACGCCCCACAGGAAATCGTGCAATGTATGTTCTTTCTTACGAAGAGTGTATGAAAGTGATTCAAAGTATGAAATTTGGTGATGAATCCGATTTGTTCGGAAAGGAAAAAGATGATTCTTTTAAAGGAAGTATCGGCAATATTTATCAATCTTTTGGGGGACAGAGATTTATGAATCACTGGAAGAAAAAGCGGCAAATCTTTTGTATTTCGTAACAAAGAACCATAGCTTTTTTGACGGGAACAAGCGAATAGCCGCAACTATGTTTCTTTATTTTCTTGATAAAAATGCTGCATTGTTTGTAGATGGCAAAAAGAAAATAGAAGATGCTACATTAGTTCATTGACCATTATGATTGCTGAATCAAGAACGGAGGAAAAAGAGATGATGATCAGTGTAGTTATGAATTGTATGGTATAAAATAGTTTTTGGAGACTTTTGCTGTCTGTGAAATTTGGAATGATTATGCTATAATGAAACAGAAAACCCAAAGTTTACGAGGTGAACAGATGAGTATACTAAAAAATGAAATTCCAATATTAGAGTTTGATACAGAAAGAAATGCAGTTATAAATCCCACACATGAAAAGTTAGATATAAAGCTTCCATCAAAATGTGTTTTTGCTTTTTTGGAGGGTTATATTGAAGAATACGCTGCCCAAAATAATCTAAAACAGGTAGCCCATTTCATTAGCGCAACAAAGGAATATCCTGTTTACAGAATGGAGTATAAAGGGAAAGAGATGGTACTTTGCCAGGCTCCTGTAGGCGCTGCTGCAGCAACGCAAATTCTGGATTGGCTAATTGGATATGGGGTGCGAGAAATTATTTCAGCAGGATCTTGTGGCTGTCTCGAAGAATTTTCAGAAGGAACATTTCTTGTCCCGTACAAAGCTTTGCGAGATGAGGGAACATCTTATCATTATGCGCCTCCTTCACGCTTTATGGAAGTCGATGAAAGGGCAAGAAATGTTATTAAGGAAACAATTCTGGAACATGGTATGAAATATCAGGAAGTTATCACATGGTCAACAGATGGATTTTACCGTGAAACAAAAAATAAAATAGCCTACCGTAAAAGCGAAGGCTGTTCTGTTGTAGAAATGGAATGTTCGGCACTTGTAGCTTGTGCAGCTTTTCGTGATGTGAACTGGGGAATGATACTTTATACCGCAGATAGCCTTGTAAATGTTGATAAATATGATCAACGAAATTTGGGTGGAAATGCTTATGAATATGCACTTATACTTTGCCTTGATGCGGTAGTAAAGATGTAATAATAGAAAATACATATAAAAGATTGAAAAAGTCACAAAGGAGAATCAGGACATGAGGTTTCTGAAAAAATATTTTTCTATGTATGCGCATTTGCCAAAAGAAATTTATGTATTGGCTTTTGGTAAGATTATGACAAGCATGGGAGCTTTAATATGGCCGATGCTTACGTTGATAATGAGTGAAAAGTTAAACCTGAATGGACAGACCATCGGTATGTATATGATGATGTTTTCTATGTTTATGGGACCATTTTACTTATTGGGCGGTAAGTTGGCTGATAAATACAATAAGAAACATATTATTGTCACCTTTGACTTAATTGGAAACAGCCTGTATTTTATTTGTGCGGCTTTACCAATATCCATGACAACACTGTATTTACTGGCGATTGCTTCTGTTTTTCAGTCAATGGAACAACCGGCGTATGACGCGCTCATCGCAGATCTGACAACTTATAAGGATAGGGAAAGAGCGTATTCTCTTAATTATCTCGCGATGAATTTAGGATTGGTAATGGCGCCGACGCTTGGCGGTATTCTGTTTAACAATTATCTTAATCTGTCATTTTTTATAAATGGTCTTGCAGATATATCCAGTACATTACTACTGCTGTTTTTTATTAAGAATGTAAAAAATACTATCAGTGATAGTAAAACAGTGAACGAATACGAGAAAGGCGAAGCCGGTTCCATATTTAAAGTTTTTTCTAAACGAAAGTTATTCTTTTTGTTATTTATTATTTCGGGCATTGCTGCAATGATTTACAATCAGTTTAATTTTTTGATGCCATTACATATGGAGGAAGCCTTTCGAGGATCAGGAGCTTTTAAATTCGGAATTTTAGCAAGTATCAATGCTGTTGTTGTAGTAATTGGTACTCCGATAGTAACGAAAAAGTTTTCCGGGGTAACCGATGTCAGAATTATGTATTTTGGGCAGCTTCTGGAGTCACTAGGGCTTGCTTTCTTTATTTTTGTAAATCGTTATTTTGTGGTTGCTGTTGTGGGAATTATCATATTTACGACAGGTGAGATATTTGGTTCTATATCGAAAACGCCTTATCTTACGAAGCGAATACCGGAAACGCATCGTGGAAGAGTATTAAGCATTACAAATAGCTGTGCCGGATTGATTGGAATATTAAGTAATTATGTAATTGGAATTCTGATTGATTATTATACATTTCATACGGTATGGAGTATCATTGCGGCAATCGGTTTGTTTACCATGATTCTGTATAGCATTTATTTAAGAATGGATAAGAAGGCATATCCCGGTCTTTATTTGGAATGATGGTATGTTGTAGGAGAAATTGTTGCTTATTTTACCCTACGATTCCCCCCTTATTTCATATGAGAATATGATAAAAATAAAATATTTTATGTTTATCATTAAAAAATAATTGACAAAAATGAAATGAGTGCTATACTGTGTGTTGAGAAATGAAAGGAGTTTTCGCTTATGAAGGAAAAAACTTTGAAAAAATCTGCTCACTTTATCTCCATACTTCTTAACATTGGCTGCTTTATTTTCGGTA
>JAGZJD010000150.1 GCA_018365895.1 Lachnospiraceae bacterium | reverse complement strand
TGGAGGAAGTGATGGAACGGATCGTCTCTTATATGCAGCATCATGTTCAGGGACAGCTCCGGACAGAGGCGATTGTATTTTCCAGCGTGTACGGAGTACTTGGAGAAAGCGCAGGTGCAAAGGAACTGATCGGTCAGTTTCAGAAACCGGACCAATAGAAAGGGGATGCAAAGTATGCAGAAGGTATATTTTCAGAGAGGGCTTCATGAAAGAAACCATCCGAAAGAACAGAGAAAACCTGGCGTGGAAGTGAACGTTGGAAGAGAATTTTCCTGGGAGGGAAAGCTCTGGAAGATTCCGGCGGTCTATCTGTTGAAAGAGGGTGTCGTGATGGATCTGTGCTGCCGGATCGATCCGGACAGCCTAAGAAGATATTACAGAGAACGGGAACTGTTTTCCGGACGGGGATGGACAGATTCGGAGATCTTTGCGTTTTTGGAAGCAAAGAATCCCTGGCCGCACAGCACTTGCATACGGCTGAACATCAACGGAAAAAATCTGCTGCAGAAAGGTTCCTCGGGAAGCGGATGGGTGCCGGAAAGTTACAGTGGCAGTAACGGGAACAACGCCGCTGTGCCACAGGATCCGCAGCTCCGGAAAATCCTGGATGATTATCTGTGCGATCGGGAACATGCCTGGTATTTCAGCCGCTGCTGTTTTCGGTGGGCAGACGGAGAAAAAACGGAAACAGCAGCGACGCTGCGCGCAATAACAGCAGAATTTGCAATGGAACCTATGGAAATGCCCGGATTCTGCTTTGTCACCAGGGAAGGGGAAGCGCCCAAAAGCCTCCCGTTTCGCTGTCCGCTGGACGGAAAGGAAGGCGTGCTGAATATCCGGGAATGTTTTTCCAGAAAACTTGAGGATGAAGTTTTTCGCAATATGCCGGCGCCGGGACGGGGAGCACAGGGTACACGCATTGTGGAGGATCCGGATGTGGAATACCCGCTGTACCAGAACGTGATATCCTGGAACGTGGAACCGGAATGGCTGCGTTCCGTATGTACCGTCGTTGACTGCAGTCCCTCCGGCGGTCATCCAAGAAGAAAATCAAAAGAAGGAGAGGGTCAGGAAACGGGCAGTCAGGCATCGGAAGTCATTGGGTCCAGTGCAGTTTACACATTCTATACGGGAACAGATAACAAAGAAAACTTCTTTTCCAGTTCGGCTCTGACCTTCGAAAAACAGGCGGAAACGAGATGGCAGGTGAATTTTATCCGCAAGGACAGTGAACATCTGCTGGTGGAAGTTCTGAAACGTGGCTGAAATTGCTTTCATCGAAAACCATTTTCCAACACGGATTAAAGGGTGATCCAATAACGCTGCAGAATCTTTCCGTTTCTCTGGTCCACGACTTCATTTTCCAGAACGCCGCCGCTGCGCAGAATGATCTTTGCGGAAGCAGGATTTTCCTTGTAGCAGGAAATCAGAATCTTCTTCATCCCCATATTCCGGCAGATTTCCTTCGCAAGCTTCAGCTGCATGGTTGCGTAGCCTTTGCGGCGTTCGGAGTGCCGAATGCTGTAGCCGATATTGCCGTAGAAATTCAGTAAATCTTCGTTCAACTCTTTGCGGATATCCAGCATACCGATCAGTCTGCCATCGGAACGGCGGACAGAAATGTATTGCGTGTCCGGTACCCAGTGTTCCGGGCAGGTCTCCCTGTGCTCGGCTTTCTGGATCCAGTCATACCATTCTGTTATATCATCATACCGGCGCAGATTGGAACATCCGTCCATACTGCCGCCTTTCTCCAAAAACTCCACACGATACCGGGCGACAGCGTTCGTTAGTTTAGTTGAAAAAATTCATACCTCCGTGATATACTCATATCAGATGCAGGACGAAGCAACACATAGGGAGAGATTTTTTTGGATAATAACAGCAACAAAAAGCGGGAAAAAATAATCGTATTCATCATAGGTTCTGTCCTGATCATCGCTGTCCTGTCCATAATTGCCATATTCAGCGGCGTAATTATGCGTCTGCTCGGCTTTGAGTATGAGAGTGTTAGTGGCTTTATCCTGTATTTTATAATCGCGTCGATTGTTTCATATCCCATGAATTGAATCGCGGGCGCATTACCAAAAGCATTGCTCAATCTCGACAGAATAACAAGGGAAATAGCTGTTTGTATGTATGTTGACAATATCAAACCCTTTCAAAACATTCCCCCCTTACAACTTCAAATTTATTTTACAACTTGATTTCATATCCAATTTCACGTAAAACATATCCATCGTCAAACAACTCATCATAAACTCCATCAACTTTTGTGAAACCATTTTTTTGATACAATCGAATAGCTGGTTTATTTATATCTACTACAAATAATCGTAAATATTCAGCACCAAGTGATTTAGAAATTTCTTTTGCTTTATTGAGCATTTGCTGACCAATTCCTTTTTTAGAATACTCAACATTAACACCCAATCGGTCAATATACATTGCTTTAGCAGATTTTTCACTCCATTCAACATAAGCTTCTCCTGCATTGTTATCACATAAAGCAAAAGCAGATATGATTTCTTCATCATTTGCAATAACATAAAGACGCTTGTTATTTATGTCATCTTCAAAGAACTCGCAAGGATAAATATCGTCCCAAATTTGAATGTTATTTTTATTCATATTTTTTATGATTTCTTTATAAATTATTTTCAGTTGTTTCAAATCTTCTATTCTTGCTAGTCTAAATTCCATCTTATCATCTCCAAAAATTCGATATTGTTCATTATAATTACACTTCTAAATTAGAATTTATCTTTATCTACATTATATCATGTTGTTATAAGCATTGTCATTTCTTTTCTGCTTTTGAAAAGCTACTTAGCATACGCAACAAGCCCTTGACAAACCACAGACTAATAAGTTTTAGAACAATCAAGCAGAAATGAAATAGTCTGTTGTTTCACTGCATAGAAAAAGACACTCAATTTCAAGTGTCGTTCTTCCATAACTTTGTATAACTTTCTATAAGTCGTTACATAAGGCTCTTTCGTTTGTTGTAAAATAGTTGTAAATCGCTTGATATTTTCTTTTTCAAATCTCTCTAAATGCTGTATTTATGCGGATAATTTGCATTTTAGCACTGTTTTTAACAGAAAAAAAGCAACAATTCTTTTTCGGACTTACTGCTTTCACTGACCGCCAGTGTGCGGCTGGTATTCAACTTTTTTTCATGTATATTATCCTATTTTTGAGGTGTCTTCAAGATAAAATTCAAGGTATCCACATTTCGGACATACAGCAACTCGAATCTTACCAAGGCTATTCTTAAACAATCCCGGCTTAGTTATTCTTAGTCCGTATGCCCCTCTTTCAACTTTCACATCATAATTTTCAGCCATATCAGATTCACAACGCACGCACTTTCTCATATTCACATTACCTCCTGGATTTATCACTGCTCTGCAAATGAGAAATTATTTGCAGAGATTTTCAGGTTAACAAATAATTAAAGATTTTTCCTCCATACCACTCGGCTCCGCAACTTAGAAATTTGCCGCTCCATCTTATGTTTTATTATACTAGTGGTGCATCCTTTTAGAATCAGTACTTTAACAATGTAGACTATTCTGTTATACTCTTTTAAAAAACGGTATAGGAGGATGCTAAGATGCCACGC
>JAGZJD010000149.1 GCA_018365895.1 Lachnospiraceae bacterium | reverse complement strand
GGCGAGGGATTTGAAGGTGCTGTGTGAGAAGGAGTATCAGGTGGAGAAAGTGGCTGTGTGCGATATGTTTCCGGGAAGTGTGCATGTGGAGACGGTTGTCTTGTTGGGTAGGAAAAAATCCACTGAGGATATGGTATATGCGTATGTGGATTATGAACCAGAAGATGATACATATTTACAGGGCATGAAAGGTAATGCAACGTATCGAGAAATTAAGGAATGGATAAAGGCAGAATATGGAATGTCCGTATCTTCTCTTTATGTAGCACAGATAAAAGACAAATGTGGCTTTGAGAAGCGTCAGAATTACAATATAGGCGAAAATAAAGCTCATGTGCCGAATTGTCCGCCTGAGAAGGAAAAGGCGATTTTAAAGGCATTTAAACACTTTAGAATGATATAAGAGATAGTGGGTAGGAAAAAAAGGTTATCCCATACGGGATAACCTTTTTTGGTGTTATTTGTTCTGTTCTTCTAGTAATTTTTCAATATGCTCACGATTATATATATCTGAGACTTCCAGTAAGTCTTTAGCGAAAACATGGTAGGCCCCGGTATCAACAGTACGTACCTCTAATAGTTCAGGTTCGCTGTAAATCTTGTGTATAGATACGATGTAATCAATGTTTACAAGTGTATTGGTGTAGTGTGAGCCGTATACTGTTCTTATAAATTTAATCATGGAACAGTCCTCCTTTTTAATTTTTTCTGAATTGCACTCGTAATTTAAGGAATATTAGTAAAAGAGAGAATAGTTTAGTATACATAGATACAGAGTAGATATTTTTAGCTATAAAATTAGTGATTGGATTTACTATAAAATCAGAAATCCCGCACCGGCACTGGATAAACGCACGATTGAAAAATAATTTAAAAAGTGGGTAGGAAAACATTGAGAAGCTTGATGAACTATGATATAATACGGATATAAGATGATTGAATCTTTATAGATACAAAGATTAGATAGAACCAGAGAATAAATAACAGGAGGTAGAACTATGCCAGCAAATAAAACGATTGGTGATATTCCATTAGGCGAGAAAATGAATTTAACAGTAGCAGAAGCATCTGTTTATACAAATATCGGACAAGTGACATTAAGAAGATGGATGAAAGAGCCAGATTGTAACTTTGTATTCTGGATTGGTCCTCAGAAATCATTGATTCGCCGACAAGAGTTAGAGGATTATATTCGCTCTAAAGATGTGTTCTTTGACAAAGAAGAAAAGGAAAAGTAAAATACAAAGAAAAAACAGCTACGAATGGGCGTTCGTAACTGTTGGTTGATTTATGGACCCTCACAAAAAGAAAGTTGATTAACTGTTTGATTTATGGACCCACATAGTGCATTTTCTTTATTATTTAAGTTAATTATAGCAAAAAAATGTCCATAAATCAACCGATTTTCAAAATTTAATATGAGAATTATGAAAAGGAGTTGAAAGCTATGGGAAATGATAGAATTTCAATTATGCATAGAGTAACAATGGAAACATTGGAAGATATTAAATCAAATATGCAAAGTGTGACACCGGAAGAAGTAAGAAATCAGATTATGGAAAATGTCCGTGGTGCTGTGAAATTGGAAAATGTGAATCGTGAAAAAGGAGAAAAAATAAGGCTTGCAGAAACCTTATTACCACAACAAGTCGCATGGGTATTAAACACATTACATCCAATTTGCTTAATCGAAACAATTGATGGTCGTAATGACGATACAGGTAACATTCTGGGATTGTATCAGGAAGATGGACTGGATGAAGGTATTTATATTACTTCCGAGGATGTATTTATTAAAATAGCGAGAGCATATCATCCATTTATTTCAACAGGTGACTTGAATGAAATGTTTGCTTGTTTGAGGGATTGTGCTCCACGAAAGCAAAAATGCAAAGCAAAAAATTTGATTGCTGTAAACAATGGAATCTTTGATTTTGACACGAAGCAATTACGTCCATTTACACCGGACTTGGTGTTTCTGTCAAAGTCCAGAGTAAGTTATAAAGTAAATGTACAGAATCCAGTGATTCATAACAATGACGATGGAACAGACTGGGATGTAGAAAGTTGGATGAATGACTTATCGGATGACCCAGAAGTTGTCCATTTGTTATGGCAAATCTTAGGAGCTATTATCCGTCCCAATGTGGCATGGGATAAATCCGCTTGGTTGTATTCTGAATCTGGAAATAACGGTAAAGGTACGCTCTGTGAATTGATGAGAGAGTTATGTGGAAAAACTAGCTATGCTTCGATTGCTCTTTCTGATTTCGGCAAAGATTTTTATCTTTCACAGCTTTTAAATGCTAGTGCGATTATCGTTGATGAAAACGACGTCGGAACGTATATTGATAAAGCTGCTAATTTAAAAGCGGTTGTTACGGGAGATGCTATCATGATTAACCGTAAATTCAAAGACCCGATTACTTATCAGTTCCGAGGATTTATGGTACAGTGCTTAAATGAAATGCCGAGAGTAAAAGATAAATCGGATTCTTTTTACAGAAGACAGATTTTCATTCCATTTACCAAATGTTTTACTGGAGTAGAACGAAAGTATATCAAACAGGATTACTTACATAGACAAGATGTATTGGAGTATGTGTTACATAAAGTATTACACATGGATTATTATGAATTGGATGTTCCAGCAAGTTGTCAACAGGCATTAAATGAATATAAGGAATTTAATGACCCAGTACGACAATTTGTTTCAGATATTTTTCCAGAATTACAATGGGATTTGGTTCCGTTTACATTCTTATATGATTTATACAAAGCATGGTACGTAAAGAATGTCGGAAGAAGTGACGTTGTTGGGAAACAGGTATTCATTAAAAATCTGATAGCTGTATTAGATGAAAATTCTGAATTTATCTGTGAGGATAAGTCAAAAAAATACAAACCGAGTACAAAAATGGACAAAGCAGAACCGCTGATTGCGGAATACGATTTAAAGGATTGGATGAATCCTATGATGTCCGGTAGTCATGACATCGAGAAACGATGTCATCCCGTGTTACAAGCCAATTATAGAGGAATTATTAGAAACGATAATTAAAAGATGGAGACGGCACGATGTGCCGTCTCTAGTTAGGTGTCCAGCTACGCTGGACTTATAGGCTTTGCTTCGCAAAGCCGGACATAATACAGAAAAAGCTTAGAGGTAATGCTGTAAGAGCATTACTTTTTTTGTGGAAACGAAGGGCGGTACCATTTTTGAAAACAAAAATGGTACCCGCAATCCCTGATGTACACTAGGATTTCTTAAAAAGTACCATTTTTCCATATATATTCTCTATAATATTACGCGGGTGTACTATTATCAATACTTTGTGTAATGTATTGATTTAGGTAAAAAAAATATATATTATAGGAGAGAAATGCTGGAAAAACGGTACCGAAGCACTTTTCCTAGTGCTGGTGCGGTTTTTCCGGTACCGTTTTTATTTTCAAAAATGGTACCGAGAAATTTTACAGGCACTCCTCATTTCGAGATTTATTTTGTATCACTGCTTATTACCTGATGCTCTGCCCAGAGGGCAGAGCATCGTCTATCTTCCCCTTCCTTACAACTTTCCTTTTTAGAAAATTAAATTTGAGCGTAGCAGAACAACGCTATGTTCTGCTTGATTACC
>JAGZJD010000148.1 GCA_018365895.1 Lachnospiraceae bacterium | reverse complement strand
CAGCGTGTATCTTGCCATTGCAGTACTGTTTTCATCCTGGAGATATTTCACCTCCGGATCTTTTGTCAGTCTTCCCATTAAGATTGTTTTGTTCATGTAATTTCTCCTTTCTCTTTTCATTTTTTCTTTGTTCTTGAATCCGGCCCGATTCTTTTAAGGCAAATGTAATTTGTTCCTCATATATCAGAACGTAGAGAGGGGTTTTTACAAACAAAAAATGAATTTTATTTTTTTGCCTTCACATAACGAAATGTTCAGAGGGCAAAATACAGGGTGAAAAAGGAAATTTTTTATTTTTCTGCACAAAAAATACCCCTATGACTTCAAAATTGAAATCATAGAGGCATTTAGTTCAACCTACTCTGCAAGGTATTCTATATTTTATTTTACACATGCTATTACACTGTTTTTCAGTTCGACAAACTGAAATTTACATAAATCTGCTTATCAAGTTATATACAGTAACTACATAGACAAAAATTGCTACACCTGCAAATATCATAGCATCTTTCTTTGCACCATTATCATAACACTCCCTTGCATTCGTCAAAAAGGTTAATCCCATAAAAACAAACATAATTGGCAGTGTTATATCAGTAGACACTATGTTCATCAGTCCAAGAGAACCGAATATAATGGTTAAAAAAAAATATTGCTTTCTTGGTACGCATAAGTACTTCTCCTTCCAACTTCTGTTTCTTTTTTAGATACACTCATTTATTCGAGATTTTTTATAACTAAGTTGTAATTGCTATCATAATGCAGTCCAAGTTCTCTACACATTCTATCGTTTACCTTATCTAAGGCTTTCTTGTATTCTGCGTACTGTGGAGATAGCACCATCAAATTAGGAATGAATATGTCGTTATATCCTTTATCTTGGAACTCTTTCTGCATTTTTCTCTGGGCAATAAATGACGGATGATATTTCATAATGCCAGTTTTCATTTTAGCACCTTTCTTTACCATTTCTTTTAATTTTTCATATTCGCTTTCACTCATATCACGATAATAAGCTATCATCTCATCTGCAGTTCTTGTTTCCGGTGCAATCCCACCTGCTATTTTTACACCTATTCCCATAATAAAAGGAACTTTCAATGTCGTTTCATCACAATACTCTAATATGTTCCGTAAGGCTTGCTTCTGCTCCAGAGTCTTTAATCTCACATTAAGAAATGGTTTGAAGTGACTTTTTAAGTAATCTCCCCATTCTTTCCCCGGTAATAAAGACTCAATCGCATTTTCGACAGTTTGGTAATCAAGTATCTCATTTGCCTTGTCTGCATTACCATCATCTATAAATTGCTTCAACGCTTCAAGTTCTGAGTCCTGTAAAATTTTTTCCTGTAATTTTTCCTGATAAATACGTAAAAGAATACTTTTATCATCTTTTTCCAAAAGGGTTTGTATATCTTTAATACCAATCCCAAGCTTTCTATATACCGAAATTTTTTTTAAAGTTTTAACGTCTTGCATGGAGTAGTTTCGATAGCCGTTGCTATCTTTATCTACTGACAACAATCCTTTTTCTTCATAGTATTTAACTGCACGCTTTGTCATTCCGACTTCCTTAATAATTTCATTCAATAACATCGGACACACCTCCTTGTGATGATAGTATAAGGGTGTACGTTACGTACAAGTCAATATATTTTTGAAGTTTTCATTTCAATCATACAAATTCTAATTTTCTTAACTCTTTTAATTCGACAAGCTGGAATTTTTACTTTACGCAGCAAACTTTGTGTATGTATCAACAAGTGTCTGATGCGGCAACAGGTCTATCCCTAACGCTGCTGCCTCGGCTGCTTTTTCAATAGAATGATGTCTGCCACCAGATAAATTTCTAATATGTTGACTAACACCAAAAGTCTCCTGTGGAGAAGTGTACAGCCTAACAGGAATCACTTCTTCAATCACCTGTGGATCTGTCTTCACTATAGTGATGGACTCAGGTAGTTTTTCCGTTGTTTTGCTTAGGCTATTTTCAAGATTCTCCCACAGTTCCTTGATAGCTTCTTTATTTTTTAGGCCGATAATAATCCCGATAACAGCTGTGACACTAATTCCTGCGATGAGCAGTTGCTTCTTATGATCCTTAACCCAATTGACAAATTTATGCTTTTCATTCATGGCGATTACCTCCTGTTATTCTTTGTACTTACAGTATAACAGACAAATCGGAAACCGATGTTCGCATTTCGAGAACTATCAACTTTCAGAGAGACAGATTTTGCAAAATTTAAAAGCGTAACTATTTCCCAGCATCATAAACGACAGCATCATCTGCATACCAACTGCCGAATTCATCTCTGCTGATAAATCAGTGTCAACCATACCCACTATATAGCGTAGTGCAATGTAGTAATCCGCCAAATCAGACCATTCCGGTTCAGATTTTAAAGCTTTCAAGGCCTCAGTAATTATCGCACCAAAATCCGTAATGAAACTGACTCTTTTCTCTGCAACAGATGCATCTTCAGTATCCTTGAGTTGCATCCAATCTTTAAAACTCAACTTTTTTGACTGCAACTTGTTCTGTAAAGATAGGATTTGGTTTATATCGTATATCTGTGACCACCATATAAAAATACTCCACACAAGATTTGCTGCTGCTTCTAGGTTCTCTGACTCGTCAGTAGCATTAGCAAACGATTCAAATATCCTAACAATCATATTACCAGGAAGAACCTCAGCATTAGAAAAGGACGCTAATAATCTTTGAGACAGTTCATATCCATTTTTAAAGTTCGCGTTTCCCATAGCATCTTCAGAACTGTACAATGGCAAAATTGTTTTCATCAATTCCATTATATGACTCGGCGAGTTCATATCGATGGATATACTTTCTAACTCAGTCAAATCTGCATAAAGCAACTCATCTATTGGTTTGTTATAATGCGCAGCCAATAATTGTAATGTTTGAAAATCTGGTCTTCTTCCGTTTTCGTATCCTTTAACTGTTGATTTGGCACAGTGGATAATACCGCCCAATTCTTCTAATGTCTCATTATGGATTATTCGTAAATGCTGAATGTTTCTGCCCAATTGATTATCATCCATTTCTATCATTTTGTCACCTCGTCAATTTCAACTCTTCCTATGATTGAAATTAATCTACTTGTCTATACTTAATCGCTGGGTTCCTAATTGAATTTGCTCGACCTCAATTTCACAACTTACACTATCCATACTCTTTCTTCGTTGAATTTCCGAACTTCTAATAGATAAGATGATTTCATCATTAGGTTGTAAATCTTTAAAGTCTATTGATTCCACATCACCTGTATCATAATCGCAATAGATTAATGGGACTTTAGAACAATCAATGGTACATTTGCTTCCTAAAATATCATCTTCTATATCGTAATCTTTTACTGTTATGCTCTGGTTAGTTGCATCAATTTCTGTAATTATTGCATTAACCCCTAGATGAAGAGCATTCTCTTCTTTTTTATTGCCGCAAGCTGTCAAACAAAATATAAAAAGAAGTATGCTTAGCACAGATATCTTTTTTTTTCATTGATCATCCCTCCAAATTCTTTTTTATCGTTTTCTTTCAGTATATCATAATTATAATCTTTCCATAAAACAAAAAATTTTAATTCCTACGGATTTTTCTACAAAGCATATAACCACATATTA
>JAGZJD010000002.1 GCA_018365895.1 Lachnospiraceae bacterium | reverse complement strand
AAGAATCAAATTAATCGCTACAGATGGTGTGTTCTCTATGGACGGTATCATTTGTAACTTAAAAGGTGTTTGTGATCTGGCTGACAAATATAATGCTCTTGTTATGGTTGACGACAGCCATGCAGTTGGATTTGTCGGAGCGCATGGACGTGGAACAGCAGAACACTGTGGTGTTGAAGGACGTGTTGACATTATCACAGGTACTTTAGGAAAAGCGCTTGGTGGAGCATCAGGCGGATACACATCAGGACGTAAAGAAATCATTGATCTTCTCCGTCAAAGAAGCCGTCCGTACTTATTCTCTAACTCTCTTGCTCCGGCAATTGCAGGTGCAAGTATTGAGATGTTCAATATGTTAGAAGAAAGTACAGAGCTTCGCGATCATCTGGAAGAAACAACAGCTTACTATCGTCAGAAACTGGTAGATAACGGATTTGATATTATCATGGGAACACATCCATGTGTACCGGTTATGTTATATGATGAAGTAACAGCAGCTGAATTTGCAAAACGTATGAGAGCAAAAGGTGTTTATGTAGTAGCGTTCTCTTATCCGGTAGTACCGAAGGGAAAAGCAAGAATCCGTACACAGGTTTGCGCAAGCCATACAAAAGAAGATATTGATTTCATCGTAAAATGCTTCATCGAAGTAAGAGAAGAAATGGGATTGAATAAATAAGGTTCGTATTATATAAAGAAAAAACAGGCAGAACGCGTCGGAATGAAATAAATTCCGGCAGGCGCTCTGCCTGTTTGCTTATGAATGAAATGCAGTTAAGAAAATAAATCTGCAGCTGCATATAAAAGAGTTCCGGCGATACCGCTTCCAAAAATAATGAGAATTGGATTTAGACGGAATTTCCGGAGAAGGAAGAGTCCGACTGCAAAAAGCAGAAATTCGATTCCGTGAAAATGATCTAATTGAATTCCGGCAAGGTCGGAATTAAAAACTGCAAGAATGAAAATGGTACAGGCAGCGCCTGCGATCATAGAAATAATAGCCGGACGAAGACCGCCAAGAACGCCTTGAACAATGTCCAGGTTCTTGTATTTACAGTACAGCCATGACAGGAGCAGTACGATGATAAGAGATGGCGTAATGCATCCAAGAGTACAGACAATGGCGCCTGTCATACCGCCAAGACGCTGTCCGACAAAGGTTGCGGCATTTACTGCGATGGGCCCGGGAGTCATTTCTGCAATGGTAATCAAATCTACAAACTCGTCCATTGCAAGCCAGTGATGGGTATTGACAACAAGGTTCTGAATGAGAGACATTGCAGCATAGCCGCCACCGAAGCTGAACAGACCGATTTGAAAAAAGCATGCGTACAGTTCTGCTAAAATCATGATGCCCTTCCCCCTTTCTCAACGGTGTTGGTGTGGTATTTCTTTCGAAGTGTCATCAGAAGTCCGATGACTGCACAGATCAGAATGATGACGATGGAACTAACTTGAAAGAAAAAGGAAGCTGTAAATGCTGCAGCAGCCAGAATGATAAGAAACGGCTGTTTTGCATGAAACAGATTTTCAATCAGAGTGATCACAACATCGAAAATAACGGCTGCTACACCAGCTCTCATAACTTGAAGTGCCAGTGCGATAATGCGATTATCACGGAACTGTTCATAACAGATGGAAATCAGAGAAATAATAGCTACCGGTGGAATGATCGTGCCAAGTACTGCGGCAATGGCACCGGGAAGTTTTTTGATACGATATCCAAAGATAATAGCGGCATTGACTGCCAGTGCACCGGGAGCTGACTGCGCGATGGCAGTCAGATCCAGCACTTCTTCTTCTGTAAGCCAGTGGAGATCTTCTACAAATTTTTTCTTCATTAACGAGATAATGATAAAGCCGCCTCCAAAGGTAAAGGTGCTGATTGTCAGCATCGACCAGAAAAGCGTAAGGCAGGTGCGAAGTCCGCACGGAAGAGCGGAAGAGGTCGTTGTTTTTGAATTTTCTAAATAATTTTTCATAAGTCTGCTCCGATTATGCATTTGAAATGCGAGGCATCCACATAATTTCTTTGCCAAGTTCTGCCCAGATATATTTCAATAAAAGTTCCTGTTTTAATGACTGTGAATTCGGATCATCCCAGAGATTATGGAGTTCCTGCGGATCATTTTCCAGATCAAACAGTTCCCCATATGTCTGGTTATAGTAGACCGTCAGTTTATAGCGCGTATCTACATAAGTCTTCAGATGAATTGTCGTAGGTTCATGGTGATGTTCGCAGATGGCGTGATCACGGACAAAGTCCTTCTGCCCACACCAGACATCTTTTTCGCTGAGACCGGCCATTGTGCGGGGAACCGGAAGCCCGCAGAAGTCCAGGCAGGTTGGAGCGATATCCACAAGTGACTGGATAGCAGTATTTCTTGTACCGGCAGGGATCTGTCCCGGGAAACGCGCGATCATCGGTACTTTGATCATATCTTCGTACAGGAAAGGTCCTTTGGCGTGGAGACCATGCTGACCAAAGAAATGTCCGTGGTCTGTTGTGAAGATGACAAGGGTATTATCTGTAAGTCCCAGTTCATCCAATTTATCGAGAATTTTTCCGATGTATTTATCCATTAGAGAGACCATTCCGTAGTAGACAGACATATTCTTTCGAGCCGTTTCTCTGGAAATATTTGCATGGGAATGCATTCCGTGGCAGAAGAAACCACTTTCCTGCCAGGAAGAAAAATCAGCATTCGGATCTTGCGTCAGCTGAAAATGCGGCGGATTGTGATCGTGTTCTCTGGGAACAACGTCCGGTACGTCCAGATCAATATCATCATACATGGTATCCCACGGAGAAGGTGCAAGATAGTCCGGATGCGGATCAAAGAAACTGCTCCAGAGGAAGAATGGTTTGTCAGATTTGCTGTATTCTTCTAAAAGAGCATTGCTTCGTTCGGCAATCCATGTGTCATAATGGAATTCTTCCGGAATATCCCAGTGATATTTTTGATCTTTCGGCATAGTTCCCGTTGGTGCAGTAAAGTAGTCGCGCCAGTTTTTGCAGCCCTTTTCCTCCATCCAGAGTGCGTAGTGCTGTCCGACAAGAAATTCGTTTGTATGGTTTCGTGCAAGCTCTACATGGTCAAACCCATAGAATGGATCGTGAAAATTCTTCCAGAAATCAAGATCCTGAAGGAGCGGCATAGACTCCAGGGAAGGAAATTCATCTGTTGTCAGATTCGGCTGGAAATGTGCTTTGCCGACAAGCGCTGTCTGATAGCCTTCTTTTGCTAAATAGGAGCCTATTGTTGGTTCAGTTTCCGGCATTTTTGTTCCCAACGTCCATCCGCCGTGCTGGGATGGATACTTTCCGGTGATCAAAGATGCCCGCGTCGGTGTACAGGTTGGGTTTGGACAATAGGTGCGGTCAAAGAGCATCCCTTCTCTTGCAAGCCGGTCAAGATTCGGAGTTTTGATCTTGTCATTCAAGATACCGAGAGTTGAAAAATGTTGCTGATCGCTTGTAATCCATAAAATATTTGGCTGTTTCATATGATATCTGCCTCCTCAGTTTTTACTCTGTTCTTATCATAACCTTTCTTGTTCTATAAGTAAAATAGTATTATAATATAATATATATATGAAAAATAATATAAATTAATCTGTATAAAAGAATGGGCGTGATATGTCATGGGAGGGAAAATAGAAATGACTTTGAAACATTTGCGGATTTTTGTGGAAATTTGCAGGCAGAAAAGTGTGACAGGAGCAGCCAGAGAACTCTATATGTCTCAGCCGGCAGTCAGTCTTGCACTTAGAGAGCTGGAAGAATATTATGGACAGCAGCTGTTTGAACGAATTTCCAGAAAACTTTTTATTACAGAGGCGGGCGAGACTGCATATCAGTATGCATCATCTATTTTAGAATTGATGGGAGAGATGGAACAGACACTTAGAAGAGATACCTTTCAGAAGAAAATCCGGATTGGCGCCAGCATGACGATGGGTGTCTACTATATGCCCAATACCATTGCGAAGGCAATGAAACAGTTTCCGGATCTTCGGATTCAGGCACAGGTGAACAGTACAGAGCTTTTGGAGGCAGCGCTTCTGGAAAATGAGCTGGATTTTTGTTTTGTTGAGGGACCGGTACACTCAGAGCATTTGGCGGTGGAGATGCTTCGGGAAGAAGAACTTTGCATTGTCTGTCACAGGGAACATCCGTTGCTGCAAAAAGAACATTTGCTGCTGAAAGATCTTGCAGAAGAGAACTTTCTTCTGCGGGAAAAGAACAGTGGAACGAGGGCTGTGATAGACAGTGTATTTCTTCTGCACAATTTTTCAGTAACACCACTCTGGGAGAGTACCAGCACAGTGGCGCTTTTGCAGGCAGCGGCGAAAGGAATCGGGATTACCATTATTCCACAGCAGTTTCTGAAAATGGAACATATGGAGGAACAAGTAGGAGTTTTGAAATTGTCAGACGCTTATTTCAGGAGACGATTTCATGTGATCCACCATAAAAAGAAAGTGCTCTCAAAAGAAGCAAAGGAAATTATGAGACTGCTGGAAGAAGAGCTAAAACAAGGATAGGTAAGAAATCATTGAACTTATATCATAAGAGCCAGACCATGATCAGATTAAGGTCTGGCTCTTTTACAAAGTTTTTAGGTAAAAAGTAATCCGGAGTTAGCGAATAACAATTGGAGTTGTTTTTCCCCAATTGAAGGCAAGTAAATTATTGATTGCACGCAGCATAGATTCTTTTTGTTCAGGAAGATCTCCCTGGATTGTGTAAGTATCAAGAACAGTGGAATCTACATAACTGCATCCGGTTACATGAAGATTCTCCAGAAGAATACGTTCTTCCAGAAGGATTTCTTCCGGTGTCATAGGATCAAATTCTCCTCTTTTTACCATTTTTTCCAGAGGCGTATGTTCCCATACTTTTAATTTCAGGCACCAGATATTCTTTGGATGTGTACGGTTCAGCATACGGGCGGTTTCGATGGCATGGAGATTTCGGTAAGTACGTCCTCCAAGGCCAAGAATTACAGTAACACAGTAATCAATGCCGATTCTGTCCAGACGGTTCAGGGCAGAAACTGTCTGCGAAGATGTTATTCCTTTGTTCATTAGTGCAAGAATTGGATCACTTCCGGATTCTACGCCGATGTGAAGCATAGATAATCCCATTTTATGCAGCATTTGGAGCTCTTCATCGGTCTTGCGCAGAACATCGTCAATGCGTGCATACATAGAGAATTCATATACATGAGGCATATACTTGTCAGTCATATCGAAAATCTGACAAAGAATATCAGAAGAGATTGCGAATGCATTTTCTCCTAATAGAAAGAGCCGTTCGGCGTCAGGACGGAGCTGTCCGAGGATTTTCATATTATGCTCAATTTTATCCAGAGGATGAATCTGAAACGGATCTTTGGCGAAATCACAGAAAAGGCATTTGTGCCAACTGCAGCCAAGGGCTACTTCCAGCGCAGGAACACCTTCTTCCCAGGGTGGCTGATAAATGGTGTCGTGGGTATAAATAGATGCGTATAGTTCTTCTCGTGTCATAAAAACTCCTTTCAGATTACTGGCTAAGTGAGCGCAGTGTTTCAAAAAATGTCGGATAAGATACATCAACACAGTGACTGCTGTCAATGGAGGTAGTTCCATCTGCAATTAGTCCGGCAATGGAAAATGCCATTGCAATGCGGTGATCCAGATAGCTGTTGATCTGTGCGCCGTGGAGCGGCTGTTCGCCCCGGATAATCATACCGTCTTCTGTCGGGGTAATGTCAGCGCCCATTGCCTGAAGTCCTTCAGTTACTGTTGCAATCCGGTCAGTCTCTTTTACTTTTAATTCCTGTGCATCTTTGATGACGGTAACTCCTTCTGCGGCAGCTGCCATGACTGCGATCATTGGAATTTCATCAATGAGAGATGGAATGAGTGCTCCTTCGATGGTTGTTCCGTGGAGTTTGCTTGTACGGACAAGCAGATCAGCAGTTGGTTCCTGCTCTGTATGTTTGTTGACAAAGGTAATGTCAGCGCCCATATTCCGGCATACATCAAGAATTCCAGCTCTGGTAGGATTGATACCCACATTGCGGATCAGAATCTCAGAATCCGGTACGAGAAGACCTGCTGCGATAAAATAAGCGGCAGAAGAAATATCTCCCGGTACACAAATGTTCTGTGCATACAGTTCGCTGCAAGGAAAGATGGATGCACTGGCACTGCCGTCGCTGTGTACTATCGAAGTGATATCAGCGCCAAAAGATTTCAGCATTCGTTCCGTATGATCTCTGGAAAGTGCCGGTTCCGTTACTTTTGTTTCGCTGTCTGCATAAAGTCCTGCCAGAAGTACGGCAGATTTTACCTGAGCAGAAGAAACGGGAGAAAGATAGTGAATTCCGTGAAGTGTTCCCGGATCAATCTGAAGAGGGGCGCACCCATTTCCTTTCAGGCTCTTAATAGAAGCTCCCATCTCTGAAAGCGGACGTATGATTCGTCCCATGGGACGGCTGTTCAGAGAATGGTCGCCGGAAAGAACAGAAGAAAATTTCTGTCCTGCCAAAATTCCGGACAGAAGACGGGTAGTTGTTCCGCTGTTACCGACATCCAGCAGCGTTTCCGGCTTTCGCAGCCCATGCAATCCCTGTCCATGAACGGTTACATTGGTACCGCTATGCTCGATTTCGATTCCCATACTGCGAAAACACTGGATGGTAGAGCGGCAGTCAGCACCTGGCAGAAAATTTGTAATTGTTGTATTTCCCTGTGCAAGTGAGCCGAACATAACAGCACGGTGGGAAATGGATTTGTCGCCCGGAACCGTTACGGTACCGGACAGATGAGAAATCGGATGAAACTTCATCAGTGTGTCCTCCTTTAACGTCTGTATATAATATAATGATATTTCTCCAGCAGGGCAGCGGCATGATCTGATGCTGCCTCGTCGTAAAATTCAATATGCAGGACTCCGTCTTCAAATTCCCGGTTATGCAGAATACCAATGTTCTTAATACTGATACTGGATGCAGAAAGAATGGTTGCAATGGCAGCAATTCCTCCGGCTTCGTCGATCAGATCACAATAGATTGAGAAAGATTTCTTAATAGGTCCGGCAGAAAGTTCCGGCATGGAATTGCGATATTCTCTTGCTTCGGAAAAAAAAGAATGGAGTCTATCTGCATCAGATGTATCTACAAGTGCTTTTATTTTCTCAAGGGAAGCAATGTATTCGGAAAGAATTTCGGAAAGATATTCCTGATTCAGAAGACAGATATGCTCCCACATTGTTGGAGAGGAAGAAGCAATCCTTGTAATATCTTTAAATCCTCCTGCAGCAAGCATTTTCATAAGCTGATTGCTGTCATCCTGTTCCTTTACGAAATTTACAAGGCCGGATGCAATAATATGGGGAAGATGGCTGATCATTCCGGTAATTTGATCATGCTGCCGGTAATTGAGCCGGATCGGAATTGCCCGTAAGGATAAAATCAGCTCCTGAAAGGTCTGAATCCGCTCTTCCGGTACCGTGTCAGAAGGAGTGATGACATAGTAGGCATTTTCAATAAGGAACGCCTTGGAGTTGCTGTAACCGCTTTTTCGGAGCCGGCCATTGGATGACCACCGATAAACTGTCTGTCAAGTCCGAGGGCCTTCACTTCTTCATGGATAGAAGTTTTTACACTGCCGACATCTGTAAGGAGTGTATTTTCATCAAGATATCGGCAGATTTGTTTTAAATATGCATTATTATAAGAAACCGGAGTACAGAGAAATACAAAGTCACATCCCCGGAAACTGTCGTCTATCGTACTGCAGGATGCTGTTATGACATTTTCCTGCAGCGCCAGCGCCAGCGTCTCTTTGCTTTTGTCAAAGGCTGTAATTTCACAGTCAGGATAGTATTGCCGGACTGCTTTGGCGATGGAGCCGCCGATCAGGCCAAGTCCGATAAATCCGATTTTGTTAAGTGTCATAGGTGTTGAGTCCTTTCTTTGTGCGCCGTTTTCCGGACATCTTTTCCAGATTGTGTGAGAATCGTTTCTTTCAGATGCCGGAATTAAGCTATGTACTGTTATTTTATTGTATTTTGCTGCATTTGTCAATGCAACGCCACTTTAAAGTGAGAAAGTGTAAAAAGAAAAATTGTATATTTTTCATAAAATAGTTGTAAAATCATAAAAAATTTAGTACAATATAGCTATTAAGATGACATGCAAGGAGGCAGCGTGAATTATGAAAGTGTATAGAACCGATGAGATCAGAAACGTGGTACTTTTAGGACATGGTGGAAGCGGTAAAACAAGTCTTGTTGAGGCAATGCTGTATGTATCCGGAGCGACAAACCGCATGGGTAAAATTACAGACCACAATACTGTCAGTGATTTTGATAAAGAGGAACAGAAACGCGAATTTTCTATCAGCACAAGTTTGATTCCCCTGGAGTGGGAGAAAGCAAAGATCAATATTCTCGATGCTCCTGGATATTTTGACTTTGTCGGAGAAGTAGAAGAAGCAGTCAGTGCTGCAGATGCAGCAATCATTGTTGTATCCGGTAAAGCCGGCGTGCAGGTTGGAACAGAGAAGGCGTGGGAACTCTGTGAGAAATATCATTTACCGCGTATGATCTATGTAACGGAGATGGATGTTGATGATGCAAGTTTCCGTGAAGTAGTGGAAGAATTGACAGCGAAATACGGAAAGGTAATTGCCCCGAGAGCTGTTCCGTTCCGTGAGAATGAAAAACTTGTAGGATATGTCAATATTATTAAAAATGCGGCAAGAAGATTTACCGGAATTGCAGAGCGTGAAGAGTGTGAGATGCCGGATTATATCGTTCCGTATGTGGAGAAATACCGCGAGAAATTATTGGAAGCAGTAGCTGAAACGAGTGAAGAATTTATGGAACGCTATTTCAATGGCGAAGAATTCTCTACAGAAGAAGTAAGAGCTGCGCTTCGTTCCAATGTTATGGATGGAAGCATTGTTCCGGTTGGTATGGGATCAAATCTTGAGGCTCAGGGTGTTGCAAACTTATTATCTGATAGTGTAAGATTTTTCCCGAGTCCGGATAAGAGAGAATGTGCAGGTATTAAGCGCACAACGAATGAGATTTTTGAAGCGAACTATGATTTCGCAAAATCAAAGAGTGCATATGTATTTAAGACAATGGTGGATCCGTTTATTGGAAAGTATTCCTTTATTAAAGTATGTTCCGGAGTATTAAAAGGAGAAGATACGCTTTACAATGCGTCAGCAGATGCAGATGAGAAGCTCGGAAAGCTATATGTGATGAGCGGTAATAAGCCGATTGAAGTATCTGAACTTCATGCAGGTGATATCGGAGCTATCGCAAAACTGGCATCTACTAAGACAGGAGATACACTTTCTACAAAATCAACGCAGATTATGTACGGAAAGACAGAATACTCTGTTCCGTATACATATATGAAATATGTTGTTAAGACAAAAGGGGATGAGGACAAAGTTTCTCAGGCGCTTTCTAAGATGATGGCAGAAGATGTAACATTGAAAGCAGTCAATGACAGCGAGAATCGTCAGTCACTGCTCTATGGTATGGGAGATCAGCATCTTGAGATTGCAGTGAGCAAACTTGCTTCCAGATATAAAGTGGATGTGACATTGGAAACACCAAAGGTTGCATTCCGTGAGACAATTCGTAAGAAATCAGATGTAGATTCTAAATATAAAAAACAGTCCGGAGGTCATGGACAGTATGGACATGTAAAGATGCGCTTTGAGCCTTCAGGAGATTTGGAAACACCGTATGTATTTGAAGAAGAAGTTGTAGGAGGAGCTGTTCCGAAGAACTATTTCCCGGCAGTTGAGAAAGGACTTCAGGAATCTGTTGTGAAAGGACCGTTGGCTGGTTATCCGGTTGTTGGTGTGAAAGCAGTGCTGTACGATGGTTCTTATCATCCGGTGGATTCTTCAGAGATGGCATTTAAGACAGCTACAATTCAGGCATTTAAGAAAGGAATTCTGGAGGCATCCCCAGTATTATTAGAGCCGATCGCCAACTTAAAAGTAACAGTTCCTGATGAGAACACAGGTGATGTCATGGGTGATCTGAATAAGCGCCGCGGTCGTGTTATGGGAATGAATCCGGTCGGTAACGGCAAACAGGTAATTGAAGCTGAGATCCCGATGACAGGTGTGTTCGGTTACTGTACAGTGCTTCGCTCTATGACAGCAGGACGCGGTTCTTATGAGTATGAATTTGTTCGCTATGAACAGGCCCCGTCAGATGTACAAGAGAAAGAGATTGCGAACCGTCAGGCAGAAGAATAATGAGTAGATTTTTAGAAAATGTTGCCCCGTTTTTAGGAACGGGGCAAAAAAATGCAGAGGGAAAGACACTGGAGGAATTTCTGGAGCAGTATGATCCTGCCAGATACGAGACGCCAAGTTGCACAACAGATGCAGTCATCTTTTCTTATAAAAAAGAAGAAGATTTAAGAAAAGATTTTCCGGGATGGAAACTGCTTTTGATCCGCCGGGGGAATCACCCTTCTATCGGTTATTGGGCGCTTCCGGGAGGATTTGCAAATATGAGAGAAGATCTGGATGTGACAGCGAAGCGAGAGCTGGAAGAAGAAACAAATGTGACAGGACTTTCGATGGAACAGTTCGCCACTTATGGGAAGATGAACCGCGATCCACGCACGAGAGTCATCACAACAGCCTATATGGCTCTTGTAAAGCAGGATGATCTTCAAATAGAAGCGGGAGATGATGCTGCAGATGCCGCATGGTTTTCCATCCGGCTGAACTTGTTGGAAGAAATCCGGGAGGAAGACAAAAATGTGCGCAGATATGAGCTGCTGGCTGCGTGTCAGGAGAAAGCGGTTACACTGCGGGCAGTAGTACGGCAGAAAGAGCGGATCGGACTGATTCGGGAATGGGATTTTACAGTAGAAGACGGCGGTGAGATCGCAGTAGATCATGCAGCAATCATTGTTCATGCGCTGTGGATTCTGAGAGAGAGAATGAATGATTAAAAATACAGGGGCAGGTGTGACTCATATGAGTGATACCTGCCTTTTCCAATGTTTTAAATGTTTCTTATATGAAAATAGTAATATATATAGATATAAAATGATAAAAAAATATTGCAACATACTATATGTTGTGGTATAACTGGTACAGTGACAGAAAGGAGAAACAACGGTGGATTTTGAACGATTATATAAAGAACTTGAGAAGGATTTCCCGGAACAAGAATATGCTGTGGAAAAGCTGAGAGAAAAGTTTCAGACATTGTACCGCGAAAATATGACAGAAGAAGAACAAGTTCAGATGCTTTTGAAAGCAGCGGCAGAACTTACGAAAGTGGAAGAACCAAAGTGGGAATTTGTAGCTGCCCGAATTTGTCTTTGGCATTTCCGGGGGGAGATGAAGGCGGCAGAGGAGAAGGCAGGGGTTCATTCTTTCTATGAAAAACTGCGTTATCTCACAGAAGAAAAGCTTTACGGAGCATATATGCTGGAAGCATACACGAAAGAAGAAATTGATGAATTTGAACAATACATGGAATCACAGAGGGATAAATTACTGAATTATTCCGGGCTGATGCTGATTTTAGAGCGCTATGTTATCCGAAGCAGACAGGGTGTCCCTTTGGAGACACCACAGGAAATGTTTCTTGGAATTGCCATGCATCTTGCAATGAAAGAAAAGAAAGACAGAACTCTCTGGGTAAAGAAATTTTATGATATGTTAAGTACATTGAAGGTAACGATGGCAACACCAACGCTTTCTAATGCGCGAAAACCGTATCATCAGCTATCTTCTTGTTTTATTGATACGGTACCGGACAGTCTGAACGGCATTTACCGCAGCATTGATAACTTTGCAAAGGTAAGCAAATTCGGAGGCGGCATGGGCTTGTATTTCGGAAAGGTTCGGGCGAATGGAAGTACGATCCGGGGATTCGAAGGAGCAGCCGGTGGGGTAATACGCTGGATTAAGCTGGCAAATGATACAGCAGTAGCTGTTGATCAGCTCGGCGTACGTCAGGGTGCAGTGGCTGTGTATTTAGATGCATGGCATAGAGATCTTCCGGAATTTTTGGCGCTTCGCACCAATAATGGAGATGACCGCCTGAAGGCACACGATGTATTTCCGGCAGTGTGTTATCCTGATTATTTCTGGAAAATGGCAAGAGATCATATCGAAGAGGACTGGTATTTGATGTGTCCCCATGAAATTTTGACAGTAAAAGGATATGCGCTTGAGGATAGTTACGGAGAAGAATGGAAGGAGAAATATTTCGACTGCATAGCTGATGAAAGGATTCACAAACGTATCATACCAATGAAAGATTTGATCCGGCTCATTTTGAAAAGTGCAGTGGAGACCGGAACTCCGTTTACCTTTAACCGGGATGCGGTAAATGAAGCGAATCCGAATAAACACCGTGGGATGATTTACTGCAGCAATCTCTGTACAGAAATTGCGCAGAATATGTCAGAGATTCTTGATGTAGAACAGAGGATTGAGACGATCGATGGAGAAGAAGTCGTTGTAACAGTGACAAAACCGGGTGAATTTGTTGTGTGTAATCTTGCAAGTCTGTCTCTTGGAAGGATTAATACCGATGATCCGAAAGAACTGATGGACATTACGGCAAATGCTGTCCGGGCGCTGGATAATGTGATTGATCTGAATTATTTTCCGGTACCATATGCAAAGCTGAACAATCTGAAATACCGCCCGATCGGGCTTGGCGTGAGTGGATATCACCATATGCTTGCCAAACGGGAAATTGACTGGGAATCAGAACAACATCTTTCTTATGTGGATCGTGTGTTTGAGACGATTAATTATGCGGCAGTCCAAGCGAGTATGGAAATTGCAAAGGAGAAAGGGGCATATACATATTTTCCGGGAAGTGAGTGGGAAAATGGAAAATATTTTGAACGCCGCGGTTATAAAAGTGAATGCTGGAAGAAGCTGGCAGAAGAAGTAAACTGTTACGGGCTTCGCAATGGATATCTGATGGCGACAGCACCTACAAGCAGTACAAGTATGATCGCCGGAACAACGGCAGGGTTAGATCCGGTCATGAGTCGGTTTTATCTGGAAGAAAAGAAGAATTCTATTGTGCCTCGTCTTGCGCCGGAACTTTCGGCCGAGACATTTTGGTATTACCAGAATGCATATTTGATTGACCAGACATGGTCTGTCCGTGCCTGTGGTGTTCGGCAAAGACACATTGATCAGGCTCAGAGTATGAATCTTTATATTACAAATGAATATACGCTGCGAGGTGTGCTGAATCTTTATATCAGAGCATGGGAAGAGAAGGTTAAGACAATCTATTATGTAAGATCAAGAAGCCTGGAAGTAGAAGAGTGCGAAGTTTGCTCAAGCTAAAATGGAGGAACAATGAACAAATTAAAAAGAAGACCATTGTTTTGTCCGGAGGGAGACACAGACGTGAGAAATCGCCGGATCATCAATGGCAATACAACAAATCTGAATGATTTTAATCATATGAAATACACATGGGTAAGTGACTGGTATCGTCAGGCAATGAATAATTTCTGGGTACCGGAGGAAATTAATCTCGGAGCAGATGTGAAGGATTATCCAAAGCTGACAGAGGAAGAGCGAAGGGCATACGATAAGATTTTGTCCTTTCTTGTGTTTCTGGATAGTATCCAGACTGCCAATCTTCCGGCGCTTGGGGAATTTATTACGGCGAATGAAATTAATCTCTGTTTAACGATCCAGGCATTTCAGGAAGCGGTACACAGTCAGAGTTATAGCTATATGTTGGATACGATCTGCGAGCCGCAGAAACGAAATGAAGTGCTTTATCAGTGGAAGAATGATGTGCATCTTTTAGAGCGAAACACATTTATCGGAAATATTTACAATGCATTTCTCGAAGAGCGAAGCGCAGAAAACTTTATGAAAACAGTGATCGGAAATTATATTCTGGAAGGAATCTATTTCTACAGTGGTTTTATGTTTTTCTATAATCTTGGCCGGAATCAGAAAATGCCGGGATCTGCGCAGGAAATCCGCTATATCAATCGGGATGAAAATACGCATCTCTGGCTGTTTCGTAATATGATCCGGGAGCTTCAGAAGGAAGAGCCGGAGTTATTTACAGAAGAAAGGACAGAAGAGTACCGCCAGATGATCCGTACCGGATGCGAGCAGGAAATCAAATGGGGCCATTATGTGATCGGCGATGGAATTTCAGGTCTGACAAAACAGATGATTACAGATTATATTCAGTATCTCGGAAATCTCCGCTGCCAGAATCTCGGATTGGAACCGATTTACGAGGGACATCTTGAAGAGCCGGAGAGCATGGGCTGGGTAAGTCAGTACAGCAATGCGAATATGATTAAAACAGATTTCTTTGAGGCGAGAAGTACCGCATATGCAAAGAGTACCGCATTGATTGATGATCTGTAAAGGAAGAAAGGAAGAGAGAATGAAAGCGATGGAGAAATGTATCGCAAAATGTCTTGACTGGAAATTGACAGTCAAGTGTATGTTATGATAGAATATCTGATACGAATGAACCAAATGAGGAGGATGGATTCTCATGGAGAATAATAATAATGAAACTGTTGTATCTAAAAACTTTATTGAGCAGGAGATAGATAAAGATTTACAGGAAGGCGTTTACGATCATGTCTGTACGCGGTTTCCACCAGAGCCGAACGGATATCTTCATATCGGACATGCAAAATCTATTTTATTAAACTATGGTCTGGCACAGAAATATCATGGAGAATTTCATATGCGTTTTGATGATACGAACCCGACAAAGGAGAAGGTAGAGTTTGTTGAATCAATCAAAGAAGATATTAAGTGGCTTGGGGCAGACTGGAAAGATCATTTATATTTCGCATCAGATTATTTTGATGTGATGTATGAGTGTGCGGTAAAGCTTATTCAGAAAGGCAAAGCTTATGTGTGTGATCTGACACCAGATGAGATCCGCGAATACCGTGGAACATTAACAGAACCTGGAAAGAACAGCCCGTATCGGGAACGCTCTGTAGAAGAGAATCTGGAATTGTTTGAGAAGATGAAGAACGGTGAATTTGCGGACGGAGAGAAAGTACTTCGTGCGAAGATTGATATGGCGTCTCCGAATATTAATATGCGTGACCCGATTATTTATCGCGTGGCACGGATGGAGCATCACAATACAGGAAATAAGTGGTGCATTTATCCGATGTATGACTTCGCTCATCCAATTGAAGATGCAGTGGAAGGGATTACTCATTCTATCTGTACATTGGAATTTGAAGATCATCGTCCGCTTTATGATTGGGTTGTAAAGGAATGTGAATTTGAGAACAAGCCGCGTCAGATTGAGTTTGCAAAATTATATTTAACAAACGTGGTGACAGGTAAGAGATATATCCGCCGTCTTGTAGAAGATGGAATTGTAGATGGATGGGATGATCCGCGTCTTGTATCGATTGCAGCGCTTCGCCGCCGTGGATTCACACCGGAATCCCTGAAGATGTTCATGGAGATGTGCGGTGTATCTAAGAGCCAGAGTTCTGTTGATTATGCGGCTCTTGAATACTGTATCCGTGAGGACTTGAAGATGAAGCGTCCGCGTATGATGGCAGTGCTTGATCCGATTAAGCTTGTGATTGATAATTATCCTGAAGGACAGGTAGAATATCTCGATGTTCAGAATAATCTGGAGAATGAAGAACTGGGCTTCCGCAAAGTACCATTCTGTCGAGAGTTATATATTGAACGGGAAGACTTTATGGAGGAACCGCCGAAGAAGTATTTCCGTCTTTTCCCGGGAAATGAAGTTCGCCTGATGCATGCATACTTTGTAAAATGCGAGAGTTTCGTAAAGGATGAAAATGGGAATGTAGTAGAAGTACATTGTACTTATGATCCGGAGACAAAGTGCGGAAGCGGATTTACCGGAAGAAAAGTAAAAGGAACAATCCACTGGGTACCGGCTCCGTATGCATGTAAAGCAGAAGTCAGACTTTATGAGAATCTTGTAGACGAGGAGAAGGGAGTTTATAACAAAGAAGATGGTTCATTGAATTTGAACCCGAATTCCCTTACAATCATAAAAGATGCGTATCTGGAACCGAGTTTTGAAGATGCAAAAGCATATGACAGCTACCAGTTTGTGAGAAATGGTTACTATTGTATAGACGCAAAAGATTCAAGACCGGATGCACTTGTATTTAACCGCATCGTGTCTCTGAAGAGTTCTTTTAAGTTACCAAAATAGCAGAACAAGTAGAGGATGACTCAGACTGTCCAAAGAGACATGCGTGTGAGAAGTCCTCTTTTGCTTTTAAAAATATTTTCAGACAGAGAGGCATAAAACAGGATGAATGAGCTGACGATACATTTGAATCCGGAATTGAAGCAGCCGCTTTATGAACAGATATATGACTACATTCGAAAAGAAATCCGTCAGGGAACTCTTGAGGTGGAAGAGCGGCTTCCGTCTACAAGAGCATTGGCACGCTATCTGGAAGTCAGCAGAAGTACAGTTGAGCTTGCCTATGAACAGCTGTTGTCAGAAGGTTACATTGAAGCGAGACCGTGCAGTGGATTTTTTGTTGCATCGATCGAAGGGCTGTATCAGATTGAACCGGAAGAACAGGAGATGCCAGAACTTTTGAATTCGAAGGTACGGACCTATTGTTATGATTTTACACCAAATGGAATCGACCTTGGAAGTTTTCCCTATTCTGTATGGAGAAAACTATCAAGAGAGGTACTGTCTGTTGATAATTCAGAATTATTTGCGTCAGGAGAATCTCAGGGAGAATACAGTCTCCGTGCAGAGATCAGTAATTATCTCCATCAGGCTAGAGGAGTGAACTGCAGTCCGGAACAGATTATTATAGGGGCGGGAAATGATTATCTTCTGATGTTGCTCTCGGTGATTTTGGGCAGCAGGAAGATCGCATTTGAAAATCCAACCTATCGGCAGGCTTATCGAATTTTCAAAAGTCTTGGTCATGAAACAGAAACGGTAAATTTGGACAAGAGCGGAATGAAGATTGATGAGTTGGAGGAATGTGGCGCACAGATTGCTTATGTCATGCCGTCGCACCAGTATCCACTTGGAATTGTCATGCCTCTGCGACGGCGCCTGGAGCTTCTTGAATGGGCGAAGCAGGACAAAAATCGCTATATTATTGAAGATGATTACGACAGTGAATTTCGTTATAAAGGGAAGCCGATTCCGGCTCTTCAAGGATATGATAGAAATGCAAAAGTCATTTACCTCGGAACTTTTTCGAAATCCATTGCACCTGCGATACGAATGGGGTACCTTGTTCTGCCCAAAGAGCTGCTTGCAGTTTATCGGGAGAAAAGTCGTTTTCTCAACTGTACTGTTCCGCGTATTGAGCAAAAAGTTGTTGAACATTTTCTCGAAAAGGGATATTTTGAGAGGCATCTCAATAAAATGCGTGCGCTTTACCGGGGGAGACATGACAAATTGCTTGAATGTCTGAAACCAATGGAACAGATCTGCCAGGTATCAGGGGAACATGCAGGAGTGCATTTGCTTTTGACATTTGATGATAGATGGACAGAAGAAGAGTTGCTTCAAACTGCGGCGGAGCAGGATATTAAAGTATATGGATTATCTGAATATTATACAAGACCGTGGGAAATGGGAGGAACAACAATCCTTCTTGGATATGCGAATATGAGCGAGGAGCAGATTCGTGAAGCAACGGAGATTCTTGTGAGAATCTGGAAAAAAGAAGAAAGGATGTGAAGACATGGATCGAGTTGACCTTGTAAAAAATAAAGCGCAGGACACGGCAAAAAAAGCTAAAAAGGGTGCGTCCTATCTGATCTACAGTCGGACAGCGGTTGTTGTTGTACTGTTGCTTGCACAGGTAATGTTTATGATCGCGATGGTAAATTATCTGCAGAAATACATGTCTGCAATTTACTTCATGCTGGCTATTTTTAGCGCAGTAATGATCATTTATATTTTGAATGAAAAAGGAAATCCAGAATTTAAGATGACATGGATTTTATGCGTAATGTTATTTCCGGTGTTTGGAACACTGTTTTATCTTTTTGTTAAGACAGAATTTAGTACCAGATATATCGGAAAGCGTCTCAGCGAACTTAAAATAGAAACAGCTCCTTATATGGAAGAAAATAAAGAAATAGTACAGGCATTAAGAGCCAATAAGCCTTCAAATGCCAATCTTGCTTATTATATGTCGCATCAGATTGGATTTCCGACCTATCGCAATACGGAGGTGACCTATTTCCCGCTCGGAGAAGATAAATTTGAAGAGATGATACGACAGATGGAACAGGCAGAAAAATTTATTTTTATGGAGTATTTTATTGTAGATGAGGGCTATATGTGGAATACAATTCTGGAAGTGCTTGAGCGTAAAGCGGCAGAAGGAGTAGAGGTACGCTTTATGTATGATGGAATGTGCAGTATTGCGTTGTTGCCATATCGCTATCCGAAAACACTCCAGAAGAAAGGCTTGAAAGCCAAAATGTTCAGCCCGGTGCATCCGGTGCTATCAACACATCAGAACAATCGTGACCACCGGAAAATCTGTGTTATCGATGGAAAGGTTGGATTTACAGGCGGTATCAATCTGGCTGATGAATATATTAACCGTAAAGAACGGTTTGGACATTGGAAAGATACTGCAGTGATGTTACGGGGAGATGCGGTTCAGAGTCTGACCGTGATGTTTCTGCAGATGTGGAATGTAGATGAGACAGTAAAAGAAAACTTCGATGCCTATCTGACGCCTTCAACAACAGGACTTAGAAGAGAACTGGGATTTGTGCTTCCGTATGGCGACAGTCCATATGACCATGAAAATGTTGGAGAAGAAGTGTATTTTCACATTTTAAACCATGCTAAAAAATACGTACACATTATGACTCCATACTTAATTTTGGATGGAGAGATGATTACAGCGTTGACACGGGCAGCGAAAAGCAATATTGAAGTAATTATTATCATGCCGCATATTCCTGACAAAAAATATGCGTTTGCGCTTGCAAAAACTTACTATGAAGAACTTTTGGAAGCAGGGGTACAAATTTATGAATATACATCGGGATTTGTACATGCGAAAGTGTTTGTAGCTGATGATGATACAGCAACGGTAGGAACGATCAATCTGGATTATCGGAGTCTGTACCTTCATTTCGAATGTGGAACATTTATTTATCAGAATGCAGTGGTATATGATATTGAGGAAGATTTCCAGAATACACTAAAGAAGTGTCAGAAGATTTCTATCACAGATGTAAGGACAAGACCATTTATTTCCAAAGCAGCAGGAGAGATTCTTCGGTTGGTGGCTCCTCTTATGTAATAGAGCTGTATCGTTATGAGAAGCTATTACTATATTGGGAATCTACAAGAATAAAAGCATATAAAATTTTATTTTGTGGAAAATTACTATTGTCAATAAAAAAAGATGAGAGTATAATTTCTCCGTAAAAAAATAATCCGGCGAGGCGCAAAAAGCCGATGCCGGCGGTGATGTAAAACAGGAGGTAACGTTGTATGGTAAAAGCAGTAGTAGGAGCTAACTGGGGAGATGAAGGAAAAGGCAAGATTACAGACATGCTTGCAAAGCAGGCAGATATTATTGTTCGTTTTCAGGGTGGTGCCAATGCCGGACACACAATTATAAATGATTATGGAAAATTTGCACTGCACACGCTTCCATCCGGTGTGTTTTATAGTCATACAACAAGTGTTATCGGAAATGGTGTTGCTTTAAATATTCCGGTTCTTATGAATGAGATCCAGTCTATTGTTGAGAAAGGCGTTCCAATGCCGAAAATTCTTGTGTCAGACAGGGCGCAGATTGTTATGTCATATCATATTTTATTTGATCAGTATGAAGAAGAAAGACTGGGAGGAAAATCATTTGGTTCTACCAAATCCGGCATTGCTCCGTTTTATTCTGATAAGTTTGCAAAGATTGGATTTCAGGTTAGCGAATTGTTTGATGAAGAACTGTTAAAAGAAAAAGTTGTACGTATTTGTGAACAGAAAAATGTACTTCTTGAGCACCTTTATCATAAACCGCTCCTTACACCGGAAACTTTGTTAGAAGAGCTTCATGGATATCGTGATACAATCCGTCCATATGTGTGTGATGTGTCACTTTTCCTCTATAACGCATTAAAAGAAGGAAAAGAAGTACTTCTGGAAGGGCAGCTTGGTACTTTAAAAGATCCGGATCATGGAATTTACCCAATGGTAACATCGTCCTCGACACTGGCGGCATATGGAGCTATCGGAGCCGGTATTGCGCCATATGAGATTCAGAAAATCATTACTGTTTGCAAAGCATATTCAAGCGCGGTTGGTGCAGGTGCTTTTGTAAGTGAAATTTTTGGAGAAGAAGCAGATGAATTGAGACGTCGCGGTGGAGACGGTGGTGAATACGGAGCAACAACAGGACGTCCGAGACGTATGGGCTGGTTTGATTGTGTTGCTTCCAAATACGGATGTAGAATGCAGGGAACGACAGATGTTGCATTTACCGTATTGGATGTGTTGGGATATCTGGAAGAAATTCCGGTATGTGTTGCTTATGAGATTGACGGAGAGATCACAACAGACTTCCCAACAACACATTTACTGGAAAAGGCGAAACCGGTATATGAGATTCTTCCGGGGTGGAATTGCGATATTCGAGGAATTAAGAAATATGAAGATCTGCCGGAGAATTGCCGTAAATATATTGAATTTGTTGAAGAGAAACTCGGATATCCGATTACAATGATTTCTAATGGACCGGGAAGAGACGATATTATTTATCGTCAGAAATAAAAAGAAAAGTCAGAAAAAGTTCTATGCAAGATGAGACCGGCGATCATACCAATATATCTGTAATTGTACTGTGCATGCTGTTGGCAGCAGCAGTTGTAGTCGTATCTGTCAGAAAGAGATTTTTTAAATAAGAAATTGATTTTCCTGCTCATAAAATAAGAGTCAAAGAGTCGCTGTAATTGAGAACAGCGGCTCTCTTTTTGTTGTAATTTGCATGTATTAAAGGTATAATGAAAAAAACACACGAAGCAAATGAAAGAAAGTGACAGGAAGATGGCATGGACAAAAAAGAATGGGAAAAAATAGGAAATTCTGTGCGGGATATCGTGGAAAATGCGGTAAATTCACAAGATTTTCAAAAATTAAATCAGACAATCAGTAATGTCGTAAGCAGTGCAGCCGACAATATTACAGGAAATATAATGCGTCAGACAAAGTACGCGAAGCAACAGAGAGAACAGCAAGAATTAGCATTGCAGAAAGAAAGAGAAAAAGCAAGACTGTACATCAATGATAAGAAGGTCTGGAGCAGTGGACTTGGAATGGTCATTCCCGGGGCAATTTTGGGAGGGATTTTTGGTTTTGGCTTATTATCCTTGCTTTTACTGATGATAATTGGAGAGATGTTTTATCCGGCGATTAAAATTGGTGCAATACTGCTTGGTGTTATTACATTTTTGCTGTTCTGTCTGGTAACAGGCGGACGCAGAAAGATGAAAGGAATCACCAGATTTCGAAAATATCTGCAGAAATTGCAGGATACGCAATACTGTAATCTGGAGGATTTGGCTACATATACAGGAAAATCTGTTGGTTATATAAGAAAAGATATTCAGAAAATGATTGAAAAAGGATGGTTTCGGGAAGGGCATTTTGATCGAAGTAAAACTTGTTTTATGACATCAGATAAAGTATACGAAGAGTATCTTATGCTTGAGAAACAAAAACAGGCAGTTCAAGCAGCTGACTTGACATCAGATCAAGAGAAAGCAGAGAAGAAGACAGCGAAAAAACTCAGTGAAGAAGCACAGCAGATCATTCAAAGTGGACAGGACTATATCGAAGAAATCCGGAGGTGGAATGACAGAATTCCGGGAGAAGAAATTTCAAGAAAGATTTCCAGAATGGAGTTTCTTGTAAAAAAAATCTTTGAGAGAATTGAACAACATCCGGAGCAGATAGATGATATTCGCCGGCTTTTGAAATATTATCTTCCGACAACAGTAAAATTGCTGCAGGCATATGCGGAGCTTGAGAGTCAGTCTGTTGATACAGAAACGATCCAGAATTCTAAGAAAGAAATAGAAGCAACGTTGGATACATTAAATGAAGCATTTGAGAAAATGTTAGACGGTCTGTTTCAGGATACAGCCTGGGACGTGTCTTCAGATATTTCCGTACTGCATATAATGCTTGCTCAAGAAGGATTGACAAAGAATGATTTTACAGAAAGGAATAAATAAGAGATGGAAGAGAAGAAGTTTGAAGCATTTACAGATACACCTACATTGACGTTAGAACCATTTGCCGAAGAAGAAACTCCGGCAGAAGTTATAAAGACAGAAGAAACATGGAACGATAGTGTTCTGACAGAAGAAGAACAGAAGCAGGCAGAATTGTTTGCCCAGCAGATTGATATTACGAATACAAATATGATTTTGCAGTACGGTGCAGGAACACAGAAGAAAATGGCAGATTTTTCGGAGGCAGCGCTGGAAAATGTAAGAACAAAAGATCTGGGAGAAATCGGTACACTTCTCGAAGGAGTTATCGGTGAATTGAAGAATTTTGATGAAGAAGAGAAAGAAAAAGGATTCTTTGGATTCTTTAAAAAAGCTTCTAACAAAATGGAGGTTATGAAAGCCAGATATGATAAAGTGGAAGTAAACATTGAGAAGATTACGTCTGATTTGGAAGAACATCAAGTAAAATTGATGAAAGACATTGCAATTCTTGATAAAATGTATGAGACAAACTTGACTTATTTTAAAGAGCTGACAATGTATGTAGTGGCTGGAAAGAAAAAGCTGGTGCAGATTCGTGAAAATGATCTGAAACAGCTGTTGGATAAAGCGACAAGAACGAATTTACCGGAAGATGCACAGGCAGCCAAAGATTTAGAAGCATTTTGCAACCGATTTGAAAAGAAAATCCATGACCTTGAATTAACGAAGATGATCGCGATGCAGACAGCGCCACAGATTCGTCTTGTGCAGGGGAATGATACGATGATGGTAGAAAAGATTCAGTCTACGATTGTCAATACGATTCCATTATGGAAGAGCCAGATGGTAATTGCCCTCGGAGTGGAAGATTCGTTGAAAGCTTCTCAGGCTCAGAGAGCAGTGACAGATATGACGAATGAGTTGTTGAAGAAGAACGCACAGGCATTGAAAATGGCATCTGTAGAAACGGCGAGAGAGTCTGAGCGGGGAATTGTAGATATGGAGACATTGAAACAAACGAATGAGTCCTTGATCGAGACGTTTGATGAAGTGATGAAGATACAGGAAGAAGGAAGACAGAAGCGCAAAGAAGCAGAACAGGAAATGTATCAGCTTGAGCAAGATCTGAAGCAGAAATTACTTCAGATCCATCGTTAAGAAAGGAGAAAAGCATATGATTATTACAACAACACCATCCGTAGAAGGAAGAAGAATCGTTGAGTATCGTGGAATTGTATTTGGAGAAGTGATTTCCGGTGTGAATTTTGTGAGAGATATTGCAGCGTCTTTCAGCAATTTCTTTGGGGGAAGATCCGGAAGTTACGAAGAAGAACTTGTGAAAGCAAGGCAGAATGCACTGATCGAACTGGAGCAACGTGCGATAGATCGAGGAGCAAATGCAGTAGTAGGCGTTGATATTGATTATGAGGTACTCGGTACGGACAATGGAATGTTAATGGTTACAGCAAGCGGAACAGCTGTTGTAGTGGAGTAGAAAATAAAATATCCCCTGATTGTTGAGGCAAAAGGATTTGCCGAAATGGTCAGGGGATTTTTGCATCTATGTATCATTGTCAGTTTATCATGTGTCTAAAGAAGTTGAATGCCATGTGCCAGTGCCTCTTGGGCAATTTTATCCGGCCATACGGAAGATTGTACTTCTCCAATATGTGCTTTACGCAGATAAAACATACAGATACGCGACTGCCCGATTCCACCGCCGACAGTATAAGGAAGTTCACCATTTAAGAGAGATTTTTGGAAGTCTAATTCTGCTCTGTCTTCACAGCCAGAAAGTTTTAACTGACGCGCAAGTGAACGTTCATCTACGCGGATACCCATAGAAGACAGTTCTAAGGCGATATCCAGTATAGGGTAGTAAACGATGATATCGCCGTTTAAATCCCAATCATCATAGTCTGGTGCACGTCCGTCATGTTTTTCACCGGAAGCAAGCGTTTTACCAATTTGGGAAATAAATACTGCTTTCTTTTGTTTGGTAATTTTATATTCTCTTTCTTTTGGTGTGCAGTCAGGGTACAGATTTTCCAGTTCCTGTGATGTGATAAATGTAATCTCATCCGGAAGAAGCGGTTCAATATAATTGTAACGTCTTGAAATATACTGCTCCGTATCTTTTAGAGCAGAGTAGACTTTTCGAACAGTGTATTCCAGTGTTTCGGTATTGCGCTCCTCACGGGAAATAATTTTCTCCCAATCCCATTGATCTACAAAAATGGAATGAATATTATCAGTATCTTCGTCACGGCGGATTGCATTCATATCCGTGTAAAGACCTTCTCCGGAATGGAAATTATAGCGCTTTAACGCCATACGTTTCCATTTGGCAAGAGAGTGAACAATCTCAAATTCAGTATCGTTTTGCTCGCGTACACCGAAGGAGACAGGGCGTTCAATGCCGTTGAGGTTATCATTTAGACCGGTGCTTGGATTCACAAAAAGCGGGGCAGATACACGAGTCAAGTGAAGCGATTTCGCAAGGGCATGTTCAAAATGGTCTTTTACCTCTTTGATGGCAACTTCGGTTTCTCTAATATTCAGTGGAGAAATGTAGTGATCTGGAATGTATAAATGTTCCATAACAGCATACTTCCTTTCTATTATTTTTATATACCTAATAATATAGAATTCGCTCTGTTTGAATGTCAAGTAATTTTTATGGTTTTCTAAAAAATTATAAATTATTTTTAAGAAACAAATTAGAAAGGCTTTAGAGTTCAGTCATAAGGGGGTCACAAATGCTTGTTAAAATCAGAATATAGAGTGAGGGAAGAGAAAATAAAAGGAATATTTTTTATATTTGAATCATATAGATGATAATGTCGGTATTCGAAAATAAGGAGGTACAGCATATGAAGCAAAATGAAAAACAGACAGTAAAAGGTGTTATATCAATTGAAGAATACCTGAAAAAAAGAAAAGAGAATTTAACGAAACGTCAGATAGGAGAAGAAAACAGAAAAAGTTCTGCGCTGATGCTTGCAGAACTTTATATTTGAGCAATGGAGTAACAGAGATTGTCTAATTGTCATCTGAAGAATCTGGTTTGTTTCGGTCAGAAAGCCGGGTAAAAAGTACAATACCATAACATAGAACCGGGACAATGAGCGACAGTGCGATCGAGAACTTGAACATAAGCATTGTCTTTGGATTATCCAGAAGTGCAAAGATTAAAGTACACAGATACATTCCAACAAGCAGAAAAACACCAGTTCCCGCTGCGATTCTTTTGAATTTTTTCATGATGATCATCCTTTTTATAAGAATTTTTAAGGATATTATATAAAGAATCTTGGAAAACTGCAAGAAATGGTATATAATATGCGAGTAAAGAATGAAAATATACAAAGGAGTATTTTGAAATGAGTTTATTAGAGCAATGGCATGAAATAGCATATTCAAAAGAAATGGACAGAGCAGCATTACAGAAGTTCTGGAATGCATATTTTTTAACAGAAAAAGGAATTTATGAGCAGCTTCTTTCCAATCCGGATGAAGAAGTGAAAGGAACTGTGAAAGAACTGGCAGCAAAATATGGTGTAGAAGTTCTGACAATGGTTGGATTCCTTGATGGTATCAATGAAAGTCTGAAGACAGAGAATCCGATTGAAACGATGGATGAAGATACAGTTGTCAGCCTTGCATTTGATAAAGAGAAGTTATACATGAACATGGTAGATGCAAAGGCAGAGTGGCTTTATGAACTTCCGCAGTGGGATGAGATTTTTACAGCGGAGAAAAAGAGAGAGCTCTACAAGATTCAGAAGAACTCAGGAACGATCAGAAAGCCGAAAAAAATCGGAAGAAATGATCCGTGCCCGTGCGGAAGCGGAAAGAAATATAAACACTGCTGCGGCAGATAGTTAGATGGGGAAGTCAGGTGCGGATTGTATCTGGCTTCTTTTTTGTTTCAGGAGGAAAAGATGTGATTTTATTTGGGTGTATTTGTTTTATATATTATTTTGCGATGGTAATTTCTTCCAGAATATGGAATATGACCTTCTCAGGTTTTTGGATTTTTCTTGGATTTATGTTTTTGATGCTTGGGAGAGGGTGGGAATATTTACCGGAATATATTCAGACAGTAATTGGATGTATTGGAATTTTGACAGGAATAGCTGTTGTGATCGTAGAAGGAAAAGTTATAAAGGCTATGGCGCAGCAGGAGCCGGACAGTCTTAACTGGATGATTGTACTAGGAGCTCAGGTGCGTGGAAAAAAAGTGACAGATGCTCTTCGCAGACGGCTTGATCGGGCTTTGAACTATTATAGGACACATCCTGGAAACAGAATTATTGTGTCAGGTGGTCAGGGAATCGGCGAAGAAGTCAGTGAAGCAGAAGCTATGGCAGAATATCTGAAGAAGAGAGGTGTGCCGGAAAGAGATATTTTTCTTGAAGATGCATCAGTATCCACTTATGAGAATCTGATGAACAGTAAGAAGATTATTGGAGAAATGCGAGGGCAGAAAATAGGAATTGTGACGAATAACTTTCATATTTACCGTGCCATGAAACTGGCAGAAAATGTCGGATATGGAAAGGTATATGGACTGGCAGCCAGTACAAAACCAATTGTATTGCCCAATTATATGATGAGAGAGTTTTTTGCGGAGGGGAAACGAGTATTATTCAAATTTGTTCGTTGACAAATCAAGTCGCCGTGTTATAATAGGAGCATATATGAAAAGCGTTGACGAGACGAGTAAGATGTGAAAAGATCCAGAGAGAAGAACCGGTGGCTGGAAGTTCTTTATCACAGAAGCATCTGAAGACTACCTCTGAGCGGCAGCAAAACTGCACGGTGATTCCGTTATCATCAGAATAAGTGGTTCCAGTCAGAGGACTGGTACAAGCGGGGTGGAACCGCGAGTTACCATATCAACTCGTCCCTTGCAGTGAAGTGATTCATTGCAGGGGATTTTTTATTTGGAAATGAAGGAGTGAAATGACATGCAGCTTCGTCCGTATGAACATCAGATACAGTATTACGAGACAGATCAGATGAAGGTGGTGCATCATTCAAATTATATTCGCTGGTTTGAAGAGGCGAGAACAGATTTTATGAGACAGATTGGTCTTCCTTACGAAGAACTGGAAAAGAAAGGAATTCTTTGTCCGGTGCTGGAAGCCAGTGCAAAATATCTTCGGATGTTGAAATTTGGCGATACAGCCAGAATTGACCTGACGATCAAAGAATATAATGGAATCAAGCTTGTGATCAGCTATCAGGTTGTGAACAAGAAAACAAATATGATTCACTGTAAAGGAGAGACTTCGCACTGTTTCCTGACAGAACTTGGGAAACCGATCTCTCTGAAGAAGAATTATCCGGTATACCATGAGAAGTTTATTTCATGCATGGAACCGGAAGAAACTGAGGAATCGGATAAGTTGGAGACAGCAGCAGAACCTCAGATAGATGAAAAAGATAATAAGAAAGAAAAAGTGGAGGAATAAGTTATGAAGATTACGTTAAAAGATGGATCTGTCAGAGAATATGCAGAGCCAAGATCAGTCCTTGAAATTGCAGAAGATATCAGTGAAGGACTTGCGAGAAATGCAACGGCAGGAGAAGTGAATGGAGAAGTTGTTGATCTGAGAACGATGGTTTCTGAGGATTGTGAACTCAGTATCCTTACATTCCAGAATGAAGCGGGACAGGGGGCGTTCAGACATACTGCCTCACATATTCTTGCGCAGGCAGTAAAACGTCTCTATCCGGAGACAAAACTTGCAATCGGACCGTCTGTTGCAGATGGTTTCTACTATGATTTGGATAGAGAGACACCGTTTACAGCAGAAGATCTTGAGAAGATTGAAGCAGAGATGAAGAAGATTGTAAAAGAAGCACTTCCGATTACAAGCTTTACAAAACCAAGAGAAGAAGCAATTGCTTATTTTGAAGAAAAAAATGAACCATATAAAGTAGAATTGATCCAGGATCTTCCGGAAGATGCAGTCATCAGTTTCTATCAGCAGGGTGAATTTGTGGATCTGTGTGCAGGACCGCATCTAATGAATACAAAAGCAGTAAAGGCTCTGAAACTGACAAGTCTTGCAGGTGCTTACTGGCGTGGAAGTGAGAAGAATAAAATGCTGACACGTATTTACGGAACAGCATATCCAAAGAAAGCCGACCTGGAAGCATATCTGACAATGATCGAGGAAGCAAAGAAACGCGATCACAGAAAGATCGGAAAAGAACTTGGTCTGTTTATGATGACAGAAGAAGGACCTGGATTCCCATTCTTCCTGCCAAAGGGAATGGTGTTGAAGAATACACTGTTGGATTATTGGAGAGAGATTCATAATAAAGCAGGCTATGTAGAGATTTCTACACCGATTATGCTGAGCCGTCATCTGTGGGAGACATCCGGTCACTGGGATCACTACAAAGATAATATGTATACAACAGAGATTGATGAAACAGATTTTGCGATCAAACCAATGAACTGTCCTGGTGGAGTGCTTGTATACAAATCTGAGCCGCGCTCCTACAAAGATCTTCCGCTGCGTCTGGGAGAACTTGGACTGGTTCACCGTCATGAGAAATCAGGACAGCTTCACGGACTGATGCGTGTGCGCTGCTTTACACAGGATGATGCGCATATTTTCATGACACCGGAGCAGATTAAAGATGAGATCAAGGGTGTAGCAAAACTGATTAATGAAGTTTATACATTGTTTGGATTTAAGTATCATGTGGAGCTATCTACACGTCCGGAAGACAGCATGGGAAGCGATGAAGACTGGGAAGTAGCAACAGAGGCACTTCGTAATGCGCTGGACGAACTTGGACTTGATTATGTGGTAAATGAAGGCGATGGCGCATTCTATGGTCCTAAGATTGATTTCCATTTGGAGGATTGTCTTGGAAGAACATGGCAGTGCGGAACAATTCAGCTTGACTTCCAGCTTCCGCTTCGATTTGAACTGGAATATATTGGAGCAGATGGAGAAAAACATAGACCGATTATGATCCATCGTGTTGCATTTGGCTCTATCGAACGTTTTATCGGTATTCTGATCGAGCATTTTGCAGGAGCATTCCCGACATGGTTATCTCCGGTACAGGTAAAGGTACTTCCGATTTCTGACAAATATCTGGAATACGGCGAAAAAGTTCTGGCAGAATTAAAAGAAGCCGGAATTCGTGCAGAGATTGATACAAGAGCAGAAAAAATCGGATACAAAATCCGCGAGGCACAGATGAATAAGATTCCGTATATGCTTGTTGTCGGTGCAAAAGAAGAGGAAGAAGGAGTAGTTGCAGTCAGAAGCAGATTTGCCGGGGATGAAGGTCAGAAAACACTCAGTGAGTTTGTGGATGCAGTGAAAGAAGAGATTGCTAAAAGAGCAATCAGAAACGTAGAAGAAAAATAAATCAAGTTAGTTATATTATCTATTTCAGGGCATATCATTAATTTTTTTGAAAATGGAATAATTTTAAGAGATCGGGCAAATACTATCAGAGAAAATAATGAAAAAGGAGATAGGATTATGCCAGAATTAAGATGTACAGTACAGACTTGTCTGCACAATAAACAGAACTATTGTGCATTAGATACGATTAAAGTTGGCGGTGATACTGCAAAAAATGCGGCAGATACTTGTTGTAAAAGCTTTGAAGAGCGAAAAGGCAACACTTACAGCGATGTAACAGGAGAAGCAACACCGACAGCAATGATTGACTGCAAAGCAAAAGAATGTTGTTATAATCATGATTGTAAATGCGAAGCAGGAAAAATCAGCGTGGAAGGAAGCAGCGCCTGTGAATGCGGTCAGACACAGTGTGCAAGTTTCGAATACAAGTAAATATGAAAACCGTCGGACGGCTGTGAGCGGATGGGCATCTCTTCATGAAAATGAAGGGATGCTCTTTCATTATCTGGTTGACTCGGTTAGAATCAGCGCGTTATAATAAGCGGAGACAGTTGGAAGGAGGTACCATTAGAGGACAGCGGTGAAATATATGGAAAAATCAAGTAAAAATCAAGAAGAGTTGGAAAAAGAGCAGCAGTCCGCTGCTGCAGAGAGAAAAATAAATGACGGAGGAGAAGAGCGTGAAAAAGCATATTATGAGAAGCGCCCGAATCTGAAAGGGAAAGGTCCGTCCAAAATACGGGAGCAGTTTAGCAGAGGTATGACGAGTTTTCTTGTAATTGCAGCTGCGATTTTGTTCTATTTTGCATTGTTAAGAGTAAGTAATCTGTCCAGTGTGATTGGTAAGATTGTGGAAGTATCGAAACCGATCATTTATGGGTTGGTCATTGCCTATTTATTGAATCCATTATGTAAGCAAATTGAAAAATTGTTGCAGCCTCTTTTAAAGATTTATACAAAGAAACAAAAAACAATTGAGAAGATTGGCAGAACAACAGGAATTATTGCTTCAATCTGTATTGGTCTTACGATAGTAGCAACCCTTTGCAACATGGTAATTCCGGAGCTTTATACGAGTATCCGTGATATGGTTTACACACTTCCAGATCAGTTGAATGAAGGGCTTGCATGGCTGAATGAAATTCAGATTGATGATTCTACAACAGGTAAAATTTTTGATCAAGCTTTGCGGGAGGGAACAGAAGCGCTGCAGAATTGGCTGAGGACAGATCTTCTAAGTCAGACAAATATCCTTATGAGCAATCTAACATCAGGAGTTATTAACATTGTGAATGAAGTGATGAATGTTTTGATTGGAATTATTGTTTCTGTATATGTATTATTTAGCAAAGAAAAATTTAACGCGCAGGCAAAAAAAGCGGTTTACGCATTAATGACTCCTCCGCATGCGAATCTGACACTCCATATTGTTACAAAAAGTAATCAGATTTTTGGCGGCTTCATGATCGGAAAGGTAATTGACTCTATGATCATAGGGGTACTTTGTTACATAGGAACAGCAATTCTGAAAATGCCATATGCATTGCTTGTCAGTGTGATTGTAGGTGTAACAAATGTGATCCCATTTTTTGGACCATATATCGGAGCAATTCCTTGTATTATTTTGATTGGGTTAGCAGATCCGTTAAAAGGACTGTATTTTGCTATTTTTATTTTATTGCTGCAGCAGCTAGATGGAAATGTGATCGGACCGAAAATTCTTGGAGATTCTACAGGTTTGTCAGCTTTTTGGGTTATTTTTTCTATCTTGCTTGGCGGAGGACTTTTTGGATTTATAGGAATGGTAATGGGTGTTCCGACATTTGCAGTAATTTACTATATTGTCGAGATGTTGATTAATTACAAATTAGAGAAACGGAATCTGCCGACAAGAACGCAGTGTTATGATAATAAGAGTTATGTAACAGATGATGGGACATATGTACCGGTAAAAGAGCAGGAAGAACTGCAGCAGGATTAAAAAAAACTAGAACTAGAAAGAGATTATATTATGAAAAAAGGAGGTAAAATAAAATAAAAAATATTGACAAGGGTTTTTAGATGTGATATATATGTACTAAATTAAATTTTATCGACCACTATTTAAAACAATATGGCCATACGGACAGCCAGGTCAAATGCCGATTTGCAGCACGTCGTGTTGCGTTATTGATTGAGTTAGAAGCTCAAATTTTGTAAGTTGGTTACTATAAACCAGTGTTTAAGAAACACACAACTTGTAAAACGGTCAATAATAAGATTGGTAAGAGGGCTTGTCCTGAAAATCTATAGATTCTAATCTGTATGTATTTATGTGTTCTAAGCAAGTAATGTGTTTTTTAACATTACTTGCTTTTTATTTTTTGATTAGAAGGAGAAATGTACCATGAAAAAAATTGAACTTATTATTCGCCCAGAAAAATTAGAACCATTAAAAACAATTCTTACAAGATATGAATATTCAGGTTTTACAGTTATGTCTGCTATGGGTGCTGGTCAGCAAAAAGGCAATAGTGAGGAATTCCAGAAATTAGGAATTGAAATTAATCTTTTACCAAGACTTTATGTAATGACAGTAGTATGGGACGAAGATCTTGATGATATTCTTGCAGAAATTGTGGCAAAGCTTTCTACCAATACAGTAGGTGATGGTAAGATTTTTATTTCGAATATTGAGGACGTTGTTCGCATCCGTACAGGTGAACATGGCAAAAATGTACTTTAAGTATTAGGAGACCGTAAAAATGAAAGAAAAAAAGGTTATCTTGAAATTACGAGGCGTAACGAAAGAATTCGAAGAAGGACAAGTTTTAAAATCAACTGATCTGGATATATATGAAGGTGAGTTTGTTACGTTACTGGGTCCGTCTGGATGTGGAAAAACGACAACATTAAGAATTATTGCCGGCTTTGAAGAAGCAACAACAGGACAAGTGCTGATTGAAGAACAGGATGTGACTTCATTACCTCCTTATAAGCGAAATGTAAATACTGTTTTTCAGAATTATGCGCTATTTCCGCATATGAATATATTTAAAAATGTGTCATACAGTCTTGTAGAGAAAAAAATATCTAAAAAAGAGATTAAAGAGCGTGTCACAAAATTATTAGAAATGGTGCAGTTGGGTAAGATGGAGGGACGCATGCCGAATCAATTGTCCGGTGGGCAAAAACAACGCGTTGCAATTGCAAGAGCACTGGCAAATGAACCGAAGATTCTTTTATTGGATGAGCCATTGGCAGCATTAGACCTGAAACTTCGTCAAACAATGCAGTTGGAATTAAAAGCATTGCAGAAAAGTTTAGGAATTACCTTTGTATTTGTAACACACGACCAAGAAGAGGCGCTTACGATGAGTGATAGGATTGTTGTTATGAATAAAGGAAATTTGGAGCAGATTGGAACACCAAAAGAAATTTATGAGCAGCCAAAAACGAAATTTGTTGCAGATTTTATCGGGGAATCGAACATTTTTGAAGCGAGTGTTGTAGCAAATGAAGAAGAAACGCTTACACTGATGATGGAAAATGGTCATGTAAAAGCTAATGGTACAGGCTTTAAAAATGAAGAAATCGTTTATATTTGTGTACGACCTGAAAATGTGCGTATTACAAAAGAGATCGTAGAAGGATTTACATTAAAAGGATTTGTAGCAGATCAGATTTATGCAGGAAGTGTGATGCGGACGATTATTCATCTGCCAAATGGAGATGTTGTGAAAGTGAATACCCATCCGATGGAAACGCCGTTAGAGATAGGCTCTCTTGTGAATATATCCTGGGATGTGGATAAAGCAGTTATTATGCATACGACAGAAGATACAGTCTATGATGCAATTGAGTTTGGACTTTTAAATAGTCAAGGGGGCCTCGAAGTCAATGAAAAATAAAAGGAGAAAGAAAAATTACTGGCAAATTATTGCAATGGTCAGCCCTACGGCAATCTGGTTGTTACTTTTTGTTTTTGTGCCGATGATTTATGTGATTTACATCAGTTTTTGCACGAAGGGACTCTATGGCGGGGTGACAGGAAAGCTTACATTGAATAATTATAAAAGTATCTTTTCCTCCTTATACATGGGAGTCATATGGAAAAGTATCGTTATGGCCTTTCAGACGTCAGTCATCTGTCTTGTAATTGCCTATCCATTTGCGTATGCCCTTAGTAAAATAAATAGAAATATACGTGGTATGCTTATGCTGCTGCTCATGCTTCCGTTTTGGATAAATGGTTTGATTCGTCTTAATGGGTGGAGCAATATCCTTCGAGACAGCGGTCTTGTAAATACAGTGTTAATGGAATTTGGATGGATATCAAAACCAATTGAAATGATGTATACTGACGGAGCAGTACTTTTTGGAATGGTTTATTGTTTTTTTCCGTTTATGGTTTTGCCGTTACATACCAATATTTCGAAACTGAATCCTCAGATTGTAGAAGCATCGTATGATCTGGGAGTGGGAAAGGTAAAAACTTTTTTTAGAGTGATTATTCCACAGACGTTACCTGGTATTTTTGCAGGAACGATTCAAGTGTTCATTCCATCTCTGGGAGCCTTTTTCGTTGCAGATGTTATGGGAGGCGGATCATCTGTATATTTGGGAAATCTGATTCAGAATCAGTTTCTTGTAGCAAGAAACTGGCCTCTGGGAGCAGTGTTTTCTGTATTACTTATTGTATTCACATTAATTGTTCTAAAAGCCTATTCTAAAGTTGGCTCGTTAGATGATTTGGCGTAAGGAGGTACATATGAAACATAAGAAAAAGGAATTTGGTCTTATTTTATTTATGTCATTAGTTTATTTATTTCTTTACATGCCAATTTTTGTTATTATTATGTATTCTTTCAATAGAAGTGGGGATAACTTAACCTTTCAGGGATTTACACTGCATTGGTATAAAGAAGTGTTTGGAGGCGATCCATTATTTAGCAACTTATGGTTATCAATCAAGCTTGCAGTTGTATCTACGGTCATTTCGTGTATGCTTGGGATATTTGCGACAATAGGTACTTATCGTTATGAATTTAAACTAAAAAAATACATTAATGGGTTATTATATATTCCGCTTGTCATTCCGGAGTTAGTTATTGGACTTGCTTCACTTGCTGCATTTACAAAAATGGGAATGAAATTGGGCTTTGCAACACTTGTGTTTTCTCATGTGACGTTTTGTCTTCCGTTTGTTATTATCACACTGAGAGCAAGAATTGCAGATTTTGATTCATCACTTGAAGAAGCGGCTATGGATCTTGGTTCTAATCAATGGAGTACATTACGGAGAGTGACATTGCCGCTTCTCGCACCAGGGATTCTTTCCGGAGCATTTATGTCTGTTACATTGTCTATTGATGATGTAATTATCAGTTACTTTGTATCAGGAGCAGGACAGATCACCTTTCCAGTAAAAGTTTACGGAATGGTAAGAGGAAAAATTTCTACAAATGTGTACGTTGTTTCTACATTAATGATAACAGGATGCATACTGTTTTATCTGATATATATGTTTATCATGAGGCAATGGACAAAACGTATTCGAGATAACTGATAGGAGTAAAGAAATTGACAGCAGATTTAGTTATAAAAGGAAAGATTTTTACGGCAGATAAAAAATGTCTGTTTGCACAAGCTGTAGCTGTTAAGGATGGAAAATTTCTTGCAGTAGGAACAGAAGAGGAAATAAAAGGATATATTGGAAAGAAAACAGCGATAGAAAAGGCGAAAGGTCTTGTCATTCCGGGGATTGTGGAAAGTCACGCCCATGTAAGCTGTGCAACAGAATTTACAAAGGGAGTTATGCTGCCACCGCTTTGTAATGATTACCATGTGTATTTGGAGGAGATTAGAGAATATTGGAAGAACCATCCAAATGTGAAAGTAATTACCGGTTCCGGATATGATAATGGAGCATTTGGAAAAATCGGTCCTACGGCAGAACTTCTGGATTGTATTACAAAAGATATTCCAATTGTGATGATTTCTTCAGATCATCATTCCAGATGGCTAAATAGTGCGGCGTTGGAACTTACCGGTATTACTAACGATACACCGAATCCGGAAGCAGGAGAAATTGTGAGATATCTGGATGGAAGGGCTACAGGGTGGTTGAAAGAGAGTGCAGGAAGTTTTACCTCACATATTATTCCGGAAACGACAGCTGAGGAGTATGCACAGGCAATTGCATATTATCAGGAGATTGCTCTGAAAAATGGAGTAACAGCTGTGTATGAACCGATGTATGATGCAAAAAAAGATTATATTATACGGGCAGAAGGCTGGAGAATTTTAGAAAAAGAACATACACTTAAGCTGATGTCCCGTCTTGGTTATAGCATTGAGGCAAATGATGACGTGAAAAGGGCGTTTCAAAATATGGAGCAGATTTCTCAGCTTCTTTCAGACTGTCAGAAAGTAAAATTGTCTTCGGCTAAATTTTTTGTGGATGGTGTAATCGAATGTCATACAGCGTATCTTTCGGAACCGTATACAGATCAACCAGAGGAGAAAGGAAAACCAACATGTTCTCAAGAATGGTTAGAAGAAACAGCTCTTTATGCACTGAGGCATGGTTATGATCTGCATGCTCATGTGATAGGAGATGGAGCGCTTGATATGGCACTGAAAGCATATATAAAAGTACAGAATAAAAGAAAAGAAGAAGAAAAAGATATAGAGTTTCGAAATGTATTTACGCATTTACAGATTGCAAAGCCATGTCAGATAAATGAAATGTCAAAGCATCAGATTGTAGCTGTTACAAATCCGTATTGGCATTCTAAAAATCCGCTTTATTTTGAACAGGTGGAACTTCCCTTCATTGGAAAAGAAAGGGCAGAAAAACAATATCCGATGAAGAGTTTAGCAGACAGAAATATCCCGATGGGGCAGGCATCGGATTTTCCTATCACGATGCCGCCGACTTCAATGGATTCACTGCATTTTATGGTAAATCGTGCGGAACCACAGACAAAGAATTGCCTGAATGAGAAGGAATGTCTGGATTTAACAACAGCATTATGCATTTTAACGATAGGTGGTGCATATTCGCTTCGTTTGGAACATCTGATTGGTTCAATAGAAGTTGGAAAGAAGGCAGACTTCGCATTTATAGATAAAGATCCGTATTGTTTAAATCCGGAAAATCTTTTTATGTGTCAGATTGAAAAAACATTTATTGATGGAGTTTGTGTGTATTTTAATGAAGGAGAATAAGGAATGAAAAAATTAATTTTGACTGCTTCTGCTTTAATGCTTTGCAGTACATTTATTGCAGGATGTGGAGAAAAAGAAGAAGAGAAAACAGCTGATGGATATGCGAAAGAAATTTATCTTTACAATTGGTCAGAGTATATGAGTCAGGAAGTGTTGGATGGATTTGAAGAGGAATACGGCATTAAAGTTATTGAAACAACATTTGAATCTAATGATGAAATGCTTGCAAAGCTTCTTGCTGGAAATAACGGAGAATATGATATTGCGGTTCCTTCTAATTTTTATATTGATGCTATGGTCGAAAATAATTTGATTCAACCATTGAATTATGATAATATTCCAAATATTGAAAATATCGATCCTGATTATCGCAGCATGTCTTATGATCCGGAAGGGAAGTATACAATCCCATATATGGGAACGGTGTGTACATGGGTTGCAAATACTTCTCGACTTGCTGAAAAAGGTTTGAAAGCAGATACTTTTGAAGATTTGAAAAATCCAGCGTTAGCGGGAGATATTCTTATCTCGGATGACGCACAGGGGAATATTTGTCAGGCTCTTGCAGCAAGTGGGAAAGATCCAACAAGCACAAGTTTTGAAGATATTCAGCTTGCGAAAGAATGGCTTTTAGATATGAATGAGCAAATAAAAGCATATTCCTTACCGGCAGATGTACGAGATTCTATGATTAAAGGAGAAACAACGGTTGCATATATGTATTCTGGAAATATTATGCAGGCAATGGAGGAAAACAGCGATATACAGCTTGCACTTGAAGAAGAACAGGCATCCTTGTCAGTAGATACGTTTGTAATTCTGGAAGGGTCTAAACACGTAAAAGAAGCAGAATTGTTTTTAAATTATTTGTTAAGACCAGAGGTAAGCGCAAAATTAATAGAAGCGTTTCCTTATGTATGCTTTAATCAGGCAGCAGTGGAGTATCTTCCTGAAAATCTTGCCAATAGCCCAATGATTGTTCTGTCAGAAGATTTGAAAAACAGACTTTATATGTTAAATTCTTTTGATGGAGAGGGAATTGGTTATATGATTGATGCAATGACAGAAGTAAAAAGTGCTCGATAGAGAAATATGTTATATGAAAGCTCCATCGCAAATATGCGGTGGGGTTTTTGTATATAGAAAAAAGTTTATTGTGATAGCTTTATAAGAAATCAAAGATAGAAGAAGTTGTTGGAATAAAGCTTGCAGGCAGATAGAAAAAAGAGTAAATTAGAAAGTGAAAAATGATAGTTGTAGTTTACAATTAAGGATGTGGTAAAATGTGGTTTTTATTTGCTCTCTTGTCAGCAGTATTTGCGGCGCTCACGTCGATATTAGCCAAGATTGGTATTAATGGAGTCAATTCCAATCTTGCCACAGCAATCCGAACAGTAGTAGTGGTATTTATGGCATGGGGAATGGTGTTCCTAACGAATGCGCAGAGCGGAATTTCAGAAATCAGCAAGAAAAGCTGGATGTTTCTGATTTTATCCGGTTTGGCAACAGGTGCATCCTGGCTATGTTATTATAGGGCGCTGCAGATTGGAGATGTATCAAAAGTTGTGTCCATTGATAAATTAAGCATTGTGATTACATTGGTGCTGGCATTTGCCTTTTTGCATGAAACATTCACAGTAAAGTCATTGATTGGCTGTGTGTTGATTTGTGCCGGAACATTGCTTATGGTGTTATAAACAAATAAAGTAACACGTGGACGAGGGTATGAATAGATGAGGTAATAATAATTATGAAACAACAGATTCAAATGACAAAAGAAGAAATGCTGACTTTACTTAAAGGAGATGTAATACCGGCTCTTGGCTGTACAGAGCCGGTTTGTGTTGCGCTCTGTGCGGCAAACGCCGGAAAAGTTCTGGGAGAAATACCGGATCAGATAGAAATCAGGGTAAATGCAGGAATTTACAAGAATGGCATGTCAGCAGGAATTCCAAACTGCAAAGAAGTAGGACTTCCCTATGCAGCGGCACTGGGAGCAGTTCTGAAAAATCCGGAAAAGGGACTGGAATTATTAGAAGATGTCACGAATGAGACACTGGAACAGGCATTTAAACTGATTGAAAAAGATCGGGTGCATGTTAAAGTTGCCAAGGAGGAGAAGAGTATTTTCGTGTGTTGTGAAATGATTTCCGGCAAAGAAACATCTATCTGCGAAATACGAGGCGCACATACAAACGTAGTGTATCTTGCAAAAAATGACAGATCAATTCTGGAACAGGCAGTGAATGGAAGTGCAGGAGGAGAGCATCCACTTGTGGAGAAGCTCTGTCAGATGAGGATTTCAGACATGCGGGATCTGGTTGACACGGTAACGGAAGAAGAACTGCATTTTTTGCTTGATGGTGTGGAAATGAATGTAGAGCTTGCAAAATATTCTGAGACAAAGAAAACAGGTGTCGGGATTGCAGATGCATTTCGCTCAGAAGAAACGGGAACTGAAAACATATCAGGAAAAGCTCTTCTGGGGAATGACCTGATGGCGCGGATCATTACGAAAGTTGCTTCAGCGGCAGAGAGTCGTCTCGATGGCTGCCCGCTTCCTACGATGAGTAGTTCCGGTGCGGGAACAAAAGGTCTGGTTGCAATTCTGCCGGTAAGTGAGACAGCGATGGCGGTTGGAGCATCACCGGAGCAGGAGGTGCGCGCACTTGCGCTTTCTCATCTTGTGAATCGTTATATCAATGCAAAGATTGGAAAATTATCACCGATGTGTACTTGTGTAATGGCAGCATCAACAGCAGCGGCGGCAGGAATGGCATATCTTTTCGGAGGGACAAATGAGCAGATCGGATATGCGGTTCGCAATATGACAGGAACGGTAACCGGAATGCTCTGCGACGGAGGAAAGGTAGGATGTTCCATGAAAGTAGCAACAGGATCGACGGCAGCGCTCATGTCAGCAATTACCGCGGTTTATGATGCACCGCTCAGGGCAAGTGATGGTATTTGCGGAAATACTCCGGAAGAATGCATTTCTAACATGGCGCTTATTGGGAAAAAAGGTATGGCAGATACGGATACTGTGATTTTGGAAATTATGGAAGCGAAGTCATAGCAATTATATATGGATAAAAAAGGAAAACGACTATGGAAATCAGAAGAGCAGAAGAAAAAGATATTAAAAAAATAAAAGAGTTACTAAGTCAGGTGCTAGAAATCCATGCAAATCTGCGTCCGGATATTTTCATTCCGGGAACAACCAAATATACTGATGAAGAATTAAAAGTAAAAATTATGGATGAGCAAAAACCTGTTTATGTGGCAGTTGATGAGAATGATGAAGTGCTTGGATATGTATTTTGTAAAATTCAGGAACCGATACAGTCTAATAATATGATTCCGTTCCGGATTTTGTATGTGGATGATCTCTGTGTAGACAGTACAATTCGGGGAAAATATATTGGCAGACAGTTGTTTGAATTCGTCAAACAGGAGGCAAAACGCCTGGAATGTTATGAAGTGACATTAAATGTGTGGGAAGGCAATGAGAGTGCGAAGCATTTTTATGAAAAAATGGGAATGAAACCAAAGAAAACGCACATGGAACTGATTTTAGAATAGCGGTAAATAATTTTTCTTCCTTGTGTTTTTGCGTGTTCAGGCGTATACTTGTGATTCAGACACGAAATATAGAAATAAAAGAATGAGAAAAATGAGTTATGTATTATTGAATGTATCAATTGCGTTGTTAGCAGGACTTCTGATGATGAGAGTATTTACGAAAATGAGACTGCCGGATGTGACAGCGTATTTGATCGCAGGTGTATTGATTGGACCTTACTGTCTGGGAGGGCTTGGAATTCACGGGCTTGGTTTTACTTCTATGCATGAGGTAGAAATGCTGTCACTTTTATCAGAAGTAGCGCTTGGAATGTGTGCAACAGCGATGTAATTAGGGGAGGAAGGCGCTCTGATCAGAAACATTGCACTGTTTGCAGTGCTTGTTTACGAAATGGCAGGAAAGAAGAATATTAGAATAGCGAAAAAATCCTTTTAAATCGGAACGATATTTGCTACAATAACAGAAGTGAATAGCAATGAGTAAAATCATTTTTAGGAGGAAGATAAATGGACTGGAGAGAAGTTGCAGCGTTGATTTTTGACGATGTAGAGAAAGAGGCAGCAGAGATTGAAGCTGCTTATCCAAGAAGAAACTTAAAAGAGGGGGCATGTGTGACAAGATTCGCACCAAGCCCGACAGGATATATGCATGTAGGAGGACTGTATGCAGCACTTGTTTCATGGAGAATGGCAGCGCAGTCTGACGGTGTGTTTTATTTAAGAATTGAAGATACCGACGCGAAGCGTGAGATTGAAGACGGAATCGGACAGATTGTTTCTGCTTTACATCAGTATGGGATTGAGTTTGACGAGGGACCTTTTGAACCGGAAAGAGGCGTTTATGGTCCGTATATTCAGAGTCACAGAAAACAGATTTATCGTGCCTATGTGAAACGTCTGATGGAAGAAGGCGGAGCATACCCGTGTTTCTGTACAGAAGAAGCGCTTACTGCAATCCGTAAGGAGCAGGAAGAGAAGAAAGAAGATATGGGTTATTACGGAGAATACGCCGCATGCAGAAAGTTATCTCCGGAAGAAGCTTATGAGAGAGTAAAACGTGGGGATAAGTTTGTTGTGCGTCTTCGTTCCAATGGGGATAAAGAGAAGAAGGCAGTTTGCCATGACCTGATCAAAGGAGATATTGAACTGCCGGAGAACATCAATGATGTTGTACTCTTAAAGACAGATGGGATTCCGACTTACCATGCAGCCCATGCCATCGACGATTACCTGATGGGAACAACACACGTTATCCGCGGAGATGAGTGGATTTCTTCTTATCCGATCCACGAACAGTTATTTGCAGCGTTTGGCTTCCCGCTTCCGGCTTATGCGCATATTGCTCCGATTATGAAGAGCGAGAATGGTTCTAAGAGAAAACTCAGTAAGAGAAAAGATCCGGAAGCAGCAGTGAGCTATTACAGTGAGCAGGGATATCCGAAGGAATCTCTGATAGAATATATGCTGACGATTGCCAACTCTGACTATGAAGAGTGGAGACGTGATAATCCGGAGGCAGATAATTCTGAATTTGAATTCCGACTTTCCAAAATGAGTGTCAGCGGAGCGCTGTTTGACATTGTGAAATTAAATGATATCAGCAAGCGTGTCATTGCAGAGAAGACAGAAGAGCAGTTATTTGAAGAAATCAAAGCCTGGGCAGCAAACTACGATGAGAAACTTTCAGCAATCATTGAAGCCGATGAGGAAAAGTTCAAAGGCAGCATTAAGCTTTGGAAATATAATGGCAATAAAGTGCGCCGTGACGTTGGAAAATGGTCTGATCTGTCAGAAATGTATCCATACCTCTACAATCTGGAGAAGACGATTGATGCCTATGAATTTGACGAGACAAGACCGAAAGAAGACATTATTGAGCTTCTGGACGCTTATCTGGAAGGGTATGAGTTTGATACAGATGCGGAAAAATGGTTTGAAGATGTGAAAGTAATCGCAGGAGCGAAAAACTACTGTGCAAATAAGAAGGAATATAAGGCGAATCCGGAAGCGTATAAAGGAATGATCGCAGACGCCTGCGGTATGCTCCGCGTTGCGGTAACAGGACATAAAAATACGCCGGATCTGTATTCTATTATTCAGTTTGTCGGCAAAGACATTTTTGAAGCCCGTGTGCGTGCCTGCATTGAGAAATTAAAATAATTAAGATATTGTTTTGAAAAAAATGCTGTGCAGACACACATTTTCAGAAAATTGCATAAGATATATTGACAAATATAATTTACCGTGGTAAAGTGTAGAACATAGAAAAACCGTTGAGAAAGAGGAGTAAGTGATCAGGTAATATTACAGAGAGCAGCAGATGGTGGGATTGCTGTATAGAGCAGATGACTGAATGGACTTTCGAGGGCAGCTTGAACAGATGAGATTTCATTTAAGTAGACGCTGACGGGAACCGAACCCGTTACCAATTAGGAATGTATGTTAGTACATGAGAAAGTGGACAGATTGTCAAGTTGAGTGGTACCGCGATAATAAGATTTTATTACCGTCTCAGGCGAATAGCCTGGGGCGGTTTTTTCGTTGTATCGACCATTGACAGCCCCTTCTGAACTGACATGAATCAGAGAGTGAGGCATAGAACTCTTTGGTTGGAAAACGCGAAAATGCAGAATAAAGAAGGAGAATGAATTATGAAGAGAAAAGTAACAGCAATTTTATTGGCAGTAGCATTCACAATGGGAGTATTCACAGGGTGCGGAAATGCAAAAAATGAAGCAAAGGACAGTCAAAGCAAGGCAGAAGAATATCAGATCGGAATATCACAGTTTGCAGAACATGGCTCTCTTGACAACTGCCGGGAAGGCTTTTTGGAAGGTCTGAAAGAAGAAGGGATTGAAGAAGGAAAGAATCTTACAATTACCTATAAAAATGCAGCAGCAGATATGGGAACGGCAGGACAGATTGCAGATACGTTTGTATCGGATCAGGCAGATCTGATCTGCGCCATAGCAACACCGAGCGCTCAAACAGCCTATAATGCAGCTATGGATATGGGAATTCCGGTAATTTATACTGCTGTGACAGATACAGCGGCCGCTCAATTAACGGATGAAGAAGGAAATCCGGTTGGAGAAGTGACGGGAACAAGTGATCAGCTTCCGATTGAAGAGCAATTGAAAATGATCCGTGAAATGCTTCCGGAGGCGAAGACCATTGGAATTATGTATACAACAAGTGAAGCGAACTCTATTTCAGCCATTGAAACTTATGAAAAACTGGCGCCGGAGTATGGATTTACGATTGAAAAGGCAGGTATTACAGCAACAGCAGATATTCCTCTGGCAACAGAAAGCCTGTTGTCAAAAGTAGACTGCATGACAAATCTGACAGACAATACAGTAGTAAACTCGCTTACCACAATTTTAGAAAAAGCAACAAAGAAAACTATTCCGGTATTTGGAAGTGAGATTGAACAGATAAAACTTGGATGCCTGGCAGCAGAGGGACTGGATTATGTGGAACTTGGCAAACAGACAGGCCGTATGGCGGCAAAAGTGCTGAAAGGTGAATCAAAAGCAAGTGAAATGACGGCAGAAGTCATCGAAGGAAGCAGTCTTTATATCAACACAGAAGCAGCAGAAGCGCTTGGTATTCAGATTCCGGAGTCACTGAATGAAAGAGCAGCAGAAGTGTTCGAGACAATTTCCAAATAGAAGGGAAACCTGTAGAAAAACAGATATCGAAGGAATGGGGGACAATCAACATGAATCTGATCATATCAATTCTGGAGCAGGGATTCATTTACGGAATTCTGGCGCTGGGAGTTTATATCACATACAAAATACTGGATTTTCCGGATCTGACGGTAGACGGAAGTTTTCCGCTTGGCGCTGCCATTAGTGCGGCAATGCTTACGCGGGGACTTAATCCATTTTTGACACTTTTTATATCTTTTGCAGCAGGAGCAGCTGCAGGAATCTGTACAGGACTGATCCATGTGAAATGCAAAGTGCGTGATCTGCTGTCCGGAATTATTATGATGACAGCGCTCTGGACGATCAATCTCAGAATTGCAGGGACGTCAAATGTTCCGCTGTTTTCGCAGAAAACCATTTTTTCCAATGAATTGCTGAACAAGATTGTTCCGAAAGGATTACTTCCGTATCGCACATTGCTTATCATTGTTATTGTCGCAGTGATTGCAAAAATTCTGCTTGATCTGTATATGAAAACCCGTTCCGGATACCTTCTGCGGGCGGTTGGTAACAATGAAACGCTTGTTACATCCCTTGCAAAAGATGCGGGAAATGTGAAAATTCTCGGACTTGCGATTGCCAATGGGCTTGTGTCAATGGCTGGCTGTATTTTCTGTCAGGAGGAAAGAGTTTTTGAAATTTCTATGGGTACCGGAGCAATTGTGATCGGTCTGGCAAGTGTGATTATCGGAACAAGCCTGTTTAAAAACATATCGTTACTTCAGACAACAACAACGGTTCTGATCGGTGCAGTGATCTATAAAGCCTGTGCGGCGCTGGCAATCCGGAATTTTGAGCCGCAGGATATGAAATTGATCACGGCGGTACTGTTTCTTGTGATTTTAATCATTAGTATGGACAGAAAGAAGAGGGTAAAGAAACATGCTGGAGCTTAAAGAAATTGACAAATATTATAATCCGGGAACATTAAATGAGATGTGCCTTTTTGAACATTTTAATCTGCAGATTGAGGATGGAGAATTTGTTTCGGTTGTCGGAAGTAACGGTTCCGGTAAAACATCTATGTTAAACATTATCTGTGGAAGTATTCCGGTGGAATCCGGTAAAATTTTTATAAATGGGAAAGATATTACAAAGGAAAAGGAGTTCCAGCGCAGCCGCAGAATTGGAAGAGTGTACCAGAATCCGGCGCTTGGAACTTGTCCGGACATGACGATTTTGGAAAATATGTCGTTGGCAGATCATAAAGGAAGTTTTTTTGGACTGCAAAGAGGAACAAACCGAAAGCAGATAGAACATTACCGGGAACTGCTTCGCCAGTTGAATCTTGGACTGGAACAAAAACTGGATACAAAAGTAGGAGCGCTTTCTGGGGGACAGCGTCAGGCGATGGCGCTTTTAATGTCTACTATGACGCCGATTGATTTTCTGATTTTAGATGAGCATACGGCAGCATTAGATCCAAAGACAGCAGACTTAATTATGGCGTTGACAGATCAGATTGTGAAAGAGAAGCATATCACAACGATAATGGTTACTCATAATCTTCGTTATGCGGTGGAATATGGAAGCCGCCTTTTGATGATGCATCAGGGGCAGTGTGTGTTGGATAAAAAAGGTAAGGAAAAGGCAGTTCTTACGATTGATGATATTCTAAAACAGTTTAATGAGATCAGTATAGAATGCGGAAATTAGACAGAAGCAGTGAAAAATTTGGTGCATTTGTATATTGACTTTCCTATAGTGTATAAGGTACTATATTACATGGTCTTTATACACTATATTGTGTTTAAAGGGGAGAAAAGTATACAACATATGCGAATCATAGATTTGATTATAGTAGAGGAAGGAGTAAGGCAATGCTGAAAGTAATCAAGAAAGACGGTACTGCAGAAGAGTTTAATGTACAGAAGGTTGTTGTGGCAGTTAATAAGTCTGCCTATCGTGTACTTGTAAAATTTACAGAAGAAGAATTACAGGATATCTGCCGATTTGTAGAAGAAAAAGTAAAAGAGATGGGTGTAGATGAAGTACATATTCCGCAGATGCACAATATTGTCGAAGGCGCGCTTGAGCGAGTGAATCCGCTTGTGGCGAAGAGCTATCGGGATTATCGCAATTATAAGCAGGACTTTGTTCAGATGCTGGATGAAGTATATAAGAAAAGCCAGTCGATTATGTATATCGGAGACAAAGAAAACAGTAATACGGACAGCGCTCTTGTTTCTACAAAACGGAGTCTGATCTTTAATGAGCTGAATAAAGAGCTCTACAAGAAGTTCTTCCTGACAGTTGAGGAAGTTCAGGCGATCCGTGACGGTTATATTTATATTCATGATATGTCTGCAAGACGCGATACAATGAACTGCTGTCTGTTTGATGTGCAGAATGTACTGTCCGGCGGATTTGAGATGGGAAATCTCTGGTATAACGAACCGAAGACACTGGATACGGCATTTGATGTTATCGGGGATATCGTACTGAGTGCTGCAAGTCAGCAATATGGCGGCTTTACTGTTCCGAGCGTGGATGATATTCTTGAACCGTATGCAAGAAAATCCCATAAAAAATATATTGAAAAATACAGAAGCCTGGGATTGGATGAAGAAGTTGTAGAGCAGATGGCATGGAAAGATCTTGAGAAGGAAATGGAACAGGGATTCCAGGGATGGGAGTATAAATTTAACTCCGTATCTTCAAGCCGCGGTGATTATCCATTTATTACAGTAACAGCCGGAATCAATACTTCCAAGTATGGTAAGCTGGCAACAATTACGATGCTGAGAGTGCGCCAAAACGGACAGGGCAAACCGGGACATAAAAAACCGGTATTATTTCCGAAGATTGTATTTTTGTATGATGAGAACCTTCATGGACCGGGGAAAGAGTTGGAAGATGTATTTGAAGCAGGAATTGAGTGCTCCAGTAAGACAATGTATCCGGATTGGTTAAGTCTGACCGGTAAGGGATATGTGGCAAGTATGTACAAACGCTATGGCAAAGTCATCAGTCCAATGGGATGCCGTGCATTCCTTTCTCCATGGTATGAGAGAGGCGGCATGAGTCCGGCAGATGATAATGATAAACCGGTTTTTGTTGGAAGATTTAATATTGGTGCGATCAGCCTTCACCTTCCGATGATTTATGCGAAAGCGAAACAGGAGAGCAAAGATTTCTTCAAAGTGCTTGACTATTATCTGGAATTGATCCGCCAGCTCCATATTCGTACTTATGAATATCTTGGAGAAATGAAAGCGTCAACGAATCCGCTGGCTTATTGTGAAGGAGGATTCTACGGTGGTAATCTTGGATTGTATGATAAGATTAAACCGCTTTTAAAATCCGCAACAGCATCCTTTGGGATCACAGCGCTGAATGAGCTGCAGCAGCTTCACAACAAGAAATCTCTTGTGAAGGACGGTGCTTTTGCACTTGAGACAATGGAATACATTAACAAGCGCATTAATGAATTTAAAGAAGAAGACGGACATCTGTATGCAATTTACGGCACTCCGGCAGAGAATCTCTGTGGTGTTCAGGTTCAGCAGTTCCGCAAGAAATATGGGATCATTGAAAATGTTTCTGACCGTTCATATGTAAGTAACAGTTTCCACTGTCATGTAACAGAAGAGATTACGCCGATTGAAAAACAGAATCTGGAAGGAAGATTCTGGGATCTTCTCAATGGCGGGAAAATTCAGTATGTAAAATATCCGATCAATTATAATAAAGAGGCGATTAAATCCCTTGTACGCCGTGCAATGGAACTTGGATTTTATGAAGGTGTGAATCTGTCATTGGCTTACTGTGATGACTGTGGTCATGAAGAGCTTTCGATGGATGTATGTCCGGTTTGTGGAAGTTCAAATCTAACAAAAATTGACCGAATGAACGGATATTTATCCTATTCCCGCGTAAAGGGCGATACTCGTCTGAATGACGCGAAAATGGCAGAAATTGCGGAAAGGAAAAGTATGTAATGCGTTATCATAATATCACAAAGGATGATATGTTAAATGGAGACGGACTCCGGGTAGTACTGTGGGTATCCGGATGCGATCATTGCTGTAAAGAATGTCAGAATCCGATCACATGGGATCCGAACAGTGGACTTATTTTTGATGAATCTGCAAAGAAAGAACTTTTTGATGAATTAGAGAAAAGTTATGTCAGTGGAATTACATTTAGCGGCGGAGATCCGCTTCATGCAAACAATATATACGAAATCAAAGAACTGGCAAAAGAAATCCGTACAAAATTTCCGGAGAAAACAATCTGGCTTTATACCGGGTGTACATGGGAAGAGATTAGAACGATGGAAATTGTTAAGTATGTAGATGTAATTGTAGACGGGGAGTTCCAGATTGAGAAGTTTGATGCAAACCTGCATTGGAAGGGAAGTGCGAATCAGCGGGTAATAGATGTTCCTGCAACGCAGAAAGCCGGAACAGTCGTACTGCATGCATAACCAATAGAAGAAGAGGAAAGAACAGACATGAGAAGAATTGCGAGATTTCATAAAGTAAGTAAAGAACGGTTTGAATCCGACTGGACGGATACATTTGGAGAAGCTGTGGAAGGGCAGAAGCCGATTGGTGAAATTTATGACGCAATCCGGCTTCCGAAACGTGCTACGAAAGGCAGCGCGGGATATGATTTTTTTGCGCCGGCTGCTTTCACATTAAAACCGGGCGAGACAGTTAAGATTCCAACAGGGATCCGGGTAGAAATGGAGTATGACTGGGTGCTGAAATGTTATCCGAGGAGCGGACTTGGATTTAAGTATCGTTTACAGTTGAACAACACCGTCGGAATCATTGACAGTGATTATTTTTATTCAGATAATGAAGGGCATATTTTTGCTAAGATTACAAATGATACAAAGGAAGACAAGACGGTCGAGATTCCGGAAGGAACCGGATTTATGCAGGGAATTTTTGTAGAGTATGGTATCACAGTAGATGATGATGTAGACGAGATCCGAAACGGCGGATTCGGAAGTACAACAAAATAAAGAGAATGAAAATGAAAAGAAGCGGGCATGATAAGTAGCAACAGTTCGAGGAGGAGTTCTATGGCGAAGAAAGTTAGCAGACTTATAGAAGAGAACCGGCGCTATTTATCAATGCAGCTTCCAATTGAGGAAAGTTTTGACGTGCTGCAAAGAGATATTGAGATCGGAGGCAGGGCGTCTTCTTTTTATTTTATTGATGGTTTTATGAAAGATGAAGCGATGGTCAAGATTATGGCATCATTTTTTGCAGTGACAGAGAAAAATATGCCTGATTCTGCAAGAGCATTTTCAGAAAAGGTTGTTTCTTATGTGGAAGTAGATATTATAAATGATTTTGATGATATTATACGAAATATTCTTTCAGGAGTCACCTGCCTTTTTATTGACGGATATGAAGAATGTATTGCCATCGACACACGCACCTATCCGGCAAGGGGAGTGGATGAACCTGACAAGGACAAATCTCTCCGGGGATCACGAGATGGTTTTGTAGAAACAATTGTATTTAATACCGCATTAATGAGAAGAAGAATCAGAGATCCGCATCTTGTGATGAAAATGCTGGAAGTAGGGAAAAGCTCCCGTTCTGATGTTGTAGTAAGTTATATGGAAGACAGAGTGGATCAGGAGTTATTGAAAAATCTGCTGAATCGGATTGAATCTCTTGAAATTGATGATCTTCGGATGAATCAGCAGAGTTTAGCAGAAGCATTGTTTAAACGGAAATGGTTTAATCCTTTTCCGAAATTTAAGTTCACTGAACGGCCGGATACAGCGGCAGCCTGTCTTCTGGAAGGGAAAGTTGTGATTCTTGTTGATAACTCGCCTTCTGCAATGATTTTGCCAACATCAATTCTTGATATGATTGAAGAGGCGAATGATTATTATTTTCCAACTTTGACAGGAATTTATCTGAAGATTTCAAGAGCAATTATAACAATTCTGACGGTATTTTTTACGCCGCTGTTCTTGTTGTTTATGCAGAACCCGGAGTGGATTCCCGATATGTTCGCATTTATTCAAGTGCAGGATGAGATCAATATTCCGCTTATTTATCAGATGTTGATGTTGGAACTTGGTATTGATGGATTAAGGCTGGCGGCAATGAATACGCCGAGTATGTTAAGTACGCCGCTCAGTGTGATCGCAGGTATTGTGATGGGAGAGTTTTCAGTAAAATCCGGCTGGTTTAATTCAGAAGTGATGCTTTATATGGCGTTTGTAGCAGTTTCAAATTATACGCAGCCTAATTTTGAACTTGGTTATGCGCTTAAGTTTATGCGATTGTTATTGCTCGTACTGACAGCGATGTTCAACGTGGCAGGCTTTGGAATAGGATGTGTGATTATTTTTTGTTCGCTTGCATTTAATAAAACACTGTCAGGGCGCAATTATCTAAATATTAAGTTGAATTAAAAGAAAAACTGTACCAGCTCTTTGTTTTCGTGTATAATGTGCATAGATATATACAGGGAGGAATAACATGAGAGATTTTATCATCGTAACAGATAGTACAGTAGATCTGCCCGAAAGTATGCTGGAGGAGCAGGGAATTCCGGTGCTCCAGTTAAATTATGTATTAGATGGCAAGACTTATGAAGATAGAAAAGGACTTTCCGGAAGAGAGTTTTTTGATAAGCTTCGGGAAGGATCCATGCCTACGACTTCTCAAGTAAATCCGGAACAGGCAAGAGAATTTTTTGAATCATTTGTGAAAGAAGGAAAGGATATTCTTTGTATTGGGTTTAGCTCAGGATTAAGCGGAACGTATAATAGTGAAAGAATTGCAGCAGAAGAGCTGTCAGAAGAATATCCGGATACTAAGATTATCGTAATAGATTCACTCTGTGCAAGCATGGGACAAGGATTGCTTTTAGCAAAAGCGCTGAAGAAACAGCGGGAAGGAATGACATTGGAAGAATTGGCACAGTGGCTGGAAGAGAATAAGCTTCATATTTGTCATAATGTAACAGTGGATGATTTAAATCATTTATATCGCGGAGGTCGAATATCCAAGACGACAGCAGTGCTTGGAACACTCGTCCAGATCAAACCGATTATTCACATGAATGATGAAGGAAAACTTATTGTAATTGGTAAAGAGCGCGGAAGAAAGAAAGCCCTGAATACGATTGTAGATATGATGGGAAAACAGATGGAAGGATATGAGAATGATCTTGTAATGGTAACTCATGGGGACTGTCTGGAGGATGCAGAATATGTAAAGTCACAGATTCAAAAGAAATATGGAATTCAAGATGTTGTAATTAATGGAATCGGTACTGTGATTGGAACACATACAGGACCGGGTGTAGTGGCTGTATTCTGTATGGGTGAGAAGAGATAAATAGATTTTATATGAGAAATTAATGAAAGCCGAAGTTACAGTTAGAATTTTGAAAGATGAAATTAACTGTATCTTCGGCTTTTACTGTTTGTACTGAAAAGTATGTCTATTAAAGGGTATAAATTCCAAGTGCGTTCAAGATAGAACTTACTAAAATCAATACCAGAATAATAGGTGCAACCCATTTGATAATGATTGTGAACATTTTTTCTAATTTGAAGCGCCCGTTGGTCGCTTTGATCTCATCGGAAATGACTTTCGGTGAAATCACAAATCCAACAAAAATACATGTAAAGAAGGCAACGATCGGCATCAGGATACTGTTGCTGATGAAGTCCATGATATCAAGAATGGTCATATTTCTCCAGGAAATATGGCTCAGTACGCCAAATCCAAGAGAAGAAGGGATACCGAGGATTAATGCTCCGATTGCGACACCGACACAGGTTGTACGGCGTTTCAGGTGGAATTTATCTATTAAGATAGAAACGATGGTCTCCATCAATGAAATCGAAGAGGTTAATGCTGCAAATAATACAAGCAGAAAGAAAACGAATCCAATCAGATTTCCGGCTTTCATGCTGTCGAATACCTTTGGAAGTGTAACGAACATTAAACTTGGACCAGCCTTTAAATTGGAAGTATCTCCGTTTGAGAATGCAAATACTGCAGGGATAATCATTAATCCTGCGAAAAATGCGATTCCGGTATCAAAAATTTCAATTTGATGAACAGAGCGTTCCAGGTTGTTGTCTTTCTTCATGTAAGAACCATATGTAACCATAATGCCCATTGCAAGTGACATAGAATAGAACAACTGTCCCATAGCAGCGAGGATTGTTTTCGCTGAAAAATCTTTCATATGTGGCTGAAGGTAGTATTTGATGCCTTCGCCTGCGCCATCGATCGTACAAGTATAGGCGGCGATTCCAATTGTAAGCAGGACAAGAACCGGCATCATGAATTTGCTGACATTTTCTACACCCTTTTCCACACCGAACATAACAACAATTGCTGTAATGCCAAGGAAAATGGAAAACCAGACAACTGGTTCAGTGGCTGTTGACACAAATCCTGTAAAGTAATCGTTCTGTGCGGCAGCGTTCGCCTGTCCCTGAGCAAATGTCACGAGATATTTAATTACCCAGCCTCCAATAACAGAGTAGTATGGGAATATGATGATCGGAACGATGGAAGCCAGGATTCCAAGAAAATTAAAGCGTTTATCAAGTGCTTTGAAAGCGCCGATTGCGCTGAGCCCTGTCTTACGTCCGATTGCAATTTCTGCAATCATGAGTGTGAATCCAAACGTAAGTGCCAATATAACATAGACAAGAAGGAACGTGCCTCCTCCATATTGGGCGGCAAGATATGGGAACCGCCACAAATTTCCAAGTCCGACAGCAGAACCGGCTGCTGCCAGAACAAAGCCGATCTTGCTAGAAAAATTACTTCTTTCTTTCATAATAATGTTGCCCCCATTCATTTAGTACTAATACATAATTATGACAGTAGAAGAAAGTTCAAACAAGTGACAAATTTATCTTGTTATGTTAAATTCGCTCTGGTTTTGGATTGTGATTATCGGTTACAGAGAATTCGTCACGAATAATCAGTTATGAATAATGACGGGATCTCCTACAGAAATCATATCATAAAAGGCGGCAGCATCGAAAGGACGCATATTAATACATCCGTGAGGATCGTAATAAAGATATCTGGAGCCTCCGAAAGCTGTCTGCCAGTCGGCATCATGGAATCCGATGCCGGTTCCGGTAACATCTCAATAAGATTAAAAAATATTTCATATAAAATTAGAAAAGTACTTGACAGTTATATATGTATGTGATAGTATATGACGTGCATGAAAAAAGAAAGCAGAGTATCCGCTCTCACCTTAGCACAAGTGAGTGACTAATGGTTTGATATTGATATAATAGTGTCTGACAGAAGATAGTATTATGGATGTATATGTGGATAGTTTGTCTATCCGCTTTTTTTGTGTCTAGTAATGAAAGCATAGAGATTAGATGGGGGTGCACTACAATTAGCGAATTAATGATCAACGAACAAATCAGAGACAAAGAAGTCCGTCTTATTGGAGAAAATGGAGACCAGCTTGGGATTATGTCTGCGAGAGAGGCTATGAAGCTTGCGCAAGAAGCGGAACTGGATCTGGTTAAAATTGCTCCGACAGCAAAACCGCCGGTTTGCAAAATTATTGATTACGGAAAGTATCGTTATGAACAGGCGAGAAAAGAGAAAGAAGCAAAGAAGAAACAGAAGACTGTCGAAGTAAAGGAAGTGCGTCTGTCACCAAACATTGAAGGAAATGACTTAAATACAAAGGTGAACAATGCGAGAAAATTCCTTGAAAAAGGAAATAAAGTAAAAGTTACACTTCGTTTCCGCGGAAGAGAGATGGCACATATGCAGACAAGTAAGCATATTCTTGATGATTTCGCAGAATTGTTGAAAGATGTTGCATCTATTGAAAAACCTGCTAAGCTTGAAGGCAGAAGCATGAGTATGGTTTTAACTGAAAAACGTTAAAAATAAATTATTTACAGGTTTACAAAAGTGAACCAGAATGAAGGAGGAACACATTATGCCAAAAATAAAAACAAGCAGAGCTGCTGCAAAACGTTTCAAAGTAACAGGTACAGGAAAATTAAAAAGAAACAAAGCTTATAAGAGCCATATCTTAACAAAGAAATCAGCTAAGAGAAAAAGAAATCTTAGACATGCAACAATCACAGATGCTACTAACGTAAAGAACATGAAGAAGATTTTACCATATCTGTAGGTAATGGAAAGATTGAAGGAGGATTAAGAGATGGCAAGAATTAAAGGCGGAATGAACGCAAAGAAGAAACACAATAGAACATTAAAGCTGGCAAAAGGTTACAGAGGAGCCAGATCAAAACAGTATAGAGTTGCAAAACAGTCTGTAATGAGAGCACTTACAAGTGCATACGCAGGAAGAAAACAGCGTAAACGTCAGATGAGACAATTATGGATTGCCCGTATCAATGCTGCAGCTAGAATGAATGGATTATCTTACAGCAAGATGATGCATGGATTAAAATTAGCAGGTGTTGAAATCAACAGAAAAATGCTTGCTGAATTAGCAGTAAATGATGCACAGGGATTTGCAGCTTTAGCAGAGACTGCAAAATCAAAATTAGCTTAATTGAAGTTTCACTTCATAGGGGTTTGATTTACGTCAAATTGTTTTGAGGGCGACTCCCTTTTGGGGAGTCGTTGGATTGCCCCAAACCTTTGCATACAGCAGCTACAGAAAAAAATAAAAAAAATTAAAAAAGTAGTTGACATATGCAAGAATATATAGTATTATATACAAGTACCGATGAGGCACGCGGAAGTGTCGGAACTGGCAGACGAGCAAGACTAAGGATCTTGTGATCAATGCGATCGTGTGGGTTCAAGTCCCATCTTCCGCACTATATGAAAAGAGTATTGCATATGCAATACTCTTTTTTCGTGCATTTATGAAACATAAATATTCTTTTGCGTGTCAAGATCAGCTGGCATCCAAAAAATATTATGTAAAAATGATATATAAGAAAAGGTAAGTGAAAAGGAGGATATCATGAAGGGGAAGGCAAAAGTTATCTTACGTTTTTTAAAAGGAAATACACATTTTTTTGTATTAGCCCTTATATTTTCAATGGGCAATACAGTATTGAATGCGATTATTCCACAGATCATTCGAACGAGTGTAGATTCTATTCTCGGAAGTGAGCCGCTTCCGCAGAGCCTGAAAGTGTTTTCTGATCCGGGGACAATGCTGACTGCCGCAGCAACAGCGGTTATTATCATCGCATGTCTGAATATGCTTTGCAATTATTGGGCGAGAACATTTACCGCAAAAGGATCTGAGCATTTTGTGAAAGATTTTAGAGATACGTTGTTTGCACATATCCAGACGCTGCCGTTCGAGTGGCATACGAAGCACCAGACCGGAGAGATTATTCAGAGATGTACTTCGGATGTAGAAGTGGTTAAAAACTTTATCACGAATCAGCTGCTGGAAGTATTTCGTATTTGCTTTTTGATTTTATTCTCAGTCAGCGTAATGCTTTCAATGAGTGTAAAGATTACGATGATCGCAATTATATTTATTCCGGTTATTGTACTTTATTCCGGCTATTTTTATGGAAAGATCGGAAATAAATTTCTGGATGCAGATGAGGCGGAAGGACGGCTTTCTACACAAGTGCAGGAAAACCTTACTGGTGTCCGTGTCGTTCGGGCTTTTGGACGGGAGCGTTATGAAACGGAACGGTTTCAGGAAAAAAATATTGATTTTTCTAATATGTGGATCCGTCTTGGGAAGATTATGAGTCTGTACTGGGGAACAGGAGATTTGATTACCGGTCTTCAGGTGATGTTGATTATCACACTGGGAACAATTTCAACAGTGAATGGAAATATTACGCTGGGAGAATTTCTGGCCTTGGTGTCTTACAATGCGACATTGATCTGGCCGGTAAGAAGTCTCGGTCGTGTACTCTCGGAAATGAGTAAAGCAGGAGTTTCTATTGACCGTCTGGCATACATATTAGACAGCGAATCAGAGAAAGATGCTCCGGACGCATGCACACCTCCGATGAATCAGGATATTCATTTTGAACATGTGACATTTGGATACGAAGAGGGGCAGCCAATTGTAAAAGACTTGAATTTTACTATTGAAGCAGGCAAAACATTTGCCATCCTGGGAACGACAGGAAGCGGTAAAAGTACGCTTGTACATTTGATTAACAGTTTATATGAATTGAAAGAAGGAGAAGGAAGGATTTTAATCGGAGATACCGATATCCGAAATATTCAGAAAAGCTATCTTAGAAAACATGTGGGACTTGTACTGCAGGAACCGTTTCTCTATTCCCGGACAATTCAGGAAAATATCGGTATTACATTGGAGGAAGCGACTCTGGGAGAAATTAAGAAAGCTTGTGAGATTGCATGTGTAGACAGCGCCATCGACAGTTTTACAGATGGTTATGACACCATTGTAGGAGAGAGGGGAGTAACACTTTCCGGAGGTCAGAAGCAGAGAGTGGCGATTGCCCGGATGCTGATGCAAAATGCAGATATTATGATTTTTGACGATTCGCTTTCAGCAGTGGACACAGAGACAGATATTAAGATTCGTACAGCACTGAAAGAACGGATGAATCAGGCAACGGTAATTTTGATCTCTCATCGAATTACTACGCTGATGCAGGCAGATAAGATTATGGTACTTTCGGATGGAAAAATTACAGAAATGGGATCTCATGAAGAATTAATGGAACTTGGAGGAACTTATCGGAAGATCCATGATATTCAGATGGGACAGCAGGAAGAAGGGAGGTAATTAACAATGAAGATAGAAGAAAAAGAATACAGCAGTGAATTTGATTTAAAAATCTGGAAACGATTGCTTCCGTTTTTTAAACCATTTTATAAAACATTTGCAATCGTATTGTTTTTTAATCTTGTATGTGCGCTTATCGATATTATGCTGCCACTGTTTCAGCGGTATGCAGTAGATGAATTTATTGAAGCAGGTACGGTAGAACATATATGGAGATTCGCCGCTGTTTATGGCGTTGTAATTCTAATACAGTCACTGAGCGTAATTGTATTTACAAGGGGTTCTACAAGGATTGAGCTGAATCTCTTAAGAGATATGAGGTTTGCATGTTTTAAACATTTGCAGACATTGTCATTTTCTTATTATAATGTGACGCCGGTAGGATATATTCTGGCCCGCGTTATGAGCGATACGGGAAGAATCAGCGGATTAATTGCATGGAATCTCGTAGATATTTTATGGGCGCTGACTTATGTGATCGGCGTACTGATCGCTATGTCATTTTTGAATTTCAAATTGGCGCTCTGGGTAATTCTGATTGTTCCGTTTATTGTGTTCCTGACCGGATATTTTCAGAAACGGATTCTGCACTGGAACAGAAGAATACGAAAACAGAATTCGAAAATTACCAGCGCCTATAATGAAGGGATTATGGGAGCCAAGACGTCCAAAACGCTTGTGATTGAGGGGAAAAACACGCGGGAATTCCGGGAAGTAACAGCGGATATGAGAATGAGCGGTATCCGCGGGGCAAGACTAAATGCGGTCTATATTTCCCTAATCGTACTCTTTGGCTCGGTGGCTACAGCAATCATTCTTAAGAATGGAGGAATGATGGTGCTTGATCATGCGCTTGAGATCGGAACACTGTCGGCTTTTACGGCGTACGCGGTCAATTTGTTTGAGCCTATCCAGCAGATTGCCCGAAACCTGTCCGAATTAATTTCAGCTCAGGCGAATATTGAGCGGGTAATGGGACTTCTCGATGAGGAACCGCAGATCCGCGATACAAAAGAAGTTACAGAGACTTATGGAGATGTGTTTGAACCGAAAACAGAAAACTTTGAGCCAATCCGCGGGGAGATTGAGTTTGAACATGTATCTTTTAAATATCCGGATGGAAACGAATATATTTTGAAAGATTTTAATTTAAAAGTACCGGCAGGAACAACAGTGGCAATTGTTGGAGAAACAGGAGCCGGAAAGAGTACCATTGTAAATCTTGTCTGCAGATTTTTTGAACCGACAAAGGGCAGAATCTTAATTGATGGACGAGACTACCGGGAACGAAGTCAGCTATGGCTTCACAGCCATATTGGATATGTACTTCAGAATCCACATCTGTTTTCTGGAAGTGTCATGGAAAATATTCGTTATGGACGTTTGGAAGCAACAGATGAAGAAGTAAAAGCGGCAGCGGCAAGAGTATCTGCGGATAAAGTCGTGCGACATTTGGAACAGGGGTGGAATAGTGATGTTGGAGAAGGCGGAGATTCCCTTTCTACAGGAGAAAAGCAGCTTGTTTCTTTTGCCCGCGCAGTATTGGCAGATCCGGCTATTTTCATTCTTGATGAGGCTACAGCTTCTATTGATACAGAGACAGAGCAGTTAATTCAGGAAGCAGTTGACTATCTGCTCCAGGATCGGACTTCTTTTATCATTGCACACCGCCTTTCCACGATCAGGCAGGCAGACATTATTCTTGTCGTTCAAGACGGAGATATTATTGAGCGGGGAAGTCACGAAGAATTAATGGCAAAGAGAGGTCATTATTATGATCTGTATACGCACCAGTTCAGAAAAGAATTGGAAAAAGATTCCGTTAAGAATTCATAGAAAATTTTCTGAAAAAAGCGTATAATTATCCTCAAAGATGCAGATGAATAAAGACAGGAGGATATTATGCTGGAGAAAATTGACTTAACAAAGAAAATGGACAAAGATGAATATCAAAAGCGGGTATCACAGCTTGGACAGCGGCTCGGTGAACTGCAGCGCTTGTGCAGACAGCTTGATATCCCGGTAATGATTGTATTTGAGGGCTATGATGCTTCCGGAAAAGGAGTTCAGATTGGTCGGATGATTCAGAATCTGGATCCAAGAGGTTTTCGGGTTTATGCAGTAAAAAATGAAACGGAAGAAGAACGGATGCATCCGTTTTTGTGGAGATTCTGGGATAAGATGCCGGCGAATGGCAATATAAGCATTTTTGACAGCAGCTGGTATCAGAAAGTATTGGCAGAACGCTTTGAAAAAAAGTCAGATGAGCATACGGTAGAGAATGCTTTTCGTTCCATACTGTCATTTGAACGTCAGATTACAGATGGCGGTATGGTATTGATTAAATTGTTTTTGGATATTGATAAGAAAGAGCAGAAACAACGGTTTGAGAAGCTGGAAAAATCCAAAGAGACTGCCTGGCGTGTGACGAAAGAAGACTGGAAGCGGAACAGAGCTTTTGAACAGTATGAAGCGCTGAATGAAGAGATGCTGCAGAAAACAGATACCGATTATGCACCGTGGAATATTGTAGAAGCAGTTGATAAGAGATTTGCAGAGGTAAAGATCTTATCAATTGTGAATAAAGCGTTGGAAACAGCGGCAAAAAGAGTTCAGAAAGAACGCATTCAGGAAGAAAAACATCAGAAAGCGGAAGATGGCCTGTGGAAAGAACTGGAAGTATCCACGCTTTCAAAAACAGATCTGTCACTGACCTGTCCGAGGGAGACATATAAAAAGAAATTAAAAAAACTTCAGAAAAAAATCGCATTGCTTCATAATGAATTATATCGCAGAAGGATTCCGGTTGTGATTGGATTTGAAGGATGGGATGCCGGAGGAAAAGGAGGAGCTATCCGGAGGTTGACAGCGAAGATGGATCCGAGAGGATTTGTTGTCAATCCGGTCTGTGCGCCGAATGATATCGAGAAAGTACATCATTATCTTTGGAGATTTTGGAAAACAATGCCAAAGGCCGGACACATTGCAATCTATGATCGGACATGGTATGGGCGGGTTATGGTAGAAAGGATTGAAGGATTCTGCACCGAACAGGAATGGAAACGCGCTTATCGGGAAATTAATGATATGGAGAAAGACCTGGCAGACGCAGGTGCAATTGTACTGAAATTCTGGATGCATATTGACAAGGAAGAACAGGCGAGACGATTCCGTGAGCGTCAGGAAAATCCGGAAAAACAGTGGAAGATTACGGAAGAAGACTGGCGTAACCGTGAGAAATGGGATGCCTATGAAAAAGCAGTAAATGAAATGCTGATCCGCACTTCTACGCCATATGCGCCGTGGATTGTTGTAGAAGGCAATGACAAGCGTTTTGCAAGAATCAAGGTGCTGGAGACAGTGGCAGATGCAATTGAAAAGCGTATTGCCAAAGAGAAAAATAAAGAATCATAATAAAAAAGCTTCCTTCCAAGATACGGAGGGAAGCTTTTTCGTTAAGGAGCAGTTTCTTCTGGGATTGGCATTTTATGTTTCATGATATAAAAATACATGACAATAAGAAGTGCCCCGGCAAGAATCCAGGCGGCAGGACTTGCAAGACAGATGCCGAGATAACTTGCATGTCGGGAAGCAATGACGGCAGTAACGCCTCGTCCAATCAATTCGGCAATTCCCGCCATCATCGGAAGAAGTCCAAATCCCATTCCCTGAATTCCGTTTCGGTAGAGATTAACTACTGCCAGTGGAATGAAGAAGATGCCGACACATTTCAGATAAATATCTACGGCATCCATAATTTCGCCAATATTTCCTGAGACGAAGAAAACGGTCATATATTTGCCGACAGTCATGATGAGAAGGCCGCTGAGAATGGCGTAAACGAAACTCATCCAGGTAGCAGCGCGAAAGCCCTGTCGAATCCGTTTGATTTTGCCGGCACCCATGTTCTGGGCAGAATAGACAGAAAGAGTAGTTCCCATAGCAACAAATGCTTGTGTTACAACCTGTTCAATCTTGCATGCGGCTGTGAAAGCAGCAACCATAGTAGAGCCGAGAATATTAAGAGCGGACTGAACCATGAGCGTACCTACGGCTGTGATCGAATACTGGAAAGCCATTGGAAGCCCGATAGCCAACTGAAACTTTACAACAATCCAGTCTATACGCCAGTCATCTTTTCGCATTTTCAGAATAGGTACTTTCTTAATAATATAAATCAGGCAAAGAACGCCGGAGAGCCCCTGGGAGATTACGGTGGCATAAGCTGCCCCGGCTGCGCCCAGATGAAAGCCGATAATAAATACAAGATCCAAGATAATGTTCATAAGCGCTGCAAAAATTAGAAAGTAAAGAGGAACTTTGCTGTTTCCAAGGGCCCTTAAAATGCTGGAAAGCAGATTATAAAGAATCTGTGCTACGATTCCTCCACAGATGATCATAATGTATACATATGCATCATGAAATATGTCTTGTGGCGTATTCATTATTGTCAAAAGGGATTTCATTCCCGCCATACTGATGATTGTAATGAGGATTGAAATGATGGCAGAGAGAATCCCGGACATGGCTACAGATTTTCGCATTCCGGCAAGATCACCGGCTCCAAAGCGCTGGGCAGTCAGGACAGTAAAACCGGCAGTCATACCAATCAGGCTGGTTACAATGAGAAACATGATCGTACCGGTGGAACCAACGGCAGCCAACGCTTTTGTACCTACGAACTTACCGACGATGACGGTATCTGCCATACTGTAAAACTGTTGAAATACATTTCCGAGAAATAAAGGGATTGTAAAATTCAGTATCATCTTTGCCGGGCTTCCGGCAGTCATATCTTTTTCCATAGTATCACCCTTCTTAAATTTATTTTGTATAAAAATTCCAGAGGCTATTATAAAGGAAAATGGCTTATGGATTCAAGATTTTTTTTGGGAAAAATAAAAAAATTAAAGAGGGGATCGTTTGCATAAAGAAGGAATTTCGCTATAATAAGAGTAATGGGAACGTATCGTGTAAAAAAGAAACGTACGGAAGGGAAAGGAGCGAGTGTATGACAATCCGGGAACAGCTTGAAAAAAGAGAATATGAATACTTGAGTCTTTATGCTATGAAAAGCAAAGATTCACAGGGAAGAAAACGGGAGGAGCCGCAGTGTGATATCCGCCCGGTGTTTCAACGGGATCGCGACCGGATTCTTCACTCAAAGGCATTTCGCAGGCTGAAGCAGAAAACACAGGTATTTCTTCAGCCGAAAGGAGATCACTACCGCACACGGCTGACGCATACACTGGAAGTATCGCAGAATGCGCGAACGATTGCCAAGGCATTGCGGCTTAACGAGGATCTGGCAGAAGCAATCGCACTAGGACATGATCTTGGGCACACACCGTTTGGGCATGCAGGAGAGCGTGCGCTGAATGCAGTCTGTCGGGAAGGCTTTTCGCACAATAAGCAGAGTATCCGAGTGGTAGAAAAGCTTGAAAAGCAGGGACAGGGGCTGAATTTGACTTATGAAGTGCTGGATGGAATACTAAATCATAAGACAAGCGGAACTCCTCAGACGCTGGAGGGACAGATTGTACGTCTGTCAGATAAGATTGCTTACATCAATCATGATATTGATGATGCAGTACGGGGCGGGGTTCTTGTGGAAGCAGATATACCGGAAATGTACAGGCGTGTGCTTGGCGAAACATCTTCTGAACGGTTAAATACGATGGTACATAATGTGATTGTCAACAGTATGAACCGCCCGTTTATCAGAATGTCCCCGGATATTGAGGAGGCAACGATGGGGCTGAGGAAATTTATGTTTCAGCATGTGTATCAAAATCCGGTGGCAAAGGGAGAAGAAGAAAAGGCAGTTCATATGATTCAAAGTCTGTATCATTTCTATGAGACACATATCGAAAAGCTTCCGGATAAATATCTGGCCATGATCGATGCGGGGGAGCATCGGGAGCGGGTGATCTGTGATTATATCGCAGGTATGACGGACACTTATGCGATTAAAATCTTTCAGGAAAATTTTATTCCAGAATCTTGGAATTTTTAAAGGAAATCACGAACTTTTGTCGAATATAATATATAGAGGGGATTTTTATCAGGATCTTCTCGAAATTCAGCGTAAATAAGCGGAAAGGAGACAGTGGTGTACTATTCTGATGAGATTATTGAAGAAGTGCGATCCAGAAATGATATTGTAGATGTGATTTCCGGATATGTAAAACTTCAGAAAAAAGGAAGTTCATATTTTGGGCTGTGTCCATTCCATAATGAGAAATCTCCGTCATTTTCTGTGAGCCGGGAGAAGCAGATGTATTACTGCTTCGGATGTGGAGCAGGTGGAAACGTATTTACCTTTATTATGGAGTATGAGAATTTTACTTTTGTGGAAGCTCTGAAAATGCTTGCCGAGCGGGCAGGAATCGATCTTCCGGAAGCAGAGTATTCTCAGGAGGCGAAAGCAAAGGCAGATCTGCGAATGCAGCTTCTGGAGATCAATAAGCTGGCTGCTAAGTACTATTATGCACAATTAAAATCAGAACATGGACAGCAGGCGTACCGCTATCTGAAAGATCGGGAGCTGAGTGATGAGACAATTGTTGCATTTGGGCTTGGTTATTCTAACAAATACAGCGATGATCTGTACCGCTATCTGAAAATGAAAGGTTATTCGGATACATTGCTCCAACAGGCGGGACTCATTACGATCGATGAACGAAATGGCGTTTATGATAAGTTTTGGAATCGTGTTATGTTTCCGATCATGGATGTGAATAATAAAGTAATTGGATTTGGCGGCAGAGTCATGGGAGATGCAAAGCCAAAATATCTTAACTCCCCGGAGACGCCGATTTTTGATAAAAGCCGGAATCTGTATGGACTGAACCGCGCCAGAACATCAAGAAAGCCGTATTTTCTGATCTGTGAGGGGTATATGGATGTGATTTCGCTGCATCAGGCAGGATTTAGTAATGCGGTGGCATCACTTGGAACGGCACTGACGGCAGGACATGCACAGCTGATCAAACGGTATGTCAATGAAGTTTATCTGACTTACGACAGCGATGAAGCCGGTACAAAAGCTGCACTGAGAGCAGTTCCGATTTTAAAAGAAGCGGGAATTACAGCGAAAGTGATTCGAATGGATCCTTATAAAGATCCGGATGAATTTATCAAACATCTCGGTGCACAGGCATTTGAAGAGAGAATCCAGAAAGCGCGAAATGGTTTTCTGTTTTCGCTGGAAGTGTTGGAACGCAGCTATGATATGAATTCTCCAGAAGGGAAAACGGAATTTATAAGAGAAGCTGCAAGGCGCCTTGGTCAGTTTGAAGAAGAAATTGAACGCAACAATTATATTGAAGCAGTAGCCGGAATTTACCATACCGGCTATGAGGAACTTCGAAAGCTTGTGGCGAAGATGGCGATTCAGAGCGGACTTGCCGCACCAGTTAAAAAGCCATTAACAGCACAGGGAAAAGACCATATGCGGGAAGATGGAAATATGACTTCTCAGAAGTTATTATTGACATGGCTGATAGAGGATGAAAGTCTGTTTGAGCAGATTGGACGTTATATTCAGCCGGGAGATTTTACAACCGAATTGTATCATACAGTGGCAGAACTTCTGTATGAGCAGCATGATGCCGGTGAAGTGAATCCGGCAAGGATCATGAATCATTTTACAGATGAGGAAGAACACCGGCAAGTGGCGGCTTTATTCCACACAAAAATTCGGGAACTTACTACGAAAGAAGAGCAGGAAAAAGCTCTGAAGGAAACAATCATTCGTGTAAAACAACATAGCGTAGAGTATGCGACACAGCATCTTGCGCCTACTGATATCGGAGGACTTCAGCGTTTAATGGAAGAAAAGAAGGCGCTTCAAGACCTTTCAAGACTGCATATTTCTATTAATTGAGGATAAAATATAAACAGAGCTTTTTTCGGAGTTCCGAAGAAAGCAGAGAGGAAGGAACACATGGAGGAGAATACCGTAAAACTGCAGGAAAAACTAAAAGAGCTTCTTGCACTCGGCAAAAAGAAGAAAGGAATTCTGGAACTGCAGGAAGTGAATGATTTCTTTGCAGATATGGAATTGAATTCGGACCAGATGGAGAAGATTTTTGAATATCTGGAAGCAAAGAATATTGATGTACTGCGTATCAGTGATGATACAGATGATCTGGATGTAGACGATCTTGATATGGTGCTGTCAGAAGAAGATGACGTAGATATGGAGAAGATTGATCTGTCTGTTCCGGATGGAATCAGTATTGAAGATCCGGTCCGTATGTATCTGAAAGAAATCGGTAAAGTACCGCTTCTGAGCGCCGAGGAAGAAATTGAGCTTGCAAAACGTATGGCAGATGGAGATGAAGATGCGAAAAAACGTCTTGCAGAGGCCAATCTTCGTCTTGTGGTAAGTATTGCAAAGCGTTATGTAGGGCGTGGAATGCTGTTTCTTGATTTGATCCAGGAGGGAAATCTTGGTCTGATTAAGGCAGTAGAAAAGTTTGATTATCAGAAAGGATTTAAGTTCAGTACTTATGCGACATGGTGGATTCGTCAGGCAATTACCCGTGCGATCGCCGATCAGGCAAGAACAATCCGTATTCCGGTGCATATGGTGGAGACGATTAATAAATTAATCCGTGTTTCCCGTCAGTTACTTCAGGAACTCGGAAGAGAACCTACGCCGGAGGAAATTGCAGAAGAGATGGATATGCCGGTGGAACGTGTCAGAGAAATTCTGAAGATCTCACAGGAACCGGTATCTCTTGAGACACCGATCGGTGAAGAAGAAGACAGCCATCTTGGAGACTTTATTCAGGATGATAATGTACCGGTGCCGGCAGAGGCAGCGGCAGCCACACTTCTGAAAGAACAGCTCAGCGAAGTACTCAACACATTGACAGAACGTGAACAGAAAGTATTACGTCTTCGCTTTGGAATGAATGACGGACGCGCCAGAACACTGGAAGAAGTCGGCAAGGAATTTGATGTTACCCGTGAACGAATTCGTCAGATTGAGGCAAAGGCGCTTAGAAAGCTCCGTCATCCGAGCCGCAGCCGTAAGCTTCGGGATTATCTGGATTAGAGGAAACAATGGAACTGTCAAAACGATTAGCCGCAGTAGCGGCGCTTGTAGACGCCGGAAGCAGGCCAGCAGATATTGGAACAGATCATGCATACATTCCAATCTGGCTTGTAGAAGAGGGAATCTGTCAGAAAGCATTCGCTATGGATGTTGGAAAAGGACCTCTTGAGCGTGCAAGAGAACACATTACCGGTCATGGACTTGGTAATTACATAGAAACAAGATTGTCAGACGGACTGGGAGCGCTTGCGCCAGGGGAGGCTGACTGTATGATTGCCGCCGGAATGGGCGGCAATCTTATCATAAAGATTCTGGAAGAAGGCTGCAGTGTACTGGAAGCGATGAATACTTGTATTTTGCAGCCACAGTCGGAGCTTGCGAAAGTTCGGAAATATCTCTGCGAACATGGATATTGCAGCGTGGCTGAGAATATGGTAAAAGAAGACGGAAAATATTATCCGATGATGAAAGTAAGAAAAGGCTGTGAAGAACCTTATCGTGAGGAAGAGTATTGCTATGGACGTTTATTATTAAAGGAAAAACATCCGGTGCTGCGTGAATTTCTTGAAAAAGAACGCCGTACAAAACAAGAGATTCTTCAGGAGCTTCAGAAACTTCCGGGAGAGCATGTGAAAACAAGAATAGAAGTATTACAGCATGAGATTCTCGTCATAGAGAATGCCTGCCGAATGTATGAACAGGAGTAGAAGAGATGCTTTGCAGAGAAATTACAGCGAAGATTGAAGAAACCTTTCCAAAAACAGCAGCATGTTCCTGGGATAATGTGGGATTGCTGGCAGGCCGGAAAGAAAAAGAAGTGAAAAGACTGTATTTGGCGTTGGATGCGACAGATGAGGTGATCGAACATGCAGCAGCGTGGAAGGCTGATTTGCTTGTGACACATCATCCGCTTTTGTTTTCTTCAATCAAACGGATTACCGATGATGATTTTATCGGAAGACGATTACTGCGTTTAATCCGGGAAGATATTTCCTATTACGCCATGCACACGAATTATGATGTTATGAGAATGGGAGAAGCAGCGGCAGAGAGGTTTTTGCTGACAGATACAGAACCGTTAGAGGTGACGCTGCAGATGGAAGAAAAAGACAGTGTAAAAGAGAAAGGAATCGGCTGCATAGGGATGCTGCCGGAGCGTATGTCTTTAGAAAGGTGTGCAGCACAGGTAAAGAAAATCTTTGCATTGCCCGATGTAAGAAGTTTTGGAGATCGGCAAAAGCAGATAAAAAAGGTCGCGGTCGTTCCGGGATCAGGGAAAGATGAAATCAGCGAAGCGGTCGAAAAGGGCGCTGATGTGCTGATTACCGGAGATATTGGCCATCATGACGGGATTGATGCGGTAGCCAGAGGACTTGCAGTCATTGATGCAGGGCACTATGGACTGGAACATATTTTCATGGATGAAATGGAACAGTTTTTTAAAAGGAACTGGTCTGAGTTTGAGATTATGAAAGAGCCGATTACACATCCATTTTGGAGTTTATAGACCGTAAGGAGGTAGTTGCAGATGGAGCTTTATACAGTCATTGTAGACGGGGAAGAGAGACAATATGAGGCGGGAACCACATATCAGCAAATTGCAGAGGAGTTCCAGGACAGATATGAGAATGATATTGTACTCGTATTTGCGGATGGAAAGCTCCGGGAGCTGCGAAAAAAAGTAAAAAGAAACTGTGCCATTTCCTTTGTGACTACATCAGAGGAAATCGGAATTCAAACATACCGCAGAAGCATGTGTCTAATGCTTGTAAAGGCGGTACATGATGTTGGAGGCCAAGATCAAGTAAAGAAAGTGAGAATCCATTATTCGGTCAGTAAAGGATACTATTGTACCGTAGAAGGAACTCTGAAGTTGGATCAGGCATTTCTGGATCAGGTAGAAAGATATATGAAAAGTATGGTCGAACAGCGGATGCCAATCCAAAAGCGTTCTATCAGTACAGACAATGCAGTAGATTTGTTTGAAAAGTATGGTATGACAGATAAAGCAAAATTGTTTGAATACCGCAGAAGTTCCAGTGTGAACATTTACTGCATGAATGAATTTGAAGATTATTATTATGGCTATATGGTGCCGGATGCCGGATATCTGAAATATTTCAAATTATATTTGCTGGAAGAGGGATTTGTACTCCAAATGCCGGAAGCTTCATCTCCGAAGAAAGTACCGGATTTTGCGCCTCAAATGAAGCTTTTTCAAGTATTGAAAGAATCTACCAGATGGGGAGATATGCAGAATATTGAAAATGTAGGAGATCTCAATGAACGTATCACAAAGGGAGATGAGCATGAAGCAGTTCTCGTGCAGGAAGCATTACAGGAGAAGAAAATAGCTGAAATTGCAACAATGATCTCAGAGAGACCTCAAGTGAAATTTGTTTTGATCGCAGGCCCTTCCTCCTCTGGAAAGACTACTTTTGCCAAACGTCTGGCGATTCAGCTCCGTGTGAATGGTTTGATTCCGCATGCGATCGGTGCGGATGACTATTTCCACAATCGGGAAGATACTCCGTTGGATGCAGATGGGAACTATAATTTTGAATGTATTGAAGCAATCGATACCGAACTGTTGAATCGGGATTTAAATGAATTGCTGAAAGGGAAAGAAGTTGCCATGCCGACCTTTAATTTTAAGACAGGCAAACGAGAATATCGGGGCAATACGATGAAATTAGGTAAGAATGATGTTCTGATTATTGAAGGAATTCATTGTCTGAATGATGCACTGACATATGAGCTTCCAAAAGAGAATAAATTCAAAATCTATATCAGTGCGCTGACGCAGCTAAATATTGATGAGCATAACCGGATTCCGACAACAGACGGACGTCTGATCCGGCGTATGGTAAGAGATGCAAGAACAAGAGGAACAACAGCACAGCAGACCATTGCTATGTGGCCTTCCGTCAGACGGGGAGAGGAAGAGAATATCTTTCCATATCAGGAAGAGGCAGATGTAATGTTTAATTCTGCGCTAATCTATGAACTGGCTGTGCTGAAACAATATGCCGAACCGATTCTTTTTGGAATTGATAAGCACTGTAAAGAGTATCCGGAGGCGAAACGCCTTTTGAAGTTTCTGGATTATTTTGTGGGATGTCGAAGTGAGATTGTGCCAACCAATTCTCTCATCCGTGAATTCATTGGCGGAAGCTGCTTTGAGGCATAGAAAAGTGAAAATACAAAAATACCGCTGCATCGGAACTTATGTTTCCGAAAGTCAGCGGTATTTTTATGAGCATTTCTAATCGTCTATAAGAAAACTTTCATATCATCAGGAATTGGCGCCTGAAATGCCATTGGTTCTCCTGTAATAGGATGTTGAAAGGACAGTTTGAAAGAATGAAGCGCCTGGCGCTGAATCCGTGAATAATCCGGATGATAGAGAAAATCACCTGGAAGAGGGTGCCCAATATACTTCATATGGACACGGATCTGATGTGTTCTTCCTGTCTCAAGTTTTAATGAGACGAGAGAATAGCCATCTTTATAGGAAAGACGTTTGAAATGGGTGCAGGCAGTTTCGCCCCGTTCTTCATCAACACAGCGTTCAATGGTAGAACCTTCTGCCCGGGCAATAGGAGCGGTAATGGTTCCTTCTTCCGGAACTTCTCCTTCGGCAATTGCAAGATAAGTCCGGCTGATTTTTCGTTCAGCAGACATATGATAGAGCAAAGAAGCGCTGTACATATGTTTTGCTACAATGAGAAGCCCTGTTGTATCTTTGTCCAATCGATTGATGCACCGATAAGTAAATGGTTCACCGAGTGAACGATAATGCCACGCGAGTGCATTGGCCAAGGTATTGTCATAATTTCCCTGAGAGGGATGAATTGGCATGCAGGCCGGTTTATTGATTACAAGGAGATCTTCATCTTCATAGACGATATTTAGAGGAAGATCTGCAGGAACGATATTTTCAGAGGAGATATTTTCCACAAGTTGAATGGTCAGATAGTCATTCGTGTGAAGAATATCCCATGTATGTGCCCAAATTCCATTCAGAAGGATTCCGTTCATCGTTCGCTTCAAGTGCGTAATAACCTGATGGGAGTACCCCTCTGCTTTCAGAAAGTCAAGCAGAGGGGCATTATTAAATTTCAGTGGAATCGTGTAGTAAAATATTCGTTTCATTTGGAAACTCCCGTATTAATTGGATTTTACCTCTCTCCAGAGTTCATTGTAAATATCATTTGTTTCATTGCCAAGATAAGAAAAAGTTTCACAACGTTCTAAAATCTCCGGGCCAGGGAAAGCAATTGTATTATTTCGAAGAGCTTCATCTTCGATCAGGGCGCGAGCCGCTTCATTTGGCGTAGAGTAGGTAATGTAGTCAAAGTTCATTTTTGCAATGTCGGGACGACAGAGGAAATTGATAAATGCCTCTGCATTGTCCTTATGCTTTGCATTCTTTGGAATAACCCAGGAATCAATCCAGACATTAGAGCCTTCTTTTGGAACTACATATTCCAAATCTTTATTTTCGTTCTGTGTATATATTGCTTCTCCAGAATAAATAACGCCAATTGCTGCTTCATTTCCGATCATTTTATCACGCACCTGGTCAATGACATAGGCCTGTACGAGAGGTTTCTGTTTAATCAAAAGATCTCTGGCAGCAGTCAGTTCATCAAGGTCTGCAGAATTCAAAGAATGACCGGAGAGCTTTAATGCAACAGCGAAAGCATCTCGGACGCTGTCCTGCATGAGAATGTTATCTTTGTATTTTTTATCCCAAAGAACAGACCAGCTGTCGATTGGCTCGTCTACCATCGTTTTATTATAGAGAATACCAACAGTACCCCAACAGTATGGAACAGAGTATTTATTTTCCGGATCAAACTGTTGTGAAGTTTTCATATAAGTCGGACCGATATTTTTGATATTTGGAATGTTATCAAAGTTAATTTCTGCCAGAAGATCATTTTTGATCATACGCTGGATCATGTAATCAGAAGGGCAGACGACATCATAGGCAATGGCACCGGACTGCACCTTTGGATACATGATCTCGTTTGTCTCAAATTCTTCATAAACAACATTGATTCCGGTTTCTTCTTCAAAGAGTGTGATTGTTTCCGGATCAAGGTATTCACCCCAGTTGTATACAATAACCTGATTATCACCTGTAATCGTTTCTTTTGAACCATAGAAAAAGCCGCCGGCGATGATAACAAGTACCATCACAGCAGGAACAATGCGGCGTAAGAAAATCCGTACCGGTTTTTTCTGCAGAAAATGAGAAAATCTGCGAGAAGTTTTAGATGATTTTGCAGTTGTATCCGGTTCCATATTCACAAGCAGTAAGAGAATTAAGACAGTACCGAATAAAAGAGTGGACAGTGCATACATTTCAGGTTTGATTCCCTTTCGCACTTCACTATAGATCTTTGTAGATAATGTATCAATTCCCGGACCTTTTGTGAAGTGAGTAATCACAAAATCATCAAGGGACATTGTAAATGCTAACAGGAAGCCGGAAATAACACCTGGAAGGATATCCGGGAACACTACTTTAAAAAATGCGTAGAGCGGTGATGCACCGAGATCCAGTGCGGCTTCGTAAGTGTAACGGCTTGTTTGTTTTAATTTCGGAAGAACATTAAGTACAACATAAGGAACACAAAAAGTAATATGTGACATTAGGATTGTACCGAATCCGAGATTGATACGTCCTGCAATAAAAAGCAGCATGAGAGAAATTCCCATTACAATTTCGCCGTTAAGCATTGGAATATTTGTGATACCAAGCGTAATTGTTTTACTTCGCTGCTTCATAGACTGAATTCCAATGGCTGCCATTGTTCCAAGGACAGTGGCAATTGCTGCTGCCAGTACAGCAATGATAAGTGTCGAATAGAGCGCATTCATGATCTGCTCATTCTGAAAGAGCTTAATATACCATTTTCCAGTAAAGCCGCCCCATTTTGCGCGGGTTTTGGAATTATTAAACGAAAGAATCATCAATGTGACGATTGGAGCATATAAAAGAAAGAAAATAATTCCTAAATAAGTTTTCTGTAATATTTTTTTCATTAGAATGCCGTACCCTCCCCGTCTTTATCGTATTTGCCGATGATGGCCATACTGATGAGGATGAAGATCATCAGTACAATGGAAAGTCCGCTTCCCACGTTCCAGTTACTGCTCTGCTTAAATTCCTGTTCGATGACATTGCCGATGAGCAGAATCTTACTTCCGCCAAGAAGATCGGAGATGACAAAGGTTGTCAGTGCAGGGATAAATACCATTGTAACTCCGCTGATAATGCCCGGGAGGCTGAGCGGTACAATGATTTTGAAAAATGTCTGTACATTATTGGCGCCAAGATCTTTTGCGGCGTGGATAACATCTTTATCAATCTTTACGAGAACATTGTAGATTGGCAGCACCATGAACGGAAGAAAATTATATACCATACCAAGGATAATTGCGTAAGGAGTATTAATAATTTCCAGCGCCGGAAGATGAAAGAACCCAAGGATGCTGTTAATGACGCCGTTTTTCTCAAGCAGTGTCTGCCAAGCAAGTGTACGCAAAAGAAAGTTCATCCACATTGGGAGGATGAAGATCAGCACAAGAAAACTTGTATGATTTACGTTAGAATTTGCAAGGATCATTGCCAATGGATAGGCAAGAATCAGGCAGATTAAGGTACTGATAAGAGAAAGCAGGAGCGCAAGACCGAGCGCTTTTAAGTTCTCGGGAGTTGTGATTTCAGCAATATTTGCGAACGTAAATGCACCGTCTGCATCGGTCAGTCCATAATAGAAAATCATCAACAGTGGGATGATTGTAAAAGAGACAGACCAGAACAGATATGGGCCGGCAAGATATTTCTTTTTGTTTTTTCCGCATTCATTTTTCCAACGAAGAAAAATCTCCCGAACCCGATCGGAAAAAAAATCTTTTTTCATAGCGGTTTCGTTATTCTTCAATGTTTACAGCCTCCTCATCTTCAGATTCCGGTTTGTTCATTATCTGGATATCAAATGGATCTACTCGGATTCCAACTTCTGTACCAACCGGAAACATATCGGTACTGTGGACGAGCAGATCATAATTATTAGCAGAAACTTCCATCTCATAGTGTACACCTTTGAAAATTAAGTGTGTGACAATTCCGTTAATAACGCCTTCATTTGGCTTGACAAGATCAATATCTTCCGGGCGGATTACAACATCGACTGGTCGGTTGCGTCCAAATCCGGTATCAACACACTCAAAATCTGCACCGAGGATGTTAACAAGACGGTCGCGGATCATGCGTCCTGAAATAATGTTACTGTCACCGATGAAGTCTGCCACGAAAGCATTTTCCGGTTCATTGTAAATATCTTCCGGTGTACCAATCTGCTGAATATAGCCCTGATTCATGACAACAATGGTGTCAGACATGGTAAGGGCTTCTTCCTGATCATGGGTAACATAAATAAAAGTAATTCCAAGTTCATTTTTCAGTCGGATCAACTCGTACTGCATATCTTGGCGAAGCTTTAAGTCGAGGGCACCGAGAGGCTCGTCAAGAAGGAGTACCTTTGGTTCATTGACAATAGCTCTTGCAATGGCAATTCGCTGCTGCTGTCCGCCGCTTAGAGAGTCGGCAGAGCGGTTTTCAAATCCATCCAGATTCACAAGCTTCAATGCATATTTAATCTTATCCTGAATATAAGCTTTTGATTTGCCTTTGATCTTTAGTCCAAAAGCAATATTTTCAGCAATTGTCATATGTGTAAAGAGCGCATATTTCTGAAATACGGTATTCAGCTGACGTTTATTTGGGGCAAGATTCGTAATGTCTTTGCCATCGAAAATAACTTTTCCGGAGTCTGGAGTTTCAAATCCGCCAAGAATTCGAAGTAAAGTTGTTTTTCCGCATCCACTCGGTCCAAGCAGAGTCAGAAATTCGTTCTCTCGGATGTAGAGATTCAATTCATCGAGGACAAGATTATCCCCATAAGATTTAGAAATATTAACAATGTCAATTAATTTATTCGCCACGTGATACCCTCCTGTACATGATAATATGTCAAATGTCTGACTGTTCTGAATAATCTTCTTAAATTATATCTGTTTTGTCGAAAAATGCAAGCCTTACTGATAGAAACGAAGGAAAGAATCCATGCGGGCGCTCATATTTTTTAAAAGTGCATCAAGAACAGTAATAGCGGCCATAGATTCTATCACGACAACAGCTCTTGGAACAATAATCGGATCATGTCTCCCATGAATACTCAGCTCTATTTCTTCACCGGATGCGGTGACTGTCTTCTGCGGATGTGAAATAGATGGAGTTGGTTTTACAGCGGCCCGGAAACAAATGGTACTGCCATCGCTCATTCCGCCAAGCACTCCTCCGGAATGGTTTGTCCGTTTGGAAATCTTTTGCCCGGCTTTTGTAGTTTCAGAGCAGAAAGAATCATTATGTTCACTTCCCATTGCACAAGCGGCTTCAAATCCGTCTCCAATTTCAAAGCCTTTTACTGCTCCTACGGAGAGAACTGCCTTAGCCAGATTAGCATCCAGTTTTTCAAATACAGGATCACCTATGCCGGAAGGCATTCCGGTAATCTGGCATTCAATAATTCCGCCGCAGGAATCTTGATGAGAAATACAATTGGAAAGATATTCGGATGCCAGGATAGCTTTTTCCTTATGCGGCATATAAAGAGGATTTTCTCCAAGTTGCGAGAAATCATACTCGGATGTTTTAATCACAATAGGACCAATTGCTTTTGTATAAGCACAAACGTGAATATTCAGTTCTTTCAGAATTTTGGCAGCAATAGCTCCGGCAGCGACACGACCGATTGTTTCTCGTCCGGAAGAGCGTCCACCGCCGCGGTAGTCCCGAAATCCAAACTTACTGTCAAAGGTGTAATCAGCGTGTCCAGGTCGGTAACAGTTTTTTAAATTTCCATAATCTTTGGAATGCTGATCAGTGTTTCTGACAAGAAGAGAGATGGGAGTTCCGGTTGTGCGTCCTTCGAAAACACCGGAGAGGATTTCTACAGAATCGTTTTCTTTTCTGGCAGTAGTAAAACGGCTTTGCCCGGGTTTTCTCCTATTTAAATAGTGCTGAATATCGCTGGCCTCCAGCAAAAGCCCGGCAGGACAGCCATCGATAACGACGCCAATGCCGGCTCCGTGGGATTCTCCCCATGTTGTAATTGTAAAAAGTTGTCCGTAAATTGATCCAGACATAAAATCATCCTTTCTGAAGTAATATTTTTCGAATAATTGACAAATATTGTATGTAAATGACATGTTTGTAACAAAATGTTACATTCATTATATAAGATGATAAAAAAACAGGCAATCCTTATTTTGGACTGTACTTTTCGTTTTTTTCGTATTATAATGACCGCATATGGACAGAAATAGTAAGGAGAGTACTGCATGAGCAATTTTAAGAAGAAAGATATAAAATCTCAAGAAGATATAGATCAGAATTGGCGTGCCCATGAAGATGAATACGACGATTCCGAAGAAGATGAGTATGAAGATGAATACGACGATTCCGAAGAAGATGAGTATGAAGATGAATACGATGATTCCGAAGAAGATGAGTATGAAGACGAATACGACGATTCCGAAGAAGATGAGTATGAAGATGAATATGATGATTACGAAGATGATGAGTTTTCAGATGAAGAAGAGTCTTATGAGGAAGAACTAGAAAATTATAAAAAACAAAAAAAACGTCGTAAGATTATTGGGATTACTGTGGGAAGTATCTTGGGTGTACTTCTGGCAGTTTATTTTGGAGCTGCTTTTTATTTTCAGGAACACTACTACTTTTTTACAGAAATTAATGGAAAAGACTTTTCCGGGAAAACAGTTGCAGATGTAGAAGAATATATGGAATCTCAGGTAAGTGGTTATACATTAGCATTGAAAGAGCTGGATGGGGGACAGGAACAGATTTTAGGTTCTGAAATTGGCCTTGAATATCAGCCGGGCACAGAATTGAAAAAGTACCTTGAGAAACAGAATCCATTTCTTTGGCCGCAGGCATTTTGGAAGAAAGACAAAGTTCAGACTAGCATTGGGGTAAAATACGATGAAAATGCTTTGAATGAGAAGATTACATCACTGACGATCATGCAGCCGGAGAATCAGACACCGCCAGTTTCTGCTGTACCGGTATTTAATGGAACAGAATATGTAATTCAGCCTGAAACATATGGAACACAGGTCAATGATGAGGTGTTTCGTACAAAAGTGGCAGAGGCAATTAATCAGTTTCAGCCGACACTGGAAATGGAATCTGAGGAGTGTTACGCAAAACCGCAGTTCACATCACAGTCTCAGGAAGTTGTAACGGCAAAAGATACAATGAACAGTTATCTGAATGCAGCGATTACGTATGATTTAAATCCTAATACAGAAGTTGTGGATCGAACTCTGATCTCACAGTGGCTTGTTGCCGATGCTAATATGGCAGTTGCAGTAAATAGAGATCAAGTAGCAGCTTATGTTGCTGATCTGGCGGCAAGGTATGATACGGTTGGTACAACAAGAACCATTCAGACGCCGGCAGGAAAGACAGCTCAGGTATCAGGCGGTTCTTATGGCTGGAAGATTGATCAGGACGCAGAGATAGAAGCGTTGATTGGGAATATTACAAGAAGCGAACAGGTAACAAGAGAACCGGAATATAGTCAGAGAGCTGTAATACATGCAGCGAATGACTGGGGAAATACATTTATTGAAGTGGATTTATCTGCACAGCATGTGTGGTATATTGTCGATGGTGCAAGTGCGTTTGAGGCTGATGTAGTTACAGGAAAGCCGGATCCAAAACATGCAACGCCGGCTGGAATTTTTTCTATTTTAGAAAAAATGAGAAATAAAGTATTAAAAGGCGAGATACAGGAAGACGGAAAGCCGGAATATGAGACACCGGTAAGTTACTGGATGCGTGTAACATGGACCGGAATCGGATTTCATGACGCTACATGGCAGTCTTCTTTTGGAGGCACCCGGTATAAAGATGGTTATGGGTCTCATGGATGTATCAACATGACATATAATGGGGCAGCTACGTTGTATGATATGATTTATGTAGGTGTTCCGGTAATTATGCATTATTAGAAAAAGAGGTTAAGTAATTTATGTATCATTTATTAAAAAAAGATGGTCTTGCAAAGCGGGGACGACTTGAGACAGTTCACGGAGTGATTGAAACTCCGGTATTTATGAATGTAGGTACGATTGCGGCAATTAAAGGTGCTGTTTCTACAGATGATCTGCGTCAGATTGGGACGCAGGTGGAATTATCAAATACGTATCATCTGCATGTGCGTCCGGGAGATGAAATTGTCAAACAACTTGGCGGTCTTCATAAGTTTATGAATTGGGATCGACCAATTCTGACAGATTCCGGTGGATTTCAAGTGTTTTCTCTGGCAAAACTTCGTAAAATCAAAGAAGAGGGCGTTTATTTTAATTCTCACGTAGATGGTCGGAAGATTTTTATGGGGCCGGAACAGAGTATGCAGATTCAGTCTAATCTGGCATCTACGATTGCAATGGCATTTGATGAATGTCCGTCCAGTGTGGCAACAAGAGAGTACATGGAAAATTCAGTTGCCCGCACAACGAGATGGCTTGCCAGATGTAAATCAGAGATGCAGCGTCTAAATTCATTGGAAGACACAATTAATAAAAATCAGCTTCTCTTTGGTATTAATCAGGGCGGTATTTATGATGATATCCGAATTGAACATGCGAAGCAGATTTCAGAACTTGATTTAGATGGATATGCTGTTGGAGGGCTTGCGGTAGGAGAGACACATGAAGAAATGTATCGTATTTTAGAGTCCGTTGTCCCGTATTTACCTTCGGATAAGCCTACTTATCTGATGGGCGTGGGAACTCCGGCAAATATTTTAGAAGCAGTAGAAAGAGGCGTAGATTTCTTTGATTGTGTGTACCCTAGCAGAAATGGAAGACATGGACATGTTTATACAAATCATGGAAAGATGAACTTGTTCAATAAGAAATATGAACTGGATGAGAGGCCGATTGAGGAAGGGTGTCAGTGTCCGGCGTGCAGAAGCTATACAAGAGCCTATATCAGGCATCTTTTGAAGGCGGGAGAAATGCTTGGAATGCGTCTTTGTGTTCTTCATAATTTGTATTTCTATAATCATATGATGGAAGAAATACGGCAGGCGATTGAAGAAGGGCGTTATCAATCTTATAAAAAGGAGAAATTAGCAGGATTTGAACAGAAAGAAGCATAAATTTTCTATAAAGTCATAAGAATTGCTTGATGAAATAGTAAAACTTGTGTATATTAGTAGTAATGCCAATTTTAAAGCCAATTAGGAGGAAGAAAAATGAAAGGTATTTTAGCTTCAGGACAGGGAGGAACAATGGGAATACTTCCGATTATTTTAATGTATGTTGCTATTTTCGGAATCATGTATTTCTTATTGATGCGTCCACAGAAAAAAGAGAAAAAGAGACTGGCAGCGATGATTGCTGATATGGAAGTAGGCGATACAGTATTGACTACAAGCGGATTTTATGGTGTTGTAATTGATATTTCTGAAACAGATGTCATCGTAGAATTCGGTAACAACAAGAACTGCCGTATCCCGATGCAGAAGGCTGCGATTATGCAGGTAGAGAAACCGGGAGCATAGGAAAAAAAGAATACTTAAGAAGATGAGAGTTTGTGCTAATCAGCTACAAACTCTTTTCTATTTTACAGAAAAATAAAAATACCGAACGCACTCTATTTTTCTTGGATAAAAGCTTGAATTTCATATAAGAATAGAGTATCATATATAAAATAATAGTCAGACAACAGTGGGAGGGATGAGTGAAATGAAGTTACATATTGGCATTATTCGAGGTGATGGAATCGGTCCTGAGATTGTTGCAGAGGCAGTAAAAGTGCTTGAGATAATTGGAACAGTATTTGGACATGAACTGCAGTACGAAGAATTATTGTTGGGCGGCGCTTCTATTGATGCGTGCGGTATACCATTGACAGAAGAGGCAGTTCAATGTGCAAAGCAGTGTGATGCACTGCTAATGGGATCAATCGGAGGAGACGCAAAAACATCTCCGTGGTACAAATTGGAACCGTCAAAACGTCCGGAAGCAGGACTTCTTGGAATTCGAAAAGCTTTGAATCTTTTTGCAAATCTCAGACCAGCTGTGCTTTATGACGAATTAAAAGAAGCATGTCCACTGAAAGAAAAAATTACAGAAGGCGGCTTTGATCTAATGATTATGCGCGAATTAACAGGGGGCCTTTACTTTGGAGCGCGTGCAACGCAGATGGAAGATGGGGAGCTGACGGCACATGATACGTTAACCTACCATGCGTATGAGATACGAAGAATTGCACACAGGGCTTTTGAAGTCGCCCAGAAGCGGCGGAAGAAAGTTACAAGTGTGGACAAAGCCAACGTACTGGATTCTTCCAGACTCTGGAGAAACATCGTGGAAGAAGTTGCTGCCGCATATCCGGATGTGACGCTGGAACATATGCTTGTAGATAATTGTGCGATGCAGCTTGTCAAAGATCCAAAGCAATTTGATGTCATCCTGACAGAAAATATGTTTGGAGATATTTTATCTGACGAGGCAAGTATGATTACAGGTTCTATTGGTATGCTTGCAAGCGCCAGTCTGAATGAAACAAAATTCGGGTTATATGAGCCAAGTGGCGGTTCTGCACCGGATATTGCAGGAAAAGGCATTGCCAATCCAATTGCGACAATCCTCTCAGCTGCGTTAATGCTGCGTTTCAGTTTTGATCTTGACAGAGAGGCATCAGCAATCGAGTATGCAGTGGAGCGTGTACTTCAGAAGGGTTATCGAACAATTGACATTATGTCAGAAGGCAAAGAGCAGGTTTCAACGAGAAGAATGGGAGATTTGATCTGTAATGAGATCGGTCAGATAAGAGAGAAAAAGGTTGAATAGAAATAAACAAAGAGTGAGGAGAAAATATCAATGAGAAGTGATACTGTAACGAAAGGAGTGCAGCAGGCGCCGCACCGTTCTTTATTTAATGCATTAGGATATACGAAAGAAGAATTAGAAAGACCGCTTGTCGGGATTGTAAGTTCCTATAATGAAATTGTACCAGGTCATATGAATCTGGATAAGATTGTGGAGGCCGTGAAGATGGGCGTCGCTATGGCGGGAGGAACACCGGTTGTTTTTCCGGCGATTGCTGTTTGTGATGGAATTGCCATGGGACATACTGGAATGAAATATTCACTTGTAACACGCGATCTGATAGCAGATTCCACAGAGGCAATGGCAATGGCGCATCAGTTTGATGCACTTGTTATGGTGCCGAATTGTGATAAAAATGTGCCGGGGCTTTTGATGGCTGCAGCCAGAATTAATATACCAACTATCTTTGTAAGTGGTGGTCCGATGCTTGCAGGCCGTGTAAAGGGAGAGAAGAGAAGCCTGTCCAGCATGTTTGAAGCAGTAGGAGCACATGCGGCAGGTGCCATAAATGATGAAGAGCTGGAAGAATTTGAATGTAAAGTGTGTCCAACGTGTGGTTCCTGTTCAGGAATGTACACAGCTAATAGTATGAATTGTCTGACAGAAGTGCTTGGTATGGGCCTGAAAGGAAATGGAACGATTCCAGCAGTGTATTCAGAGAGAATCCGACTGGCAAAGCACGCCGGAATGCAGATAATGGAACTTTACCGTAAGCAGATCTGTCCAAGAGATATTATGACAAAAGAAGCAATTTTAAATGCATTGACAGTAGATATGGCGCTTGGATGTTCAACGAATAGTATGCTGCATCTTCCGGCAATCGCCCATGAGATTGGGATGGACTTTGAAATTGATTTTGCAAATCCAATTAGTGAGCGCACACCGAATTTATGTCATCTTGCACCAGCAGGGCCGACGTATATGGAAGATTTAAATGAGGCAGGCGGTGTGTATGCAGTTATGAATGAATTGAATAAACTTCAGCTGCTTCACACAGAATGTATGACAGTGACAGGAAAGACTGTTGGGGAAAATATTGAGGGATGTGTTAATAAAAATCCGGAAGTCATTCGGCCGGTGGAACATCCGTACAGCAAGACAGGAGGACTTGCCGTACTAAAAGGAAATCTGGCGCCGGACGGCAGTGTTGTGAAGCGCTCTGCTGTTGTAGAAGAAATGATGGTGCATGAAGGCCCGGCAAGAGTATTTGACTGTGAAGAGGACGCAATTTCTGCAATCAAGGGAGGAAAGATCGCACCTGGAGATGTGGTAGTAATCCGTTATGAAGGACCGAAAGGCGGTCCGGGCATGAGAGAAATGCTGAATCCAACATCTGCGATTGCGGGTATGGGACTTGGCTCCAGTGTGGCATTGATTACAGACGGACGTTTCAGTGGTGCATCAAGAGGTGCGTCAATTGGACATGTTTCTCCGGAGGCGGCAGTCGGAGGACCAATTGCACTTGTAGAAGAAGGAGATATTATATGCATTGATATTCCAGGACTCAGTATTACATTGGATGTCGCAGAAGAAGAACTGGAGCGAAGAAAAAGAGAATGGAAGCCGAGAGAGCCAAAGGTAACAACCGGATATTTGGCAAGATATGCAGCGCTTGTGACGAGCGGAAACCGCGGAGCAGTGCTTGAAATACCAAAGTAGGAGGAGAGGTTTATGAAGTTGACAGGAGCTGAAATAGTAATAGAATGTCTAAAAGAACAGGGGGTAGATACTGTCTTCGGATATCCGGGAGGAGCAATTTTGAATGTCTATGATGCCCTCTATCAACATAGTGATGAAATCACACATATTTTAACGTCACATGAACAGGGAGCAGCGCATGCTGCCGACGGTTATGCAAGAGCAACGGGAAGAGTTGGTGTATGTTTTGCCACAAGCGGACCGGGAGCTACAAATCTGGTAACAGGAATTGCAACTGCTTATATGGACTCCGTTCCGGTTGTTGCAATTACCTGTAATGTAGGAGTGAGCCTGCTTGGAAAAGATAGTTTTCAGGAAATTGACATTGCAGGAATTACAATGCCAATTACGAAACATAACTATATTGTCAAAGATGTGGAGAAACTGGCAGATACAATTCGAAGGGCGTTTGAGATAGCACGAACTGGACGTCCAGGTCCGGTATTGATTGATATTCCAAAGGATATAACGGCACAGACGGCAGAATATGCGAAAATAGAAAAAAAAGAGATTAAACCGGTAACAGAACACATTACAGAGACAGATATTGATATAGCTGTTCGGATGCTGAAGGATAGTAAAAGACCGTACATTTTTGTAGGAGGCGGGGCAATTCTTTCAGGAGCATCCGAAGAACTTTTGGAATTTGCACATAAGTTGGATGCGCCTGTTTGCGATTCTCTGATGGGAAAGGGCGGTTTTCCGGGAACAGATCCGCTCTATACGGGAATGCTTGGAATGCATGGTACAAAAACCTCTAATCATGGTGTGAGTGAGTGTGATTTGCTTGTAGTTGCAGGAGCCAGATTTAGTGACCGTGTTACAGGAAATGCAGCCAAATTTGCAAATAAAGCGAAGATTCTTCAAATAGATGTGGATCCAGTGGAAGTGGATAAAAATATTATTACGGATGCGAGTATTTCGGGGGATTTAAAAGAAGTTCTGAAATTATTAAATGAACGGTTTGATCAGCAGGATCATCACGAATGGATTGAGCAGATTCAGATGTATCAGAAGAAATATCCGCTGACATATCATCCGGAAGTATTAAGTGGTCCGTATGTTGTGGAAGAAATCTACCGACAGACAAAGGGAGAAGCAGTGATTACGACAGAAGTCGGACAGAATCAAATGTGGGCAGCGCAGTTTTATAAATATTCGAAACCACGTACATTTTTGACTTCCGGTGGATTGGGAACGATGGGATATGGACTTGGCGCATCAATTGGTGCAAAACTTGGTGTGAAAGAGAAGGTTGTTGTTAATATTGCAGGCGACGGATGTTTCCGAATGAATATGAACGAGATTGCTACGGCTGCAAGATATCATATTCCGATTATTCAAGTTGTACTGAATAATCATGTACTTGGAATGGTACGTCAATGGCAGAATTTATTTTATGAAAAACGCTATTCTGCAACTGTACTGAATGATGCGGTAGATTTTGTAAAACTTGCAGAGGCAATGGGGGCAGAAGGAATGCGCGCGGTGACGCGAAAAGAGTTTCAGGAAGCGTTTCAGAAGGCGCTGACACTTGGGCGACCGGTCGTGATTGACTGTCAGATTGACGCAGATGAGAAGGTATGGCCTATGGTAGCGCCGGGGGCGGCAATTAGTGAAGTGTTTAGTGAAGAAGATATGGAACAGTTATAAATATATTGTCAGCTATGCATAGCTATTGCTGAAAAATGTTAAGAAATTTTGAAGAAGATATTAAGGGATTTGACAGAGTTTTAAGAATTAGAGTAATTGCTTAATCTGACAAGATTCGATATAATAAAAAAGGAGATGAGGATTTTTATAGAAGGAGATACAGTCAGATGGAAAGTCAGATTAGAAACAGAAGGAGACAACGCTTTTTACGCAGACGCCAGATGGGTCTTGCGGCATTACTGGTACTGGTAGTTTTGCTATGCAATACGGCAGCAGCTGCCAGTAAGGAAAAATTTACCAGAGTTAAAGTAACAGGAGCTGTGGAATCCATGCTTCAGGAAGCAGAGATACCTGCACTTGGAGTTCAGGTAGAGGTTGAAGGAGACGAAGATACCGTACTTGATGAAAAGACGAATATGACTGTGAAAGATCTGGCGGAACAGCTGAAAAGCGGTGAAGGAATTGAATTGAAGTGTGATGCCGATGGCGTAACAGAAGGAGAATTTTCGGTAGATGTTAAGCTTTCGAAAGAGTTAGAGAACGCATTAATCAACAAATGGCTTGGAAAAGTTCAAGTGTATACAAAAGATGGACTTCTGACGGTAAAGAATAAATATGGTGAGTGGGACGGCAATAAGTTTAAGAATCTTGAAGGGGCTTATGTAACCGAAAGTTTTATTCCTTCTAAGGGCAAGATGTATTACTTTGATGCAGAAGGAAATAAAGTGACAGGCTGGCAGACGATTAAGAATGCACAATACCTGTTTAATAAAGAAGGTGTGATGCAGACAGGATGGCAGGAACGTGATGGAGCGAAGTACTATCTTCAAGAGGATGGGAAAGCAGCTGTCGGCTGGGTTAAGCTTGAAGAAGATACATACTATTTTGACAGAGAAGCCAAGATGGTAACAGGGGAGAAACATATTGGTGCAAGCGACTGTGTTTTTGCAAAAGACGGAAAGCTTAAATCGAAAGAGAGTTCCCTCGATCTGACAAGGCCAATGATGGCGCTGACGTTTGATGATGGTCCAGGGGAACGTACAATGGAACTTTTGAATGTGCTGGAACAATACAATTCAAAAGCAACATTCTTTATGACAGGTACAGGACTTCAGAACAGCAGAGTTGATGTTGCGGCAACTGTTCAGAAGATGGAAGAGATAGGCTGTCAGATTGGCAATCATACAATGTCACATCCACAGCTGACACATTTAGATGCAGCAGGGATTCAGGCAGAGATTGGCGGGGTAAATGACTTGCTCACGGGCTATATTGGTCATGGAGCTACAATTCTCCGTCCGCCTTATGGAGCAAAGAATGACGAAGTTCGTGCGAATGCCGGGATGCCGCTTGGAATGTGGTCTATTGATACACTTGACTGGAAGACAAGAAATGTACAACAGACGATTGATTGTATTATAAATGAAGCTGGGGATGGAGATATCGTTCTGATGCATGATATTCATACAGAATCTATTGATGCAGCGATTGCTGCCATACCGCAGTTGGTGGATAAGGGATACCAGCTTGTGACAATCGAGGAATTGGCAGAAGCGAGAGGGATTGCACTTCAGAATGGCGAAGAATATTACTCATTCTATCCGAATGAAGAGTAGTTGACAAATGTATCAAAACAATGTACTATTGTAAAAAATAATATATCCGCTCTTAAATACGATGAAAAGAAAGAGTAGATATTGAGAAGCTGATACAGAGAGTTCCGGATGGTGGAAGCGGAGCATAGCAGACAATATCGAATTCCTCTTGGAGTAGAGTGCTGAAACAACAGTAGGCATCTCCGGTTGCAGCCGTTATCTTGCAGAAGTATTATCTGTGAATCAACAGCGTACTTCATGAGGCAGATTTTGTGAAGAATCTGTAAAAAGAGGTGGAACCGCGAAGGATTTATGACTCTCGCCCTCTGGTTTAACCAGGAGGGCGGGAGTTTTTTCGCATTTGAGAGAGTTGACAGAAACTTGTATAAAATTTTCAAAGCAAAGGAGAAGATAAAAATGATTATTGTATTAAGACCGGGGACAGGAGAAAAAGAAGTAAAACATGTAGAACAGTTAGTGTTAGCAAAAGGTTTGAAAACACATACAGTAATCGGAGAAGGAATGACGATTATCGGATGTATTGGAGATACGACAAGTGTGGATTCCAGACTGTTTGAAGTAGAACCTTGTGTGGAAAAGGTTATGCATGTGCAGGAACCATATAAATTAGTAAACAGAGCTTTTCATCCGGAGGATTCTGTGATTGATGTCAGTGGAGTCAAAGTAGGAGGCAATCATCTGGCGCTGATTGCAGGTCCATGTTCCGTAGAATCTGAAGAACAGGTAATTGAGATTGCGAGAGCAGCGAAGAAGTCAGGAGCGAATTTACTGCGAGGCGGGGCATTTAAACCGCGCACAAGTCCGTATGCATTCCAGGGAATGGGTGAGCGAGGGTTAGAAATCCTCTGTACTGCAAGAAAGGAAACCGGACTTCCGATTGTGACAGAGCTGATGTCGCTGGAACATTTAGAACTGTTCGATGAAAAAGTAGATTTAATCCAGATTGGTGCAAGAAATATGCAGAATTTCGATATGTTGAAACATCTTGGACAGACAAAACGTCCAATTCTTTTGAAACGAGGATTAAATGCAACTTATGAAGAGTGGATTATGGCAGCAGAATATATAATGGCTGCGGGAAATGAAAATGTAATCCTTTGTGAACGTGGAATCCGGACATTTGAGTCTTATACAAGAAATACGTTAGATCTGCAGGCGATTCCGGTAATCAAAAGTATGACTCATCTTCCGATTATTATTGATCCGAGTCATGCGGGAGGCAAATGGTGGCTGGTGGAACCAATGGCAAAGGCAGCTGTAGCAGCAGGAGCAGACGGACTGATGATTGAAGTGCATAATGATCCGGCGAATGCGCTCTGCGATGGCGCACAATCATTGAAACCAGAGAAATATGATGCACTGATTCAGGCAATCACAAAGATTGCTCCGGTAGTAGGAAAGCAGGTGTAGTAAAATGCAGTTAACAGTTCATCTTGGAGAACAGAGTTATCCGATTGAAATAGAGCGTGGAATTTTGGAAAAAGCATCAAAGTATATTGCGGAGATATTTCCAAAAGGAAAGATTATGGTAGTGTCTGATGATTCGGTATTTGCACTTTATGGAGAAAAACTGCTCCAGGGATTAAGAGAGCATTATGAATGTTTTCAGACAATTATTCCACATGGAGAACCGTCCAAAAGCTTTCAGACGCTTCCAGGTATCTACAGTTCGATGTTGGAAGCAAAAATGTCAAGAAGCGATCTTGTGATTGCGCTTGGAGGAGGTGTTGTGGGTGATTTAACCGGATTTGCAGCAGCAACTTACATGAGGGGAGTACCGTATGTGCAGATTCCGACTTCACTTTTGGCACAGGTGGATTCTTCTGTAGGAGGAAAGACAGCAGTGGATCTGGCGGAAGGAAAAAATCTTGTGGGAGCTTTTTATCATCCGAAACTTGTTTTGATCGATCCGGATGTGCTTGATACATTGCCGGAACGTTACTTGATTGATGGAATGGGAGAAGTTATCAAATACGGCTGTATTAAGGACTGTCAGTTATTTCATACCATCCGGAAAGCGGGATCTTTTGAAGGATTGAAGCCATATATGACGGAGATTATTTTCCGCTGTGTAGATATTAAACGTCAAGTAGTTGAGCAAGATCAATTTGATGTAGGAGAAAGAATGCTTTTGAACTTTGGTCATACGCTGGCGCATGCAATTGAGCAATATTACCATTATGAGCGGGAAAGTCATGGAGAAGCGGTGGCGATTGGGATGTATCAGATTACGAAATTATCTGAAGAAAGAGGTATGACAAAGCAAGGCTGTGCAGAGCAGATCCGAGATACGCTTAAGCAATATGGGCTTCCGACGGAATGTGGAATCGAGATGAAAGCGTTGTTGGCAGCAGTAAAACATGATAAAAAGAATTTGAACCATTGTTTGAACTTAGTACTTTTGAAAGAAATCGGAGAAAGCTTCGTCTATCCGACAGAGGCAGAATTCTTTTATGAGGCAGGCGTGATCTAGCAAAATGACTCCGAAGAGGAATGGTAAAATGTGACAAATGAGACAGTGCTTTTTGAAAAGACGGTCAGGGGAAAGGTGAAAAAATGAAACTGGGATTAATTGGAAAGAAGCTGGGGCATTCTCTGTCTCCGGAAATTCATGAATACTTATTAAAGGAACAAGAAATGACGGGAACATATGAACTTCTGGAAGTGCCGGAAGAGGAGACAGATCAGATAATTCCCCGAATGCTCCGGGAAGACTATCTTGGACTGAATGTGACAATTCCCTATAAAGAAACATTGCTGCCCTATGTGATTGCGGATAAAGATGTGAAAAATATTGGGGCATTGAATACGCTGAAACAAAAAGACGGTCAGGTATATGCATATAATACAGATTATATAGGTGTCTTATATATGTTCAAACGTGCCGGTGTTGCATTAAAGGGAACAAATGTGACGCTGCTTGGAGCCGGTGGAGCTGCCAAAGCTGCGGTATATGCTTTTTTACAGGGCGAAGCGTCATCGGTAACGCTGGCGGTGCGTAATCCAAAGAAGGCAGAAGCAATCAAAGCATATTTTCCGGAAGTGGATATCTGTATGCTGGAAGATCTTCCAGGGGGAGATATCATCTTGAATACGACGCCGGTGGGGATGTATCCAAATACCGGTCAAAGTGTTGTTGAAGCATCACAGATAAAAGCATATCGTGTTGCAGCAGATATGGTATACAATCCGCTGGAGACGGAATTGTTGCGCCTTGCAAAAGAAGCCGGGCTGCAGACAGTGTCCGGTCTGTCAATGTTAGTTGGTCAGGCAATCAGGTCAGAAGAAATCTGGTTGGAAACAGAGATCTGCTCCGATGCCGGAGGGGAAATTATTAAATTTTTAGAAAAACGGTTTTAGTTTCGGTGTGACCGTAGATTTTCACAGGATTATCTTGTATAATTGCCTCATATAAGGGAGGAAATGAAATATGAAACTAAAAACAAAGATCTTAAGTGTGCTTGCACTTCTGATAGCCGGATTTGTATATTACTATGTCAGTCTTCCGGCAGTAAATATTCATTCTGTTGATTTCTGGTATTTTATTATCTTTGGAATCGCAGTTGTGACGGTAATTTACGCTGTCCGTAAGCGTATTAGCCCTTCAGAAGTGAAACAGTCAAAAATGATGAAATTGATGATCGGTTTGATCGGAGCTGTTGTGGTTGTTTTTCTTGTCGGAAGCCTGTTGTCTTCACCGATTATTAATGCGAAGAAGTATCAGAAGCTTTTGAACGTGGAGGAAGGAAAATTTACGAAAGATATCGAAGAACTTTCTTTTGACCAGATTCCGATTCTTGATAAAGACTCTGCTAAATTGCTTGGAAACCGTAAGATGGGAAGCATGGTGGAAATGGTGTCTCAGTATGAAGTAGATGAGATCTATAGCCAGATTAATTATAATAACCATCCGGTCAGAGTATCGCCGCTTCGTTATGCCAATACCATTAAATGGTTTACCAACTGGAAAACGGGAATCCCGGCATATATTAAAATTGATATGGCCAGCCAGACGACAGAGCTTGTAAAACTGGATGAGGGAATGAAATATTCTACTAGTGAACACTTGAACCGGAATATTTACCGTCATTTACGTTTCCGCTATCCGACATATATTTTTGATGAACTTAGTTTCGAGATTGACGAGGAAGGAACACCATACTGGGTATGTCCGGTAAAGAAATATAACATCGGTCTTTTTGGAGGAGAGACGATAGGGCGCGTTGTGCTTTGCGATGCAATAACGGGAGAAACAAAAGATTATAAGATTGATGAAGTTCCACAATGGATCGACCATGCATATTCGGCAGATCTTTTGATTCGTCTGTATGATTATTATGGCGCATTAAAACATGGTTATTTTAACAGCATCCTTGGTCAAAAGGACTGTTTGAAGACAACAACCGGCTATAATTATCTGGCAATTGATGATGATGTTTGGGTGTATACAGGAGTAACTTCTGTCAGCGGAGACCAGTCTAATGTTGGATTTGTTTTGATGAATCAGCGTACAATGGAGACAAAATTCTATCCGGTGGAAGGTGCCACGGAGGAATCTGCACAATCTTCTGCAGAAGGTCAGGTTCAGAACTTAAAATATAGAGCTACATTTCCGTTGTTGCTGAATATTTCCGGAGAACCAACATATTTTATCGCATTGAAAGATGATGCAGGACTTGTTAAAAAATATGCGATGGTAAATGTACAGAAATATCAACTTGTAGCTATTGGAGATACGGTTTCTGCGTGTGAGGAACAATATCATCAGCTTCTTGTAAGTAATGGAGTGAAAGAAGAAACAGAAGATACAAGAGAAGTAAAAGAAGCTACTGGAAAGATTACAAAGATTGCACAAAGTGTTGTGGAAGGAAATTCACATTACTATATTATGCTGGAAGGTTCAGAAGATATTTTTGATGTGGCGGTAAATAAATTTATTGGAATTATCCGCTATAATGTGGGGGATGAACTTCATTTAGAATACAAAGAGGGAGAAGAGCTCCATACGGTAGTAAATATAGAGTAACTGGAGGAAAACTCTAAAACGAAGAGGAATGAGAGGAATCTGTCTTGAGAAAAAAGACAAAAGAAGTGATTAGGAGAGTCGGATATCTTATGGCAGTTGTAGCAGCAGTATGTGGGGGAATTGCTATTGCAACTGTCTGTCTGACTCGGAAGTGGTTTGTAAAAAGTTGGGGGGATGTTTCAATAGAAGAGCTGGTATTTCAATTAAAAGTACCATTGGAGACATCTCTGACAGAAGAACTGCAGAATTTATTTCAATATGTAGTGCCATCAGTAATTATTTGGGGGATAATCTTACTAATAGTTATGATTTCTATAAGGGTACATCGGTTTGTTGCCGGTGTGCTTGGTTTCTGCATTTTGTGCAGTTCATTTCCCGAGAAAAAGAGAAATCTAATCTATATCTTTTTGGAGTCAATGGAAAATACCTATATGTCAAAACTTGATGGAGGAGCATATGATATTAATTATATTCCGGAACTTACTGCATTGGCAGAAGAAAATCTGAATTTCTCCCATACAGATCAAGTAGGAGGAGCATACGAAGTAGAAGGAATACGTTGGACTGTTGCATCCATGTTTGCACAGACATCAGGACTTCCGTTATTGATTCCGATTGCGAGAAATGCTATGAATGGGCAGGAAGTATTTTTTCCAAAAGTATGGAGTCTTGGGAATATTCTTGAACAGGAAGGCTATCAGCAGGAATTACTTATTGGTTCAGATGCGATTTTCGGAGGAAGACTGCAATATTTTTCGCAGCATGGCAGCTATAAAATTTATGATTATTCGACAGCACTGATCAATAAGAAATTTCCAATAGATTATCGTGTCTGGTGGGGATATGAAGATCAGAGACTTTTTGAATATGCGAAAGAAGAGATTACAAAACTAGCGGCAGAAGAAGAACCATTTAATTTCACAATGCTGACCGTAGATACACATAAAGAAAATGGTTGGCCATGTCCGCTCTGCAGGTGGGAATATGGGGCAGATCAGTATGGAACAGTATTGTCCTGTTCAAGTCGCCAGGTGGCGGATTTTGTATCATGGATTCGCCAGCAGGAGTTTTATAAAGATACAACAGTAATTCTGTCAGGAGATCATCGGACAATGGATGCAGATTTTTGCAGCACGATTGATCCGGACTATCGGCGTACTTTATATAACACGATTTTAAATTCTCCAATAGAGGCAGAGGAAACAACGTTCCGCAAATTTACTGCGATGGATATGTTTCCGACAACATTGGCGAGTCTTGGCGTAGAAATTGAAGGAAATCAGCTTGGACTTGGAACAAATCTGTATTCGGGAGAAAAGACACTGGCGGAACAGATCGGAGTACATAAATTATCAAATGCACTGAAAACTGCAAAAGATGAATCAGAATTCTGGAGAAGGTTTACAGAGGAGATTGTTGTGCCGGAAGAAGCGCAGTAGTGATAGAAAGCTTTAGAAAAAAGATATGCAAAAAACAATAATAAAAATGAGGAAGAGATTCAGGGGATGAATGTCTTCCTCATTTTATGTAATATTGAAATTAATTCAAAAGTGTACAATCTGTCATGTCAACTCCGGCAAGACTGTCTTTTTCAGCAGAGAGACTTACATAAAAGTCAACGTTATCATTCTTGGAAATATTTTTCAATTCTTCAATGAATGCAGGCATGTGATCAGATGAAATACCGGAATGTTTTAATAATCCATCAATGAAAACTGCTTCGATATCATGGTTAGCGCTGAGCATGCCGTAAATGAATCCGAGATAAGTGTCAGCTCCTGTAACCTTTGCATAATCGTCCATACAGATAACACGAATGTCGAAAGATAAGTTGAAAGTATCCTGATGGCTCTTCTTGATAAATACGACGTTACCATTGCAGTCCTTTACAGCTTTGTTAGCGAGATCAATCATAATCTGTGTTTTTCCAGTGCCTTTCGGGCCTATTAATAAATTAACCATAATCGTAATCTCCTTTATGTTGTTTTATCGTCTCTTACAAGATATGTATATTATACACTAAATGCATGCTTAAAACAACCATAAATTTGAGAAAACTGAACAAAAATATAGGGTGTAATTTTGGGGAAACGTCAGAAAATGAGGAATTTATAAGCAAGTGCTTGACAAATAGCAGGCATATGTTAGAATGAAATATAGTTTATCAAAAAATATCGAATAAACGTTGAAGAGGAATAGTAGAGAGCTGTTAATCTTTCAGAGAGCTGTCGGAAGGTGTGAGGCAGCAGATGCAGATTTTGAACTCACCTCAGAGTTCTTTCGGTGAACCGTTCTATATGTACAGTAGCCGGAAGCGGGATTTCCCGTTATAGAAATGTAAGTGTATCTGTTTCGTACGGATAAATTAGAGTGGTACCGCGGAATCATTATGACTTTCGTCTCTTGAATGAGATGAAGGTCTTTTTTATTAACGAAAAAGACTCCGCCGGTGTTGTGGATAAGGAAGAAGGAGGAAAAGTCATGGCAGCACCTTATAATCATAAGGCAATTGAGAAAAAATGGCGTGAAAACTGGGAAAAGAATCCAGTAAATATCAAAGAAGACGCCAATGGAAAGCGTGAAAAATATTATTGTCTGGATATGTTCCCATATCCGTCAGGAAATGGTCTTCATGTAGGACATTGGAGAGGATATGTTATTTCTGATGTATGGAGCCGTTATAAATTACTTCAGGGTTATTATATCATTCATCCAATGGGATGGGATGCGTTTGGACTTCCGGCTGAAAACTATGCAATTAAGATGGGAGTTCATCCGGCAATTTCCACAGCAGAAAATGTAAAAAATATTAAACGCCAGATTAATGAAATCGCAGCGTTATATGACTGGGACAGAGAAGTAAATACAACAGATCCAGAATTTTATAAATGGACACAGTGGATTTTTGTGCAGATGTTTAAAAATGGTCTTGCATATGAAAAAGAATTCCCGATTAACTGGTGCCCGTCCTGTAAGACAGGTCTTGCCAATGAAGAAGTTGTCAATGGAAAATGCGAGCGTTGTGGTTCAGAGGTAACAAAGAAGAATCTTCGCCAGTGGATGCTGAGGATTACAAAATATGCAGACCGTTTGCTAAATGACCTTGATAAGCTTGACTGGCCGGAAAAAGTGAAAAAGATGCAGGCAGACTGGATCGGCAAGAGCTATGGTGCAGAAGTAGATTTCCAGGTAGAGGGAAGAGACGAAAAGATTACAGTTTATACGACAAGACCGGATACACTGCATGGAGCAACATTTATGGTACTTGCTCCGGAGCACGCACTTGCAAAAGAACTTGCAACAGATGAGACAAGAGAGGCAGTAGAACAGTATATTTACGATGCTTCTATGAAATCAAATGTAGATCGTCTTCAGGATAAAGAAAAGACAGGTGTATTTACAGGAAGCTATGCAATTAATCCGTTAAACGGAGCAAAAACACCAATCTGGCTGTCTGACTATGTACTTGCTGATTATGGTACAGGTGCGATTATGTGTGTACCGGCACACGACGACCGTGACTTTGCATTTGCAAAGAAATTCAACATTCCGATCATTCAGGTAATTGCAAAAGATGGCAAAGAAATTGAAAATATGGAAGAAGCGTACACAGAAGCTTCCGGAATCATGATTAATTCCGGTGAGTGGAACGGTATGGAATCAGCTGTGCTGAAAAAAGAAGCGCCGCATATGATTGAAGAGCGTGGATTTGGACGTGCAACAGTGAACTTTAAGCTTCGTGACTGGGTATTCTCACGTCAGCGTTACTGGGGAGAACCGATTCCGATCATTCACTGTCCGCATTGTGGAAATGTTCCGGTTCCGGAAGATCAGCTTCCGCTGACATTGCCGGAAGTAGATTCCTATGAGCCGACAGGAACAGGAGAATCACCGCTTGCAGCAATCGACAGCTGGGTAAATACAACTTGTCCGGTATGTGGAGCTCCTGCAAAACGCGAGACAAACACAATGCCGCAATGGGCAGGTTCTTCCTGGTATTTCCTTCGTTATGTAGATTCGCATAATAAAGAGCAGCTTGTTTCCAGAGAAAAAGCAGATGAAATGCTTCCGGTTGATATGTACATCGGTGGTGTAGAACATGCGGTACTTCACTTACTGTATTCACGTTTCTATACAAAATTCCTGCATGATATCGGAGTCGTTGACTTTGACGAACCGTTCCACAAACTGTTTAATCAGGGTATGATCACAGGAAAGAACGGCATTAAGATGAGTAAATCAAAAGGAAATGTTGTTTCTCCGGATGATCTTGTAAGAGATTATGGATGTGATTCCTTGAGAATGTACGAGCTGTTTGTAGGACCGCCGGAATTAGATGCAGAATGGGATGACAGAGGAATCGACGGCGTTTATCGTTTCTTAAACAAAGTATGGAACCTCGTGATGGACAACAAAGAGAAAAATGTGACAGCATCAAAAGAAATGATTAAAACACGCCACAGAATGGTATGTGAGATCACAAAACGTCTGGAAAGCTTCAGTCTTAACACAGTTGTTTCCGGTTTCATGGAATATAATAATAAACTGATTGAGATTGCGAAGAAAGAGGGCGGAGTAGACAAAGAAACATTAAATACACTTGCAGTACTCCTTGCTCCGTTTGCACCGCACCTTGCAGAAGAAATCTGGCAGCAGCTTGGAAATGAAGGAAGTGTATTCCATGCAGGATGGCCGACCTATGATGAAGAGGCAATGAAAGACGATGAGATTGAAGTTCCGGTACAGATTAACGGAAAAACAAGAGCAATCGTTACAATTGCGGCAGATGCTTCCAAAGAAGATGCAATCGCAGCCGGAAAAGAGGCTATCAAAGATAAATTAACAGGAACAATTGTAAAAGAAATTTATGTTCCGAAGAAAATCATCAATATTGTGCAGAAATAATAGGCAGTGCAGATAACAGAAAAGATGGACTTATCTTGTTTACAGGAATAAGGACATCTTTTTTGTTATCTATAGGGCATATGCCCGTCAAGCGAGAAGAAGCGAAGTGGATTCGAGCTTGAGCAGCGCTACTGTAGAATAAAGTGCTTGGAAATATTGAAAAATTCGCTTAAAATCAAGGTTTGCAGACATTTTTCTTCAAAGAAAAGGTATCATAGAATACCGCAAAATATCGTAATAGATTTTTAAAATGGAGTAAATTTGGAGTAAAAGTTGAAAGAAAATGGAGTAAATATTTCAAGAAGACATGAAAGGAATGACGCAGATAGTAGAGATATTGTCTGCGTTATTTTTTGTGATTATAATGGTGTAAATAATTACAAAGTATGATATTATGAGAAATAAACAAATTCTTTAGGTTAGAATCGATGATGGGGTAAACGAAAAAGCAGTTTTGGCATTCCAGTGAACTGCCCCTTCGTTTACTCCATTTTCGATTTGAC